>NZ_JBNNGV010000002.1:56078-374457 GCF_050268485.1 Pseudomonas sp. NPDC078416 | reverse complement strand
TGTTCAAACGCCTGACCAGGACTCGCGACGCCATCGTCGGCGACTTGTCCGGTCTGACCCGTGATCGCCAATACGGTGAGGCCAAGTGGCAAGGGCGCTCCTACATCCTGATCGACACCGGCGGTATCTCCGGTGACGAACACGGCATGGACGAAAAAATGGCCGAGCAGTCGCTGCTGGCCATCGAAGAAGCCGATGTCGTGTTGTTCCTCGTTGACGCCAAAGCAGGCTTCACAGCCGCCGACCAGATGATTGGCGAGCACCTGCGCAAGCGCAACAAGACCTCCTACGTCGTTGCCAACAAAGTCGACAACATCGACCCTGACATGGCCCGTGCCGAGTTTGCACCGTTGGGCATGGGTGACGCGATTCCGGTCGCCGGCGCTCACGGTCGAGGCATCACGCAGATGCTCGAAATCGCCCTGCGCGATTTCCCGAAAGACGCTGACGAAGTCGAAGAAGGCGAAGAAGAGGAAGTCGTCGCTGAAGGTCAGGAAGCCAAGCGCATTCCGGGTCCGAGCGAGAAAGACGGCATCAAGATCGCCATCATCGGTCGCCCTAACGTCGGCAAGTCGACGCTGGTCAACCGCATGCTCGGTGAAGACCGCGTTATCGTTTACGACGAGCCCGGCACCACCCGTGACAGCATTTACATCCCGTTCGAACGCAACGAGGAAAAGTACACGCTGATCGACACCGCCGGTGTGCGCAAGCGCGGCAAGATCCACGAAGAAGTCGAAAAGTTCTCCGTGGTGAAAACCCTGCAGGCGATCAAAGACGCCAACGTGGTGATCTTCGTGATGGACGCCCGTGAAGGCGTCGTCGACCACGACCTCAACCTTCTGGGCTTTGCCCTTGAATCCGGTCGGGCCCTGGTCATCGCGCTGAACAAGTGGGATGGCATGGTGCCGAGCGAGCGCGATTACGTGAAGGTCGAGCTGGAGCGTCGGTTGTTCTTCGTCGACTTCGCCGACATCCACTTCATCTCGGCGCTGCACGGCACCGGCGTGGGCAACCTGTATCAGTCGGTGCAGAACTCGTTCAAATCCGCTGTGACCCGTTGGCCGACCAGCCGCCTGACGCAGATTCTGGAAGACGCAGTCAGCGAGCACGCACCGCCCATGGTGGGCAGCCGCCGCATCAAGCTGCGTTATGCACACTTGGGTGGCGCGAACCCGCCGTTGATCGTGATCCACGGTAACCAGGTCGAGAAAGTACCGAAGTCGTACGTCCGGTATCTCGAGAACACCTACCGCCGTGTGCTCAAGCTGGTCGGTACGCCGATTCGCATCGAGTTCAAGGGTGGCGAGAACCCGTATGAAGGCAACAAGAACACGCTGACCGACCGCCAGGTCAACAAGAAGCGTCGGATGATGTCGCACCACAAGAAGGCCGACAAGAAGCGCCGCGACAAGCGCTGATCGTGTAAAGGTCTTTCTCGGAAAAGGCGCCAGTGGCGCCTTTTTTTGTGCGCGACATCTGGGCTATCCTGCGGGTCCCCGAGCCCTCCAGGTGTCGGGAGTGGAGCAGGAAAACCCCATGATCACCAGCAAACTGCCGAACGTTGGCACCACCATTTTTACTGTGATGTCTCAGCTTGCCGCCGAAACCGGGGCGATCAATCTGTCTCAGGGTTTTCCCGATTTCGATGGGCCCGATGCGCTGCGTGAAGCCCTTTGCCGCCGCGTCATGGACGGCAACAACCAATACGCGCCGATGGCCGGCCTCCCGGCACTGCGCGAGCAAGTCGCCGCGAAAATCGCCCGGTGCTACGGCCGTCAGGTCGGCGTCGACAGCGAAATCACCATCACACCCGGCGCCACACACGCCATCTTCTGCGCCATTCAAACCGTCGTCAGCGCTGGCGATGAAGTGATTGTCTTCGACCCTTGCTACGACAGCTATGCGCCTTCGGTGGAACTGGCCGGTGGACGCTGCGTGCATGTGCAGCTGAAAGACGGCGACTTCGCCATCGATTGGGAGAAACTCAGCGCCGCGTTGAGCCCCCGCACCCGCATGATCGTCATCAACACGCCGCACAATCCCAGCGGTGCGTTGATCACCCGCGACGAACTGGATCGCCTGGCGGCGTTGATACGCGACCGTGATATTTACGTGCTCAGCGACGAGGTCTACGAACACCTGGTGTTCGACGGCCTGCAGCATGCCAGCGTGCTGGCCCATGATGAGCTGTATCAACGCGCATTTGTCGTCAGTTCGTTCGGCAAGACTTACCACGTCACCGGCTGGAAAACCGGCTACCTCGTTGCGCCGCCGGCGCTGACCGCCGAAGCGCGCAAGATCCACCAGTTCGTTGCGTTCTGCGGCGTCACACCGCTGCAGTGGGCGCTGGCCGATTTCATGGCGGCGCACCCTGAACACGTCGACGAACTGCCGGCGTTCTATCAGGCCAAACGCGACTATTTCTGCGATCGACTGGAAGCCTCGCGCTTCACCTTCACGCGGGCCAGCGGCACGTACTTTCAGCTCGTTGATTATTCGCAGATCCGCCCGGACCTCAATGACGTCGACATGTCGTTGTGGATGACCCGCGAGCACGGTGTGGCGAGCATTCCGATTTCGGTGTTCTATCAGAGTCCGCCCGAGGGCCAGCGCCTGATCCGGCTGTGTTTTCCCAAACGTGAGGAGACGCTGCGTCTGGCGGCGGAAAAACTATGCGCGATTTGAGTACGCTGCCCAATCTGAACATCGCGCTGGTCCAGACCACGCTGGTCTGGCACGACGCCCCGGCGAATCACGCCCACTTCGAAGAGCTGCTGGCCCAGGCCAAGGGCGCGGATCTGGTGATCCTGCCGGAGATGTTCACCACCGGCTTTACCATGGAGTCCGAAACCCTGGCCGAGCCCGGAGACGGCCCGACGGCGCAGTGGATACTGGCGCAGGCCAGGCAACTGGATGCCGTGGTGACCGGCAGCGTGATCATTCGCGCCGCTGACGGCAGCCATCGCAATCGCTTGCTGTGGGCGCGGCCGGACGGCGAGCTGCTGCATTACGACAAGCGCCATCTGTTCAGAATGGCCGGCGAGCATGAGCATTACAGCCCGGGCGAGCGCCAGGTTCAGTTCGAACTCAAGGGCTGGCGGATTCGTCCGCTGATCTGCTACGACCTGCGTTTTCCGGTGTGGAGCCGTGACGCGTACAATACCGATCTGCTGCTGTACACCGCCAACTGGCCGGGCGCGCGCCGTCTGCACTGGAACCGCTTGCTTCCGGCGCGGGCCATCGAGAACCTGTGTTACGTCGCGGCAGTGAATCGCGTGGGCATTGATGGCAAGGGCTTCGCCTATACCGGCGACAGCCAAGTGCTGGACTTCCAGGGCGAGAGCCTGCTTAACATCGGCGAGGCCGATGGCGTGTTTCAGGTCAGCTTGTCAGCGCAGAGCCTGGCGGCGTATCGCGAGAAATTCCCGGCCTGTCTCGACGCTGATACATTCGAGATACAGTAATGTCATGGAGTTGAGGGGGCAGGGGTCGATAGCGGTTGTACCCAGACAGGAGATCGGTATGACCACCATTAACGCATCCTCATTGAGTTCCTACTCCAGCAGCTTCACCGTTGCGGTCAAGAAAGACGCCACAACAGCGGCGGCTGACAGCGACACCTCCACCACAGATGCCACGTCGGCATCTGCGTCGACCACAGCCACTGCGGCAGGTGGCGCTGGCGGTGCTGGCGGTGCTGGCGGAGCGGGTGGGGCCTCTGATTCCTCCAGCACCAGCGAGCAGGCCATCGCGAAGCTGGAAGAGCAGATCAAGGAAACCCAGAAGCGCTTGCAGGAACAGCAACAGCAGCTCGCTGCCGCCCAGGCCAGCTCTGACACTGACGAGGAAAAGTCCGCCCGCGTGATGGCCATTCAGGGACAGATATCGTCGACGACCGCCAGCTTGTCCACGGAACAGGCCGCGCTCTTGCAACTGCAGAAGTCCGGCAGCATCAACACCACCGCCTGATTCATTGATTCTGAGATACAGACGCTCCATGACTTCGGTCATGGGGCGTTCTCGTGCGTGGCATATAGGTCGTTGGGGGCTCACGTGTAGCATCAGGCTGTAGGAGCCGGCTTGCTGGCGAAGGCATCAGGTCAGTTGCCCTCGCATCGACTGACAACATGGGTTCGCCAGCAAGCCGGCTCCTACGAATGAGAGGTGGCACGATCAGCCGGAAAATAATTCGACTTCAGATGTTTGTACGCTGGCCGATACAAAGTGCACCTCATAAGGAGTTCATCATGACCACCATCAACACCAGTTCGTTGGGTGCTTACTCCAGCGTGTTTACGGCTGCTGTCAAAACCGACGACTCCACCAAGAGCGATGCCAAGACCGCCAGCGTCGAGTTGCGTGGCAACGTCTATGGCGACACCAAGGCGGCCGGAGCCACTGAGTCGGGCGACGCGCCGAGCATGAAGGAGGAGATGATCAAGCAGTTGCAGGAGCAGATTGAGCGAACCCAGAAAATGCTTCAGCAGCAGCAGGCTCAGTTGGCCGCTGTACAGGGCAGCAAGACGCCGGATGAGCTGAAGGCCACGCAGGTCATGGCGATCCAGCAGCAGATTTCCGGGACCATGGCTCAGTTGGGCGCGTTGCAGGCTTCCCTGTTGAACCTGATGAAAGTCAAAGTCGACACCACGGCCTGATTATCCAGCGCTAAAACAAAAGGCCCTGAAGTTTGCACTTCAGGGCCTTTTTGCATCGCGGTGCGTTACGCCGCTTTGGTGGCTTCTTCAGCCTGCTGCACGCCACGGTTGAGCGCGCTGAACAGGGCCTTGAAGCTGGCCGTGGTGATGTTCTCGTCGATACCGACGCCGTGCACTGCGCGGTCGCCATTCACACGCAGCTCGATGTAGGCAGCGGCCTTGGCCGTGGTGCCTGCGCCAATGGCGTGCTCGTTGTAGTCCATGATCTCGACCGGCACCGGCAGACCGGCGACCAATGCTTCCAGCGCACCATTGCCCGTGCCTTTCCAGCGCAGGTTGCTCTCGCTGTCACCCTTGCCGGTCACTTCCACTTCCACGGCGCTGTTGCCGTTCTCTTCCTGTAAGCGGTGGCTGACCAATGCGTACGGCTTGTTGGCCTGCAGGTATTCACGCTTGAACAGCGAGTAAATCTGCTGAGCGCTCATCTCCAGGCCCAGACGATCGGTCTCGCCCTGAACCACCTGGCTGAACTCGATCTGCATGCGGCGCGGCAGGGAAATGCCGTATTCCTGTTCGAGCAGGTAGGTGATCCCGCCTTTGCCGGACTGGCTGTTGACGCGGATGACCGCTTCGTAGCTGCGGCCAATGTCAGCCGGGTCGATTGGCAAGTAAGGTACTTCCCACAACGTGCCGTCCTTCTGCTGAGTGAAGCCCTTGCGGATCGCGTCCTGGTGAGAGCCGGAAAACGCGGTGTGTACCAGATCGCCAACGTACGGATGACGCGGGTGCACCGGAATCTGGTTGCACTCCTCGACCACCTTGCGCACGCCGTCGATGTCGGAAAAGTCCAGCTGCGGATTCAGGCCTTGGGTGTACATGTTCAGCGCGACGGTCACGAGGTCGACGTTACCGGTGCGCTCGCCGTTGCCGAACAGGCAGCCTTCAACGCGATCCGCGCCGGCCATCAGGCCCAGCTCGGTTGCGGCGACGCCGGTGCCACGGTCGTTATGGGTGTGCAGGCTGATGATCACGCTGTCACGACGGGAAATGTTGCGGCAGAACCATTCGATCTGGTCGGCGTAAATATTCGGGGTGGCGACTTCGACGGTTGCAGGCAGATTGAGGATCACCTTGTTCTGCGGCGTCGCGTTCCACACTTCGATGACGGCGTCGCAGACTTCCTTGGCGAACTCCAGCTCGGTAGCGCTGAAGGTCTCAGGCGAGTACTCGAACTGCCATTGGGTTTCTGGCTGCTGGGCGGCGTATTTGACGAACAGCTGAGCGGCATTCACGGCGATGGCTTTGACGCCTGCTTTGTCCTGGTTGAAGACGATGCGGCGGAAGGACGGGCAGGTGGCGTTGTACAGGTGCACGATGGCTTTCTTCGCACCGCGCAGGGATTCGAACGTCCGTGCGATGAGGTCTTCGCGGGCCTGGGTCAGCACCTGAATGGTGGTGTCGTCCGGGATGTGGCCGTCTTCGATGAGCGTGCGCACGAAATCGAAATCGGTTTGCGACGCGGACGGGAAGGAGGCTTCGATTTCCTTGACGCCCACTTGCACGAGGGTTTTCCAGAATCGCAGCTTTTTGACCGCATCCATGGGCTCGATCAGGGACTGGTTACCGTCACGCAAGTCGGAACTGCACCAGATCGGCGCCGCAGTGATGGTCTTGGAAGGCCAGGTGCGGTCAGGCAGGTCGATGACAGGAAAGGCGCGGTACTTCGTCGAGGGATCTTTGAGCATGGTCATGTGAATAATCCTTGTTGTACTCAGGGCCGAAAAAAGGCGGCCAGCCGGTTGATGCGAGAGTAGCACTGCGGGATGAGCGTCGAGGCACCGCGTTCAGCTTTGCAGTCGTGCACTGACGAGGCAGAGGCAGCGATGTTGACGCATCAGAATGAGGGTGCGAGAGGTTTTCATGTCGCCAAACGTAACCAATAGGGTGAAAGCTGGCAAGCGGTTGGGAAAAATTGAGAGAAGCTACCGCTAAAAACACATGGTCGAGATGTTATTGCCGTATTTCGAGGGCTTGCGCGATTAAATTGCCGTCACGGTTGGGGCTGGTCCTAATGGGTGCTCGTGAGCAAGCTCAGCAGGATGTATGCATTCCAATTGTAGGACCGGCTTCAGCCGGGAAGGGGCCAGATTTCACGCCATCACATTCGCGATGAAGCGTCCGACGCGTTCCCGGCTAAAGCCAGTCCTAGAGGGCCATTACCCTGGGCAAGCGTTACGGCTGAAACGCATTAATGAAAATCGCCGGATCCACCCGCGCGTCATTCAGGCTGATGTTCCAGTGCATATGCGGCCCCGTCGCGCGGCCAGTCGAACCTACGCGCCCGACCACGCCACCGCGCGGCACGGCATCGCCGACTTTCACGTCGATCTTCGACATATGGCAAAACATGCTGATGAAGCCCTGCCCGTGATCGACGAACACCGTGTTGCCGTTAAAGAAGTAGTTACCGATCAGAATCACCTTGCCCGCCGCCGGCGACTTGATAGGCGTCCCGGCAGGGACCGCGAAGTCCAGTCCGGCGTGAGGATTACGCTCCTCACCGTTGAAAAAGCGCCGCACACCGAATTTGCTGGAGAGCGGCCCGTCCACCGGCTTGTCCAGCAGAAGGTTGCTCGGCGTCACGGGACTGAACGTACGGTAGGCGCGGACTTGCACGTCGAGCTCCTGCTCGATGCGCTTCAAGTCGTCCGGGTTCGGATTGACCTGACGCTGATTCTTCAGCGTGATGCGCTGCTCCGGGTACTTCTTGTTGCCCACCACGAAAGGCAGGTTGCGACCGCCGCTGCTAACCTGTTGCGGGCTGCCTGGCTTGATGGTCAGCGGGATGCCGACGATGGCCAGCCAGCGCGCGTCCTGATCCTTGACCACCAGCACCGGTTTGCCTTGCCACGTGGCCTTGGGCGCTTGCGCGGAAGGGCCGAGGTCGACCACCGCTACGCCGCCCGGTACCGGCTTGTTGAGCAGGCGGGAAATGTAGCTGTCGGCGCAGGCGGGCAGGGCGGCGCACATGACCAAGGCAGCGGTGACCAACGAACGGGATAGAAGAGGCAGCATTGATCAATCCAGAAGTGAAAGGGTGACAGGCGTCAGATGGTTGTCTTCGACGCGCACTTGCAGCTCGCCGTCCGCCAGCTTTGCCGTCAGGCGCTGACCCTGATGCGTCTGCTCGGCAGCGCGAACGGCCCTGCCGCGTTCATCCAGCAAAATACTGTAACCACGGCCCAGGGTCGCCAGCGGGCTGACCACGTTGAGCGTCTGCACCTGACTTTGCAGCTGCAGGCGACGGGTCTTGAGGTTTTCCTTGATCGCACGGGGCAGCCTCTCGGCAAGTACCGCCAGGCGCTGACGCAGAAACATCAGCGTGCGTCCCGGGTGTTGCGCGGCGAGGCGGCTTTCCAGGTGGCTCATGCGCACCTGGCGCTTGTGCATCTGCTGTTCAAAGGCCCGGCGCATGCGCATGTCCAGATCGTCGAGGCGCTGGGCGCGCTGGCGCAGGCGCTCGCCAGGGTGACGCAAGCGGCGGGAGATACCGTCCAGGCGCAATTTCTCGCGCATCAGCCGGTCCTGCATGCGGCTGATCAGTCGGCGCTCCAGGCTGTCGACGCGGCGGTGCAAATCACTTGAATCCGGCGCCAGCAGCTCAGCGGCGGCGGAGGGCGTCGGTGCGCGCACGTCGGCGACGAAGTCACTGATCGAGACATCGGTTTCGTGCCCGACCGCGCTGACGATCGGCGTCACGCACGCATCGATTGCGCGGGCGACGGCCTCTTCGTTGAAGCACCACAGGTCCTCCAGCGATCCGCCGCCCCGCGCCAGGATCAACGCATCAAAGCCGCGGCCATCCGCGAGCTTCAGGGCGCGCACGATCTGGCCGATGGCTTCGCGGCCCTGCACGGCGGTGGGAATCAGGGTGAGTTCGACCTGGGGCGCGCGACGGCGAAACACGCTGATGATGTCGCGAATCACTGCACCGGTCGGGGAGCTGATGATGCCGATACGCTTGGGGTGCAGGGGCAGGGCGACCTTGCGCTCGGCGCTGAACAAGCCTTCGGCGCTGAGCTTTTCTTTCAACGCATCGAAAGCCAGACGCAGCGCGCCATCGCCAGCAGGCTCCACCGTGTCGAGAATCAGCTGATAGTCGCCGCGACCTTCAAATAGCGAGACCTTGCCGCGCACTTTGACCGCCAGGCCGTCCTTCAACGCCTGACGCACCCGCGCGGCATTGCTGCGAAACAGCGCGCAACGCACTTGGGCGCCTGAATCCTTCAGCGTGAAGTAAACGTGCCCGGAGGCGGGACGCGAGAGGTTGGAAATCTCGCCCTCCACCCAGATGCTGGAGAACACATCCTCCAGCAGCACGCGTGCGCGGCCGTTGAGCTGGCTGACAGTGAGGACGTCCCGGTCAAGGCCGAGTCTTGCGAAGGGGTCTTTGATCATGGCGGCATCATAAAGGCATTGGGGCACGGGTCACCAGATGAGATCGCTGACGGCGCGCGCCCCGACGGCCATACTTGACGTCACCGACAGCGCGATTAAGCTGCCGGCCCCGATTACTCGTCAAACAGGCCCGTCATGGACACCCAGAGCATCATCGTCCCGCAAATCTCCAGCTTTCCTGCGCACGAAGCGAAGGCGCGGGCGATCCTGCGCTGGCTGGTGAAGCTGAACGTCGTCGAGGAATCCCTGACCACTTGTGGGCGCAGCTTCAACCGCATGGCCTACGCGGTTGCGCCGGGCGCGCGACGTTTCGTCGAAAACCCTGATGCCTTGCCGTTCGGTCAACCGGTCAATGGCCTGGAAATCGTCCTCAAGCGGTGCATCTATACGCCGCAGCAGGGCTTCAAGGAGGAGGCCGGTTGCCCGGAATGCCGGCGCGAGATCGGCGAAGCCCTGTTCGACAGCCTGGAAGACTGGATGCCGGGCCACACCGACAACTTCATGTGCCCCGAATGTCGCCATGAAGACGACATCAACGGGTTTCTTTTTCTGGAGCCGTGCGGGTTCTCGAATCTGGGTTTCATCTTCAACAACTGGCTAGATGCCGGCTTTAAAAGCAGCTTTGTCGAGGCGTTTGCCGAGCGCATGGACCGTCCGGTGTCCCACGTCAAAGTCAGGATGTAGGTCTTGGCTGCTGTCACTGGGCGTATTAATCGGGTTCATTAGTAAATAGCCTGATCTTTACATTGAGATAGTGCAGGTGTCTGGGTACAATGGCGCGCTTCCATTTTCCCGCTCGGGAGCCCAGCGATGCTGCGTATCAGCCAAGAAGCCCTTACATTCGACGACATTCTCCTTGTGCCCGGTTATTCCGAGGTGCTTCCCAACGAAGTCAGTCTTAAAACACGCCTGACCCGTGGCATCGAACTCAACATCCCCCTCGTTTCCGCCGCTATGGACACCGTCACCGAAGCCCGTCTGGCGATCGCCATGGCTCAGGAAGGCGGCATCGGCATCATCCACAAGAACATGACCGTCGAGCAGCAAGCTGCCGAAGTGCGCAAGGTCAAGAAGTTCGAAGCGGGTGTGGTCAAGGATCCGATCACCATCGAGGCTGACGCCACTGTTCGCGATCTGTTCGAACTGACCCGTCAACACAACATCTCCGGCGTTCCGGTCCTGCATGACGGCGAGCTCGTCGGCATCGTGACCTCCCGCGACGTGCGTTTTGAAACCCGCCTCGATATCGCCGTTCGCGAAGTGATGACGCCGAAAGAGCGTCTGGTCACCGTCCGCGAAGGCGCCGACAAGTACGAAGTGCGCGATCTGCTGCACAAGCACCGTCTGGAAAAAGTCCTGATCGTCGACGACAAGTTCGCGCTCAAGGGCATGATGACCGTCAAGGACATCGAGAAATCCAAAGCCTGGCCGCTGGCGAGCAAAGACGACCAGGGTCGCCTGCGTGTCGGCGCTGCAGTCGGCACTGGTAAAGACACCGGCGAACGCGTCAGCGCGCTGGTAGCTGCGGGCGTGGACGTCATCGTTGTCGACACCGCACACGGCCACTCCAAAGGCGTGATCGACCGCGTTCGCTGGGTCAAACAGAACTTTCCTGACGTGCAAGTCATCGGCGGCAACATCGCCACCGGCGCCGCTGCACTCGCACTGGTCGAAGCCGGCGCTGACGGCGTCAAGGTCGGTATCGGTCCCGGCTCCATCTGCACCACCCGTATCGTCGCTGGCGTGGGCGTCCCGCAAATCAGCGCCATCGCCAACGTGGCTTCGGCGCTGGAAGGCACCGACGTTCCGCTGATCGCCGACGGCGGCATCCGCTTCTCGGGTGACCTGTCCAAGGCCATCGTTGCCGGCGCCTACTGCGTGATGATGGGTTCGATGTTTGCCGGTACCGAAGAAGCACCGGGCGAGATCGAACTGTTCCAGGGCCGTTCGTACAAAGCCTATCGCGGCATGGGTTCGCTGGGCGCAATGTCCCAGGCCCAAGGCTCGTCGGACCGTTACTTCCAGGACTCGTCCGACGGCGCGGAAAAACTCGTACCGGAAGGTATCGAAGGCCGCGTTGCGTACAAGGGTTCGCTGACGGCCATCGTTCACCAGTTGATGGGTGGCCTGCGCTCTTCCATGGGCTACACCGGCAGCGCCGACATCCACGAAATGCGCACCAAGCCTGAATTCGTGCGCATCACCGGTGCCGGCATGGCTGAGTCCCACGTTCACGACGTGCAGATCACCAAGGAAGCGCCGAACTACCGCGTAGGTTGATCGGAACGCGCCTGATGACTCAGGCGCGTTTCACGAATTGTGTACCGGGGCTGTTCATGACAGCCCCGTCTTGTTTCTGATTTTCGACGAGAATGACTATGGCCCTCGACATTCACGCCCACCGCATCCTGATCCTGGACTTCGGTTCTCAGTACACCCAGCTGATCGCCCGTCGCGTTCGCGAAATCGGCGTTTACTGCGAACTGCACCCGTTCGACATGTCGGACGAAGCGATCCGCGAATTCGCCCCAAAAGGCATCATCCTCGCCGGCGGCCCCGAGTCCGTCCACGTTGCCGACAGCCCGCGCGCGCCGCAGGCCGTGTTCGACCTGAACGTGCCGATCTTCGGTATCTGCTACGGCATGCAAACCATGGCCGAGCAGCTCGGCGGCCGCGTGGCCGGCTCCGAATTGCGTGAGTTCGGTTATGCCCGAGTCGACGTCGTCGGCAAGAGCCGCGTGCTGGATGGCATCGAAGACCACGTCGACGCCGATGGCGTCTTCGGTCTCGACGTGTGGATGAGTCACGGCGACAAAGTTACCGAAATCCCGGAAGGCTTCCACGTACTGGCCAGCACCCCTAGCTGCCCGATCGCTGGCATGGCCGACGACACCCGCGGCTACTACGGCGTGCAGTTCCACCCGGAAGTGACCCACACCAAGCAGGGCGGTCGCATCCTGTCGCGCTTCATTCTCGACATCTGCGGCTGCGAAGCGCTGTGGACCCCGTCCAAGATCGCTGAAGACGCCATCGCCCAGGTGCGCGCCCAGGTCGGCACCGACAACGTGCTGCTGGGTCTGTCTGGCGGTGTTGACTCCTCGGTGGTCGCAGCGCTGCTGCACAAAGCCATCGGCGACCAACTGACCTGCGTCTTCGTCGACAACGGCCTGCTGCGTCTGCACGAGGGCGAGCAAGTCATGGCCATGTTCGCCGAGAACATGGGCGTCAAGGTGATCCGCGCCAACGCCGAAGACCAGTTCCTCAACAATCTGGCCGGCGAAAGCGATCCGGAGAAGAAGCGCAAGATCATCGGGCGCACCTTCATCGACGTGTTCGACGCCGAGTCGACCAAGCTCGACAACATCAAATACCTGGCCCAGGGCACCATCTACCCTGACGTGATCGAGTCCGCTGGCGCCAAAAGCGGCAAGGCCCACGTCATCAAGTCGCACCACAACGTGGGCGGCCTGCCGGAAGAGATGAACCTCAAGCTGGTCGAACCACTGCGCGAGCTGTTCAAGGACGAGGTCCGCCGTCTGGGCCTCGAACTCGGCCTGCCGTACGACATGGTGTACCGCCACCCATTCCCAGGCCCAGGCCTGGGCGTGCGCATCCTCGGTGAAGTGAAGAAGGAATACGCCGACCTGCTGCGTCGCGCCGACCACATCTTCATCGAAGAACTGCGCAAAGCCGACTGGTACCACAAAGTCAGCCAGGCTTTCGTCGTGTTCCAGCCGGTGAAATCGGTTGGCGTCGTCGGCGACGGTCGTCGTTACGCCTGGGTCGTCGCCCTGCGTGCCGTAGAGACCATCGATTTCATGACCGCACGTTGGGCGCACCTGCCTTACGAGTTGCTGGAAACGGTGAGCGGCCGGATCATCAATGAGATCGAAGGCATTTCGCGCGTGACTTATGACGTGTCGAGCAAGCCGCCTGCGACGATTGAGTGGGAATGATCGGCTACCTCAGCTGACTACTGCTACACCGTCGTAAGCGAAAGCCGAGTGAGCCTCAACGTCTCACTCGGCTTTTTACGTTTTCCGCCTCAGCCCACCAGCCTCATCCCCATCAGCTCCAGCGCCGTGGTCAGATCCGCCAAGGTATCAAACCGACGCCCACTCACACGGGGCCATGCCGGGCGGTCGATGTACACGCGATTACCCTCGTGTTTAACCTCCGTATGAACCGCAGCGCCTGCTTTATTGCGGTGTATAAGCGTGACCCCTTCGGCGGTTCGTTCGAGCGTGAACATGCCGGGGTGGAGCAGCGTATTTTCCAGGTCGGTTTCCTGCCTGGGCGCCTCACTCAGGTATTGCAGGCGTAAGTCGCTCTTTACGGTTCCTGCGCGACGTCCCATAGAATCAAACATCTCGGCACCAGGGTCGAGGGTTACCGCTCCCGACTCCATGACGCGGACATCTTCGATGCGCAATCCGATGGCGCCTTCCAGTTCGGCCACGCCCGGGATGCCCTGATAGGTGTTGGCGTGGGAGTTGCCGACGAGCGCGACCCAGTTGCCACTGTTTGATGCCTGATCCGCCTCGATGACGCCTTTGGCGAAGTAGTTCATCATTTTTTGCCTAAGGGTTCGTTCACCACCCTCTACGCCGTCGAGGCGGTAACTCGCCATGCAGTCGATGGCGCTTATTCGCACCCGATTGGCTCGGGCGGCTTTGAGCACGGCCATGAAGGTGTATTTGCCGGTGGGATCAGTCCGATGTCCTTTGTCGAGGGTGTCGACATAGGCTTCAAGCTGAGGCGACATATCACCGGTCCTTGAAAAAGCATCCAGATCTGCCTGATGAAAATCGGTCATCAGGTGCTCCATATACAGTGTTCGCACCTTGAGCTTGGCGAGACGCGGCATCTGTTCGATCAGAAACTGTTTGCTACCGATGCCGGCGTGACTCTCGCCGATGACCAGACCCGGTGAGCGTTGGAACAGCGTCTTCAGCGTGCTTTTCAATGGCGCGTCGGTACGCAGGTCAGGGATTTCCGGACGCGGCGGCAGTTGGAGTGTCGTGAAGAATGCGTCGGCGTCATTGCGCAAATCGTCACGCAGGCGTTTGAAATCATCGTAGGGATCGCGCGTGCTGAAATCCCCACTGTGGTAACGCTCATCCACACGACGTCCACCAAATTGCGCGCCTTCCATTACATCGGACCTGAGTGCCTCCGGTATTTCGTAGGGGCTGGGCAAAGGCGCTGTGTGTTGTGAAACGCCGGGCCCACGTCCAATCCCTATCTTGCTCATCGCTTTACCTCCGCCTTGCAGACTCAACGGAATGATGGGCTCCCACCTGCCAGCGCTGTTGAGCCGGACGGGCCGGTTTCGATAAAACGAGAAGGGGTTCTCAGGGTCGATGATGGCCCAGGATTTCAGTTCGTTGATGTAGCGAACGGCGTAGGCGAAGCCATCGATCTCGATAAAGGTTTCGCCTTGATCGGTCAGGTAGATGCCGTTCATCCTGCCCTCTTCACGTATGGGCTCGAAGGCATCCAGCAGCATGTTGGTCTCGAAAGAATTCAGCCCATCGTTACGCTCAGTGGGGTAAACGGATTCGGGTTCCAAGCCCGGCGTTTCTACGAACCCACCCACAGGCTCATCGACTTCGGGGGCTGGCTCCAACCCGGCTTCAGGCTGCGGTAACTCGCCTTCC
Source organism: Pseudomonas sp. NPDC078416 (assembly GCF_050268485.1). Classification (NCBI taxonomy): domain Bacteria; kingdom Pseudomonadati; phylum Pseudomonadota; class Gammaproteobacteria; order Pseudomonadales; family Pseudomonadaceae; genus Pseudomonas; species Pseudomonas sp. NPDC078416. Next base: position 359,681 of record NZ_JBNNGV010000002.1, on the reverse strand, counting down.
GCCAACGCCTCTCCGCCCGCAAGAAATGCGCTATTAAACAGCGTGTCGATGGCCGCCGTGACAGCGCCGATGACTCCGGCCTCGCGTTGCGCCGTGCTCGCGCCGTTCAAGGCCTGATCGATGTTGAGCCCCATGTCGGCGATGCCGGCGCCCACGGCTGCCAGCGCAATCGGCCAGTCAATCGCTGCCAGCGCACCGGAAAGCTGAGAGAACGACCGCAGATAGCCGATCCACATCTGTTTGCGCAGGTCGGCATTTGAATGCAGTGCCAGGTCTGCGTCGGCAAACATCCGCGCCCGGATTGCGTCGCGCAGATGAGCGAACGGGTCCCCTGACACAGGCCGACTCTGTTGATTGATCAGGCCGGGATGAGCAGATCCCCATGTGCTGTAGAGCACATCCAGGCCGTGAAACAGCCCGATGTTTTCATCGGCCTCGCCATGTGCCGACAGCGGGAAGTGCCCCATGAAGCGTGCACGTCGCTCCGGGCGGTTGTTCTGCGACAGCAGCCACCCGTGCAGCTCTTCCGGCGTATCGAAGGCATGAAACGCCTGTACTTCGCCGGGCGTGTAGAGAATCTGTCGGCCGCTGGCGGTCACGATTCGCAAGATGTCGCTGGCTTCGTAGCCGATGACATCGAAGGTCCAGACGTTCGCGTCAACACTGGCCGGCGCGCTGGCCTGGAGTGTTTGCAGGCTAGGAGAATCGGTCGGTACAACGTTAGCCGCACGCAAGACGGTTAGCAGATCTTCTTCACTGAGCCAGCCGGCGTGTTGGTCTTCAAAGGCGCTGGCGATGAAGTTGGCTTTGGCCAGAGTGCGGAAATCGTCGGCAAAGTCCCGCCAGAAAGCGTCCAGCTTCCCTTGATAGCGGGATTTGAAATCCACCGCCCAGAAGTCGCTCATGACCTGCGCGGGCAACATCCTGACCTCGTTTCGTTCATCGAACGCTTCTGCATCAGGGGCAGCGGTGTAGAACCCGCTGAGCATCTGCAGGGTATCGGCGTTGTCCTGATCGTGGGGATTGAAACGGTGCATGACCAGCTGCGGGAGGGTCATCGATTGATAGGGCGCATCCCGGTGTTGCCAGCCATTGAACGATCGCGGGCTGCTCTCTGCGGTGTGGAAGCAGTGCCAGTAAACTGTGTCGGGCTCGGTATCGTGACCGGTGTGACGCAGGAGAATTTCCTGGGCGATGCTGCGGGCCATTTCGCGCATGTCCGGGCAGGCCTCGACCAGGCGCTCACTCATTTTAACGAGGGCAGTTCGGTCCTGGCTCAGGGATGCAACGGGTGGGCGGGCGGGTGCAACGGTCATATTCGTCTTCCTTGATGAATGGGAGGACAAGCTTGGCGTGATCCCCGATTCATTTGGCACTAAATATGTATTGCGTACGCGGTCTCCTTAAATTTCTGTAAGTGCCGGTGTATCGTGTCCGCCCCCTGCATCGTTCCCGGATGCGGTCAGTCGTTGTTGAGGTTTTTTGTACATGTCTTTTACCCGTCGACAGATACTCGGAGGTCTGGCCGGTCTTGCCGTGGTCGGGCTTGGCGCTGGCGGCGCCTCAAGGTATTGGCTCGGCAAACGCGGGCCGGGCGAGGGGCACGATTACGAATTGATCGCCGCGCCGCTCGACGTTGAGCTGGTGGCCGGGCACCAGACGCCCGCCTGGGCATTCGGCGGCTCGGCGCCAGGCACTGAACTGCGCGTCAGACAGGGCGAGTGGCTACGGGTGCGCTTCATCAATCATCTGCCCGTTGAAACCACGATTCACTGGCACGGCATCCGGCTGCCGCTGGAGATGGACGGCGTGCCTTACGTCTCGCAGTTGCCGGTTAAACCGGGCGAGTACTTCGACTATAAATTCCGCGTGCCGGACGCCGGCAGCTACTGGTATCACCCCCACGTTAGCAGCAGCGAAGAACTGGGCCGCGGGCTGGTTGGGCCGCTCATCGTCGAGGAGCGCGAGCCGACCGGGTTTGCCCACGAACGCGTTGTCAGCCTGAAGAGCTGGCACGTGGACGAGCAGGGCGCTTTCACTGATTTCAGCGTTATTCGCGAGGCTGCACGCGAGGGCACGGCGGGGCGCCTGTCGACGATCAATGGCGTGCCACAAGGCGTCGTCGAGCTGCCTGCCGGGCAAATCACCCGGGTGCGCATCCTCAATCTCGACAACACGGTGACTTATCGCCTGAACCTGAAGGGCGCCGAGGCGATGATCTACGCCCTGGACGGCAACCCGGTCAAACCGCGCCCGCTGGGCAAGGATTACTGGCTGGGGCCGGGCATGCGCATCTGTCTGGCGATCAAGGCGCCTGCCGCCGGTGAAGAGATTTCCCTGCGCAACGGCCCCGTGCGGCTGGGCACATTTCGTTCGGTGGCCAGCACCGATACGCCGGGCGAGTGGCCGCCTGAGCTGCCGGCCAATCCGGTTGCCGAGCCTGATCTGGCCAACGCCGAGAAGCTCAATTTCAATTTCGAGTGGTTCGGTTCGGTGTCGGTGAATGTCGACAACGGCAAGCCGCCCAGCTTGTGGCAGATCAATGGCCAGGCGTGGGACATCACCGACAAGACCTGCGCGGACCGGCCGATCGCCAAGCTTGAACGCGGCAAGAGTTACATCTTCGAGCTGAAGAACATGACGCAGTATCAGCATCCCATTCACTTGCATGGGATGAGTTTCAAAGTCATTGCTTCCAATCGAAAGAAGGTGGTTCCGTATTTTACGGACACCTATCTGCTGGGGCGCAACGAGCGCGCGCGCGTTGCCTTGGTCGCGGATAATCCCGGCGTGTGGATGTTTCACTGCCATGTGATCGACCACATGGAAACCGGCCTCATGGCCGCTATCGAGGTCTCCTGATGCGTCAGCCGCCCATCATCGATCGCAGTCGCGATCAGCATTTCATGCGTGAAGCGTTGGCGCTGGCGGCGGAGGGTGCGTTGCTGGGCGAGGTGCCGGTCGGCGCGGTGGTGGTGCAGGACGGTGAAATCGTGGGCCGCGGTTTTAACTGCCCCATCAGTGGCAGCGATCCCAGTGCCCACGCCGAGATGGTTGCCATCCGTGCGGCGGCGCAATCACTGAGCAATTACCGTCTGCCTGGCAGCACCCTGTATGTGACGCTGGAACCCTGCAGCATGTGCGCCGGTTTGATCGTGCACTCGCGCATCAGCCGGGTGGTGTATGGCGCGACTGAGCCCAAGGCCGGGGTGGTGCAGAGTCAGGGGCAGTTCTTCATGCAGCCTTTCCTGAACCATCGCGTGCTGTTTGAAGGTGGGGTGCTGGGGGAGGAGTGCGGGACGATGCTGAGCGAGTTTTTCAGGATGAGGCGGGCGAAGGGGTAGTTCGGTGCGACGGCGAGCGGATTCTGACGCTGACTAAAGCGGCGCTTTCTCTTCAGACGGCTTGGTCTTGTCCACACCGGGTACATGCAGCGAACCTTCCGCGACCTGACCGCCTTCCATCTGCGGCTGCGTCACCCAGGTCAGGATGTCGTAATAACGGCGGATGTTGGCAACGAAGCTGACCGGTTCGCCGCCCCGGGCATAGCCGTAGCGGGTCTTGCTGTACCACTTCTTCTGCGACAGACGCGGCAGCATCTTCTTTACGTCCAGCCACTTGTTCGGATTCAGGCCTTCGCTTTCCGCCAGCTTGCGCGCGTCATCCAGATGGCCGCTGCCGATGTTGTAGGACGCGAGCGCCAGCCAGGTGCGATCCGGCTCCTGAATCGAGTCGTCGAGCTGTTCTTTGACGTAGGCAAAATACTTGGCGCCGCCTTGAATACTTTGTTTTGCGTCAAGCCGATTGGACACACCCATGGCCTGGGCCGTGCTCTGGGTCAGCATCATCAAGCCGCGCACACCGGTCTTCGACGTCACCCCCGGCTGCCACAATGATTCCTGATAACCGATTGCGGCCAGCAGCCGCCAGTCGACCTGCTCAGACTTGGCAGCGGCCTGGAAGTGCTTTTCGTACTTGGGCAGGCGTTCCTGCAAATGCTGGGCGAAGGTGTAGGCACCGACGTAACCGAGGACGTCAACATGTCCGTAATAGCGGTCTTTGAGCCGCTGCAGCATGCCGTTCTTCTGCATCTTGTCGAGATAGGCGTTGATCTCGTTGAGCAGACTGTTGTCATCGCCCAATGCCACGGCCCAACGCTGATCGCGGCCATCGCCGAGGTCGAAGCCGACGCGAACGTTGGGGAAATACACCTGATTCATCGCCAGTTCGTTGGAATCCACCAGGGTCAGGTCGATCTGGCCCTCATCCACCATGCGCAGCAGGTCGACGACTTCGACCTGATCGGATTCTTCGTAGTTGATGCCGGGGTACTTGATCTTCAGCGCTGCCAGCTGCTCGGCGTGGCTGCTGCCTTTAAGGACGAGGATGCGCTTGCCGACCAGATCGCCCGGATCGGTGGGGCGCGACTGGCCGTTGCGATAAATGACCTGCGGGGTGACTTCAAGATAGGAGTGGGAAAAACGCACCTGCTTCGCGCGGTTTTCGCTGCTCACCAGGCCCGCTGCCGCCAGCACAGGGCCGCCGGGCTTGCCCATCTGATCGAACAGGTCGTCGAGGTTGTCGGCAGCTTCTATTTTCAGTTCAACGCCCAGATCGTCGGCGAAACGCTTCACCAGTTCGTACTCGAAACCGGTTTCACCGTTGCGGTCCTGGAAATAGGTTGCCGGGCTGTTGCGGGTGACGACGCGCAGAACGCCATCCTCCTTGACTCGTTCCAGCGTGTTGGGTTTCTCCACACACGCGCCGAGCAGCAGGAAGATTCCGGTTGCGATGAGCCACTTGGCACAGCGTGGGCGGAAATCTGATTGGGAAAACATCGGTGCAGTATACGCAAAGGAGCCATACCGCCATATCTCGACAGCGCGGGTCGCGTCTGATAGAGCAGAGGATTTTTTACCTTCCGGCGCGGGCAAGCGCTCGGAGCCGACATTCGGGTGCATTCCACGCCGTGGTTTCGGGTGCCGATGCAGACTGATTAGGCTAGAATGCACGGCCTCAACGCACACCCCCTTCCCGAGGCTGTCCCGACGATGTTGATCCTGCGTGGTGCTCCCGCCCTTTCCGCCTTCCGCCACAAGAAATTACTTGCGCAGCTGAACGATAAAGTTCCGGCTGTCAGTGGCCTGTACGCTGAATTCGCCCACTTCGCTGAGGTCAATGGCGTTCTGACCGAAGACGAGCAGCAAGTCCTTGCCCGCCTGCTGAAATACGGTCCGAGCGTGCCGGTTCAGGAGCCTGCGGGCCGCCTGTTCCTGGTCCTCCCGCGTTTCGGCACCATTTCGCCATGGTCGAGCAAGGCCACCGACATCGCGCGCAATTGCAGCCTGACCAAGATCCAGCGTCTTGAGCGCGGTATTGCCTTTTATGTAGAAGGCCAGTTCAGCGACGCCGACGCACAGCTGATCGCCAACGCGCTGCACGACCGCATGACCCAGATCGTACTGGGCGCGCTGGAAGAGGCCTCCAGCCTGTTCAGCCACGCCGAGCCCAAGCCGCTGATCGCCATCGACGTACTGGGTGGCGGCCGCGCTGCGCTGGAAAAGGCCAACGTCGAACTGGGTCTGGCCCTGGCCGAAGACGAAATCGATTACCTGGTGAACGCGTTCACCGGCCTCAAGCGTAACCCTCACGACATCGAACTGATGATGTTCGCCCAGGCAAACTCCGAGCACTGCCGTCACAAGATCTTCAACGCCAGTTGGGATATCGACGGCCAGAGCCAGGAAAAAAGCCTGTTCGGCATGATCAAGAACACCTACCAGATGCACAACGAGGGCGTGCTGTCCGCTTACAAGGACAACGCCTCGGTGATCGTCGGCAGCGTGGCCGGCCGCTTCTTCCCGAATCCTGAAAGCCGCGAGTACGGCGCTGTTCAGGAGCCGGTGCACATTCTGATGAAGGTCGAAACCCACAACCATCCGACGGCGATCGCTCCGTTCCCGGGCGCTGCCACCGGTTCCGGCGGCGAGATCCGTGACGAGGGCGCCACCGGACGTGGTGCCAAGCCGAAAGCCGGCCTGACCGGTTTCACGGTGTCCAACCTGAACATTCCGGGTTTCGAGCAGCCGTGGGAGAAGCCGTACGGCAAACCCGAGCGCATCGTCACGCCGCTGGACATCATGATTGAAGGCCCGCTGGGTGGCGCGGCGTTCAACAACGAGTTCGGTCGCCCGGCGCTGACCGGCTATTTCCGTACCTTCGAGCAGTCGATCAGCACGCCCCACGGCGATGAAGTTCGCGGCTACCACAAGCCGATCATGCTCGCAGGCGGCATGGGCAACATTCGCGAAGGGCACGTACAGAAGGCTGAAATCACCGTCGGCGCCAAGCTGATCGTGCTCGGCGGCCCGGCGATGCTGATCGGTCTGGGCGGCGGCGCGGCTTCCTCCATGGCCACCGGCACCAGCTCGGCTGACCTGGACTTCGCTTCGGTACAACGTGAAAACCCGGAAATGGAACGCCGCTGCCAGGAGGTCATCGACCGCTGCTGGCAGCTGGGTGAAGCCAACCCGATCGCGTTCATCCATGACGTCGGGGCGGGCGGTCTGTCCAACGCCTTCCCTGAACTGGTCAACGACGGCGGTCGCGGTGGCCGGTTCGAGCTGCGCAACGTGCCGAACGACGAGCCAGGCATGGCGCCGCTGGAAATCTGGAGCAACGAGTCCCAGGAACGTTATGTACTGGCCGTCAGCGCCCCTGATTTCGAGCGCTTCAAAGCCATCTGCGAACGTGAGCGTTGCCCGTTTGCGGTGGTAGGCGAGGCGACTGAAGAGCCGCAACTGACCGTCACTGACAGCCATTTCGGCAACAACCCTGTCGACATGCCGCTGGAAGTGCTGCTGGGCAAGGCCCCGCGCATGCACCGTTCGGCCGAGCGTGAAACAGAACTGGGCGACGACTTCGACCCAAGCGTGCTCGACATCGAAGAAAGCGTCCAGCGCGTGCTGCATCACCCGGCGGTGGCGAGCAAGAGCTTCCTTATTACCATTGGCGACCGCAGCATCACCGGCATGGTCAATCGCGACCAGATGGTCGGCCCGTGGCAAGTGCCGGTGGCAGACGTCGCCGTTACCGCAACCAGCTTTGACGTGTACACCGGCGAAGCCATGGCGATGGGCGAGCGCACCCCGCTGGCATTGCTGGACGCTCCGGCGTCTGGCCGCATGGCCATTGGCGAGACCCTGACCAACATTGCGGCGTCGAGCATCGGCAAGCTTTCCGACATCAAGCTGTCTGCCAACTGGATGTCTGCTGCCGGTCACCCGGGCGAAGACGCGCGTCTTTACGACACCGTGAAAGCAGTTGGCATGGATCTGTGCCCCGAGCTGGGTATTACCATTCCGGTGGGCAAGGACTCGATGTCCATGAAAACCCGCTGGAGCGACGAAGGCACCGAGAAAACCGTGACCTCGCCGCTGTCGCTGATCGTCACCGGTTTCGCACCGGTCACCGACATCCGCAAGACCCTGACCCCGCAACTGCGCATGGACAAGGGCCTGACCGATCTGATCGTGATCGACCTGGGCCGTGGCCAGAACCGCATGGGTGCGTCGATTCTCGCCCAGACCCACGGCAAGCTTGGCAGCGTCGCACCGGACGTCGATGACGCCGAAGACCTGAAAGCCTTCTTTGCCGTCATCCAGGGCCTCAACGCCGACGGCCACCTGCTGGCCTACCACGACCGTTCCGACGGTGGCTTGATGGCGACCGTGCTGGAGATGGCGTTCGCAGGCCATTGTGGCCTGAACCTCGAACTCGACACGCTGACCGGCAAGCGCGAAAAAGTCGCGGCCATTCTGTTCAACGAAGAGCTGGGTGCGGTAATCCAGGTTCGCCAGGACGCCACGCCGCTCGTGCTCGCGCAGTTCAGCGCTGCCGGCCTTGGCGAAGATTGCGTCGCCGTGATAGGTAAGCCGATCAACAACAGCGACGTGATCATCAGCCTGAGCGGTGACACCGTGTTCAAAGGCGATCGTCGCCTGCTGCAGCGTCAGTGGAGCGAAACCAGCTATCAGATCCAGCGCCTGCGTGATAACGCCGATTGCGCCGATCAGGAATTCGATGCGCTGCTGGAAGAAGACAACCCGGGCCTGAACGTGAAGCTGGGCTATGACGTCAACGACGACATCGCTGCGCCTTACATCAAGAAGGGCGTTCGTCCACAAGTGGCGGTGCTGCGTGAGCAGGGCGTCAACGGTCAGGTTGAAATGGCGGCTGCCTTCGACCGCGCCGGTTTCGCCTCGGTCGACGTGCACATGAGCGACATCCTCGCCGGTCGCGTCGACCTCAACGACTTCAAAGGTCTCGTGGCGTGCGGTGGTTTCTCTTACGGCGACGTGCTGGGTGCCGGTGAAGGCTGGGCCAAGTCCGCGCTGTTCAACAGCCGTGCACGGGACGCGTTCCAGGGCTTCTTCGCCCGCAGCGACAGCTTCGCCCTGGGCGTTTGCAACGGTTGCCAGATGATGTCCAACCTCAGCGAGCTGATCCCGGGCAGCGAGTTCTGGCCGCACTTCGTGCGCAACCGCTCGGAGCAGTTCGAAGCGCGCGTGGCGATGGTCGAAATCCAGAAGTCGGCGTCGATCTTCCTGCAAGGCATGGCCGGCTCGCACATGCCAATCGCCATTGCCCACGGCGAAGGCCACGCTGAGTTCAAGACCCCTGAGTCGCTGATTGAAACCGATCTGTCCGGCACCGTTGCCGTGCGTTTCGTCGACAATCACGGCAAGGTCACTGAAACCTATCCGGCCAACCCGAACGGTTCGCCCCGTGGTATCGCGGGTCTGACTACGCTCGACGGTCGGGTGACCATCATGATGCCGCACCCTGAGCGCGTGTTCCGCGCCGTGACCAACTCGTGGCGTCCGGATGAGTGGGCTGAAGATGGCGCGTGGATGCGCATGTTCCGTAATGCGCGCGTTTGGGTGAACTGACCGCTGATGTATAAGCTGGCCTTCTTTGTGCCACCCAGCCATGTGGAGCAGGTCAAAAATGCGTTATTCGCCGCCGGTGCGGGGCGAATCGGCGCGTATGACTGCTGCTCATGGCAGGTACTCGGGCAAGGTCAGTTTCGTCCGCTGGACGGCAGTCAGCCGTTCATCGGGCAAGCCGGCGAGGTCGAGCAGGTTCAGGAATGGAAGGTTGAGCTTGTCGTGTCAGATGAGCTGATCAGGCAGGCGGTGGCTGCGCTGAAGGCCAGTCATCCCTACGAAGTACCGGCTTATGATGTGTGGAAGCTGGAAGATATCTAGCTCCACCGCATTCCGTGTTCCGTCAATGTCGGTCTTCTTGAATGTCAGCACCGCTGTCCCTCTGTAGGAGCCGGCTTGCTGGCGAACGCGGTAGACCGTTGACGAAAATGTTGACTGCGACATCCCCGTTCGCCAGCAAGCCGGCTCCTACAGTTACCTCAAGGTCGAATCTCGATCATCGTGCCGTCTTTCACCAGATCCCACACCTCACGAATATCGCTGTTGCGCATGGCGATGCAGCCGTTCGTCCAGTCCAGGGTGTGGAAATACCACTCCGGGTAATCGTCGTTGATCGGCGTGCCGTGAATCATGATCATGCTGCCGGGTTTCACGCCTTCGCGGCGGGCGCGTGCGGCATCGGAAATGTTGGGGTAGGAAATGTGCATCGACAGGTTGTAGGCGTCGCTGGTCTTGCGCCAGTCGAGCCAGTAGAAACCCTCCGGTGTGCGCTGGTCTCCCTCTTGCAGTTTCGGTCCGATGGGCGCCTTGCCCAGTGAGATCCGGTAGGTCTTCAGCGCCTCGCCACGGCTGATCAGCTGCAGCTGATGCGCGGATTTGAGCACCAGCACCTTATCGATGGTCCGGTCCGCGATGTTCTGGGTGTCGACGACCTTTCCGCCAACGAACTTCTGTTCGCTGCCTTTGGGCACGATGGTCTGGGTGAACGCAGCCTGGGACAGCGGCACAACCGACAGGCATAAAACGGCAAGCAACCAACGCATGAAAAGGGTATCCCTGAAGCCTGCGCGGCAGTCGCGCGCCATCGTCTTGATCAAGTGGTTTTAAGAGGGGGTGTGACGGACAGGCAATCGGTGCGCACCTGGAAATCCTGTTGCCGCCGATCGCGGAAAAAGCATTCTAGGGTACGCCTGACGGTCTGGAAAGCCAGCTCCGACCACGGGATGTCGGCTTCGTCAAACAACTTCACCTCAAGGCTTTCGATGCCGGCCGCGAACTCCGGTTTGACCAGGTTCGAGCGGTAGAAAATGTGCACCTGATTGATGTGCGGCACGTCGATCATCGAATACAAGTGCAGGTCTTCGACCTCCGCGCAGGCTTCTTCAAGCGTTTCCCGGCGGGCGGCCTGTTCGACACTTTCGCCGTTTTCCATGAAGCCGGCGGGCAGTGTCCAGTAGCCCAGTCGCGGCTCGATGGCGCGGCGGCACAGCAGCACCTTTTCGCCCCACACCGGCACGACGCCGGCGACGATGTTGGGGTTCTGGTAGTGAATGGTGTCGCAATGTTCACACACGTAACGCGGGCGGCTGTCGCCCTCGGGGATACGCTGGATGACCTGTTCGCCGCAGTTGCTGCAGAATTTCATGATCGAATCGGGTTCCTGTTGGCAGCGGCTATCTTGAGCTGTAGCGCGGGTGGACGGCAAGAGGCGTCTTCGCACGCGGGTTGTCCTACAAGACTTGGGCGCGTCGCCGCTTTGGTGCATGATGCCGGGCAGGCAACCGATCGAGAATTCCCATGCTGGATGAGCTACTTCACCGTATGAGCAGCCACACGCCGGTGATGCTGGAAACGGACGCGCGCTTCCCCGAGGCCGCCGTGCTTCTCCCCATTACCCGCAACGCAGAGCCTGAGCTGGTACTGACCCTGCGCGCCAGCGGCCTGTCGACCCACGGCGGCGAAGTGGCCTTCCCGGGCGGGCGGCGTGATCCGGAAGACCCGGACCTGGTCTTCACCGCACTGCGCGAAGCCCAGGAGGAAATTGGACTGCCTCCGGGGCTGGTGGAAGTGATCGGCCCGCTGAGTCCATTGATCTCCAAACACGGCATAAGAGTGACGCCCTACGTCGGCATCATTCCCGATTTCGTCGAGTACACACCCAATGATGGCGAGATCGCGGCGGTCTTCAGCGTGCCGCTGGACTTCTTCCGGCAGGACGCCCGCGAACACACCCACCGCATCGACTATCAAGGGCGCAGCTGGTACGTGCCGAGTTACCGCTTCGGCGAGTACAAGATCTGGGGCCTGACCGCGATCATGATCGTCGAGCTGATGAACCTGTTGTTCGACAGCGGCATCGACCTCAACCAGCCGCCCAAACGCTCCATCATCCACACGCTGAAATCCTGACCCGCGGCCGTAGCGCCGTGCATGAGGACTGAGCCATCAGGGCCGAACCATGAGGAGCAGACCATGAAATACCGCCTGGGCGATGCCCGCGTCGACGCGCACGCCAGCAGCTGGATCGCGCCGACAGCCACCGTCATCGGCAATGTGCGCTTGCAGGCCAACGCCAGCGTCTGGTTCGGCGCTGTGCTGCGCGGCGACAACGAGCTGATCGACATCGGCGAGAACAGCAACGTGCAGGACGGCACGGTCATGCACACCGACATGGGTTCGCCGCTGACCATCGGTCGCAACGTGACCATCGGCCACAACGCCATGCTTCACGGCTGCAGCGTGGGTGACAGCACGCTCATCGGCATCAATTCGGTCATCCTCAATGGCGCGAAGATCGGCAAGCATTGCATCATCGGCGCCAACTCACTGATTGGCGAAGGCAAGGTCATTCCCGACGGTTCGCTGGTCATGGGCTCGCCGGGCAAGATCGTTCGCGAACTCACTGATGCACAAAAGCAGATGCTCGACGCCAGCGCTGCCCACTACGTCCACAACGCCCAACGCTACGCGCGTGACCTGGCCCCACAGGAAGATTGATGTCCAACGCCGACGCTCCACTCCATGAAAAGCCGGTCCGCTCGCCCTGTGTAAGTATTTGCGCGCTGGACGACGCCGACATCTGTACCGGTTGCCAGCGCACCGTGGCCGAGATCACCGGCTGGAGCCGCATGGACAACCAGGCGCGCCGTGCCGTGTTGATCGCCTGCGAGGAGCGGGCGAGGGCAAGCGGGATGATGTTTCAGGTGAGCGGCAGCAGCCCTCGACGTTGATCCAAGCCTGCGCCGCTGCCACCCATTCCCCGGCCTTCATGTTAAATTGCGCGCCTTTCTACCTGCGGTTGCCTGCACACGGCGAGCAACCCTCGACCTGCTCCACGAGGACCTGAGATGACTCAAATCGGAACTCCACTGTCGCCGACCGCGACCCGCGTTTTGCTCTGCGGTTGCGGCGAGCTTGGCAAGGAAGTGGTGATCGAACTGCAACGCCTGGGCGTTGAAGTGATCGCCGTCGACCGTTATGCCAATGCGCCGGCGATGCAGGTCGCGCACCGCAGCCACGTCATCAACATGCTCGACGGCGCAGCGTTGCGTGCGGTGATCGAGTCCGAGAAGCCCCATTACATCGTCCCGGAAATCGAAGCCATCGCCACCGCGACCCTGGTGGAGCTGGAGTCTGAAGGCTTCACGGTCATTCCGACGGCCCGCGCCGCGCAGCTGACCATGAACCGCGAAGGCATTCGTCGTCTGGCCGCTGAAGAGCTGGACCTGCCGACCTCGCCGTATCACTTTGCCGACACCTTCGAAGACTACAAAAAAGCCGTCGAAGACCTCGGCTTCCCGTGCGTGGTGAAGCCGGTGATGAGCTCGTCGGGTAAAGGCCAGAGCCTGCTGAAAACCGACGCTGACATCCAGAAGGCCTGGGACTATGCGCAAGAAGGCGGTCGTGCCGGCAAAGGCCGGGTGATCATCGAAGGCTTCATCGATTTCGATTACGAAATCACCCTGCTGACCGTGCGTCACGTCGGTGGCACGACATTCTGTGCACCGGTCGGTCATCGTCAGGAGAAGGGCGACTATCAGGAATCGTGGCAGCCCCAGGCCATGAGCCCGGTGGCACTGGCCGAGTCCGAGCGCGTCGCCAAAGCCGTAACCGAGGCGCTGGGTGGCCGTGGTCTGTTTGGCGTCGAGTTGTTCATCAAGGGCGATCAGGTCTGGTTCAGCGAAGTCTCGCCGCGCCCCCACGACACCGGTCTGGTCACGCTGATTTCCCAGGACCTGTCGCAGTTCGCCCTGCACGCCCGCGCCATTCTCGGTCTGCCGATCCCGTTGATTCGCCAGTTCGGCCCATCGGCGTCGGCGGTGATTCTGGTGGAAGGTCACTCGACCCAGACGGCGTTCGCCAATCTGGAGCAAGCCCTGAGCGAACCGGACACCGCGCTGCGTCTGTTCGGCAAGCCTGAGGTCAATGGTCAGCGCCGCATGGGTGTTGCCTTGGCGCGTGACGAGTCGATCGAAGCGGCCCGTCGCAAGGCCACTCGCGCATCGATGGCGGTGAAGGTTCAGCTGTAAGCGTCACGCTGAACAAAAAACGGCGCCCTCAGGGGCGCCGTTTTTTTTTGGCGATCACGCTCCTACACTTCAGGTGATCAGGCAATCGTATCCAGGTCCGCGTGCCGGGTTTCTTTCAGGCACAGCACGGCGATCACGCTGATCAACGCCGCTGCCGAGACATACCCGCCGACCCAGCTCAGGCCGCCCATTTCCACCAGCTTCTGTGCGAAGAAAGGCGCGACCGAGGCACCGACGATCCCGCCGATGTTGTAGGCCGCCGACGCGCCGGTATAACGCACCCGCGTGGGAAACAGCTCCGGCAGCATCGCCCCCATCGGCGCGAACGTGACGCCCATCAGAAACAGCTCGATCGACAAGAACAGCGTCACCGCCCAGGTCGTGCCGTGGGTCAGCAAAGGCTCCATCAGAAAGCCCGACAGGATCGCCAGTACGCCGCCGATGATCAGTACGGGCTTGCGACCAAATCGATCACTCGCCAACGCGGACAGTGGCGTGGCGAGGGCCATGAACAGCACCGCAAAACACAGCATCGCCAGAAACGACTCGCGACTGTAACCGAGCGTTTTCACCCCATAACTCAGCGAGAAGACGGTGGAGATATAGAACAACGCGTAGCACACCACCATCGACGCGGCCCCCAGCAGCATCGGCTTCCAGTACTGACCGAACAGCTCGGCAATCGGCAGTTTCACACGCTCATGGCGGGCGATGGCCTTGGCGAAAACCGGCGTTTCCTCAAGCTTGAGGCGCACATACAGCCCGATGATGACCAGCACGGCGCTGAGCAGAAACGGCACGCGCCAGCCCCAGGAGCGGAATTGCTCGTCATCCAGGGTCATCGCCAATGTCAGAAACAGCCCGTTTGCTGCGAGGAAGCCGATCGATGGGCCCAGTTGCGGGAACATGCCAAACCACGCCCGTTTGCCCTTGGGTGCGTTCTCGGTCGCCAGCAACGCCGCGCCGCCCCATTCGCCGCCCAGTCCAAGGCCTTGGCCGAAGCGCAGCACGCAAAGCAGGATCGGCGCCCATGACCCGATGGCGTCGTAGCCCGGCAAAACGCCGATCAGCGTGGTGCAGACGCCCATGAGCAGCAGCGAGGCGACCAGGGTGGATTTGCGGCCGACCCGATCACCGAAGTGGCCGAAGAGCGCCGAGCCCAGGGGACGTGCGAGAAAGGCGATCCCGAACGTCAGAAACGCTGACAGCATCTGTGCGGTGCTGGAGGTTTGCGGGAAGAACACCGGCCCGATCACCAGTGCGGCGGCGGTGGCGTACACGTAGAAATCGTAGAACTCGATGGCGGTGCCGATGAAGCTGGCGGTGGCGACGCGCGCCGCGGAGTTGGCGGGGCGGGCGTCGCTCTCGTCACTGGTCGGACAGGCAGAAGTTGTGGTCATGCGGATATCCCTGGCAGTCGTATCGCCTGTCAGCGGGAGACGAAGATTCGTACGCGCGCTGCGGCAATCGTAATTGTTGTTTTGGGTCCAGCGCTGAACAGACTAGCCCGGATGCGGGCAAAGGCGCGTGGCGTGCTCGGGATGGGAGCGAAGGCCAGGGTGTCGCGTGGGCAGTCAGGCTGTGTGACTGGCCGGATCGCGCAGTGTGCGGGTAGCACGCGGATCGGCGGGGCTGGGTAAGCGGATCGATTATAGGAAGGGGGCCGGCGCGGAAACAAGTGTTTCAGGGCGCTGCCTGCCTTTTCAGATCACGTCTTTGGTGCGGGTGTTCAGCCACATCAGCACTCGGCTGACGCGGTTGTCTTCGGTCTCGAGGATTTCCAGGCGGTAAGGGCCGATCTTCAGGCAGACCGCGCTGTTGGGGATGGTCTCCAGCGCTTCGGTGATCAGGCCGTTGAGGGTCTTGGGGCCATCGGAGGGCAGATGCCAGCCAAGGCTCTTATTCAGATCGCGAATCGACGCCGCGCCTTCAATCACCAGTCGCCCGTCAGGCTGCGGCTGAATGTGCGGGTTATCGAGGACCTGCTCGCTTTCGAACTCGCCGACGATCTCTTCCAGAATGTCCTCGAGGCTGACGATGCCCAGCACTTCGCCGTATTCATCGACCACCACGCCCATGCGCCGCTGCTGTTTGTGGAAGTTGAGCAGCTGCATCTGCAGCGGCGTGCTCTCCGGCACGAAATACGGTTCGTAGCAGGCGGCTCGCAACGCCTCTTTGGTCAGCTCGTTACGCGGCAGCAAGTGGCTGATCATCCGCGTGTTGAGCACGCCTTCCACCTGATTGATGTCGTTGTGGTAGACCGGCAGACGCGTGTGACGGGAGATGATCAGCTTGTCGATGATCTCCTCGATGGTGTCGTCGAGGTTGATGCCGTCGACTTCGCTGCGGGGCACCAGGATGTCATTGACGGTCATGCGGTCCAGCGCGTAAATCCCGGAGATGACGTGGGCGCGGCCATACTGGCTTTCGTTGTCCTGATAGACCGTCGGGCGCGTGTCGTCTTCATCATCAATGGTGTCTGGCCGACGCTTCGACAGAAAAGGGCGCAACAGCGTCTTGGCAATGTTCTTGTAGATCCAGGTCAGCGGGTGCAGCAGCCGAACCGGGATGCGCAGCACGTTGTTGCCCAGCAGCAGGATTGACTCGGGACGACGGGCTGCCAGTTTTCGCGGAATGAATTCGGTCACCACCACCAGCACGCTGGCGACGCCGAGCCAGGCAATCAGCGGACCGTGGAAATACCAGTGCCCGATGGCTAGCAACGTGGCGAGGACGGTAATCAGCGCCTTGAGCAGCGTGTTGCCCAGAATGAGGCTGTTGAGGTTGAAGGCCAGAACTGGCTTCGGTGGCTCGTTGGAGCGGGGATTGACCGGCATCGCCCGGAGATTATGGTGCGCCGCCTCGACCGCGCTGAGCAGCCCGGACCACAACGTGAGCAGCGCAAGCAGCGTGAGCATTGTGCCGACCGGCAGATTATCCATGATCAACGCCCGTCAGATGTGCAGGATGTATTCACGAACGAGCTTGCTGCCGAAGTAGGCCAGCATCAGGAGCAGAAATCCGCCCAGCGTCCAGCGGATTGCCTTGTGGCCGCGCCAGCCCAGGTGGTGACGCCCCCAGAGCAGCACACTGAAGACCATCCACGCGAGGATCGACAGCAGGGTTTTGTGCACCAGATGCTGGGCAAACAGGTTTTCGACGAACAGCCAGCCGGAAATCAGCGACATCGAGAGCAGGACCCAGCCGGCCCAGAGAAAGCCGAAGAGCAGGCTTTCCATGGTCTGCAGCGGAGGGAAGCTTTTGATCAGGCCCAGCGGGTGCTTGTTCTTCAGTTGATGATCCTGCAGCAGCAAGAGCAAGGACTGGAACACCGCAATGGTGAACATCCCGTAGGCGAGGATCGACAGCAGGATATGGCTGATGATGCCGTGTTCTTCAATGATGGGTTGCAGCGTACCGGAGGGCGCGAACTGCGCCATCAGGGACGTCAGCAGGCCCAGCGGGAACAGGAGGATCAGCAGGATTTCGACCGGGAGGCGAATGCACGCGAGCATGGTCACGATGATCACGGCAACAGCAATCAGGCTGGCGGCACTGAAAAAGTCCAGACCCAGGCCGATAGGGCGCACCAGTTGGCCGAACAGGGCACTGGCCTGGCAGGCAACGGCAAGGGTGCCGATCAGGCACAGCAGCCATTTGTCGGCCTTTTGGCCCTGACGCAGGCGCATACCCTGATAGACGGTCGCAGCGGCATAAAAGACGGCGGCGGCGAGGCTGAAGAGCAAACTCGGTGACAAGGGGGACATAGATCCTGTTGGGCGTGCTCGAAAGCCGGTGAGTTTGGCATAAAACGCACATTTCACGAAAGACTACAGAAGCAGACGCCGTGGTGTCCGTGCGCCGGAGTCTTCGCTATAATCCGCGACCTGCTCAAGCCACAGGTTCGCCGATCGCTGTGTCAGCCGCCTTTATAGCGTCGCTATTATTAATAGCCATCCAGTAAAGAGCAGGCGTCGCGATGTCGGCAGCCGACTGAAAAGGCCGCTACGGGCCGGGCCGCATCAATCGGGGTTCAGCACGAACCCAAAGGATCACGCATGTTTGAAAATCTGACAGATCGTCTCTCGCAGACGCTGCGCCAGGTCACTGGTAAAGCCAAGCTGACCGAGGACAACATCAAGGACACACTGCGTGAAGTGCGTATGGCGCTGCTTGAAGCCGACGTCGCCTTGCCGGTTGTCAAAGACTTCGTCAATCGCATCAAGGAGCGCGCCGTCGGCACCGAGGTGTCGCGCAGCCTGACGCCGGGCCAGGCGTTCGTGAAGATCGTCCAGGCCGAGCTGGAAGAGATGATGGGGGCGGCCAACGAAGAGCTGACCCTCAACGTCACGCCGCCGGCGGTCATCCTGATGGCCGGTCTGCAAGGTGCGGGCAAGACCACCACTGCCGGCAAGCTCGCCCGATTCCTGAAAGAACGCAAAAAGAAAACCGTGATGCTGGTGTCGGCGGACGTTTACCGCCCGGCCGCGATCAAGCAGCTGGAAACCCTGGCCAACGACATCGGTGTGACGTTCTTCCCGTCCGACATCAGTCAGAAGCCGGTGGACATCGCCGAAGCAGCTATTAAAGAAGCCAAGCTCAAGTTCATCGACGTCGTGATCCTCGACACCGCCGGTCGTCTGCACATCGACGCCGAGATGATGGGCGAGATCCAGGCGCTGCACGCAGCGGTCAAACCGGCCGAGACGCTGTTCGTCGTCGACGCCATGACCGGCCAGGATGCTGCGAACACCGCCAAGGCGTTTGGTGATGCGCTGCCGCTGACCGGTGTGATTCTGACCAAGGTCGACGGCGACGCCCGTGGCGGTGCTGCGCTGTCGGTGCGCGCCATTACTGGCAAGCCGATCAAGTTCATCGGTATGGGCGAGAAGAGCGAGGCGCTGGAGCCGTTCCACCCGGACCGTATCGCCTCGCGCATCCTCGGCATGGGCGACGTGCTCAGCCTGATCGAGCAGGCCGAACAGACCCTCGACAAGGACAAGGCCGACAAACTGGCCAAGAAGCTGAAGAAGGGCAAGGGCTTCGACCTCGAAGACTTCCGCGATCAGCTGCAACAAATGAAGAACATGGGCGGCCTGGGCGGGCTCATGGACAAGCTGCCAAGCATCGGCGGCGTCAACCTGTCGCAGATGGGCAACGCGCAGGGCGCAGCCGAAAAGCAGTTCAAGCAGATGGAAGCCATCATCAACTCGATGACCCCGGCCGAGCGTCGCGACCCTGAGCTGATCAGCGGTTCACGCAAGCGCCGTATCGCCATGGGTTCCGGCACCCAGGTGCAGGACATCGGTCGTCTGATCAAGCAGCACAAACAGATGCAGAAGATGATGAAGAAGTTTTCGACCAAGGGTGGCATGGCCAAAATGATGCGCGGCATGGGCGGAATGTTGCCCGGCGGCGGTATGCCCAAAATGTAAATTGCATCGCGCGGGCTTTATTCCCGCGCGTTCTCCAACGGGGCAACCGTCCCGGTGGCCTGCTCAGGCAGGCACTCAACGCCGTCATCCCTGACGGCTCCATGGCAGATCTAGGTGGCCCGACGGCGTACGCCGGAAAAAGTCATTTGCAAAAATCCGGATATTCCTTAGAATATGCGGCCTTTCGGGCACCCATGCCCGCTGTGCATCTTAGATTTGCAGCACCGACTACAGGAAAATTGTTCAATGCTAACAATCCGTCTTGCCCTTGGCGGCTCTAAAAAGCGCCCGTTCTACCACCTGACTGTCACCGACAGCCGCAACCCACGTGACGGTTCCCACAAGGAACAAATCGGTTTCTTCAACCCGGTTGCCCGTGGTCAGGAAATCCGTCTGTCCGTGAACCAAGAGCGTCTGGCCTACTGGCTGAGCGTTGGTGCACAACCTTCTGAGCGTGTTGCTTCGCTGTTGAAGGAATCTGCCAAGGCTGCGGCCTGAGCAATATGAACGCGACGCCAGCTTCTGCCGACGATCTGATCGTTATCGGCAAGATTTACTCGGTACACGGCGTTCGCGGCGAAGTGAAGGTGTATTCCTTTACTGATCCAACCGAAAACCTGTTGCAGTACAAAACCTGGACGCTCAAGCGCGAAGGCAATGTGAAACAGGTCGAGCTGGTCAGTGGACGCGGGAACGACAAGTTCCTGGTCGCCAAGCTCAAGGGTCTTGATGATCGTGAAGAAGCTCGTCTTCTGGCCGGTTATGAGATCTGCGTGCCGCGCAACCTGTTCCCTGAATTGACCGACGGCGAGTACTACTGGTACCAGCTTGAAGGTCTGAAGGTCATTGACGGTCTTGGGCAACTGCTCGGGAAGGTCGATCATCTTCTGGAAACCGGCGCCAATGATGTAATGGTGGTCAAACCCTGCGCAGGCAGTCTGGACGATCGCGAACGCCTTTTGCCCTATACGGAGCAATGCGTGTTGGCAGTTGATCTGGTTGCAGGCGAGATGAAGGTGGAATGGGACGCGGATTTCTAAGCAATGGCCAGCCTGCGCATAGAAGTCATCACGCTGTTTCCCGAGATGTTTTCCGCCATCAGCGAATACGGCATTACCAGCCGTGCGGTGAAACAGGAGCTGTTGCAGCTCACCTGTTGGAATCCGCGGGATTACACCACTGATCGACATCACACTGTGGACGATCGCCCGTTTGGCGGTGGCCCTGGCATGGTGATGAAGATCAAGCCCCTCGAAGATGCTCTGGCTCAGGCCAGGCAGGCGGCGGGGGATGCGGCGAAGGTGATTTACCTGTCGCCACAAGGCCGCAAGCTGGATCAGTCTGCGGTACGCGAACTGGCGCAGGAAGAAGCACTTATCCTGATTGCCGGTCGTTATGAAGGCGTCGACGAGCGTTTCATTGAAGCTCATGTCGATGAAGAGTGGTCGATTGGCGACTATGTGTTATCTGGCGGTGAGCTGCCGGCCATGGTCCTGATAGATGCGGTTACGCGACTGCTGCCTGGAGCTTTAGGGCATGTAGATTCCGCGGAGGAAGATTCCTTCACGGATGGTCTGCTGGATTGCCCGCACTACACCCGACCGGAGGTGTATGCGGATCAGCGTGTTCCCGACGTATTGCTTAGTGGCAATCACGCACACATCCGGCGTTGGCGTTTACAGCAGTCCCTTGGGCGGACCTATGAACGACGCGCCGATCTTCTGGAAAGCCGCTCGCTTTCTGGAGAAGAGAAGAAGCTGCTGGCGGAATACCTCCGCGAGCGGGACGATAGTTAACGTATCGATGGTAAATCCAACCGGTTTACCTTAGGAGCACAGCATGACTAACAAAATCATCCTTGCACTCGAAGCAGAGCAGATGACCAAAGAGATCCCTCCCTTTGCCCCGGGCGACACCATTGTCGTTCAGGTGAAAGTGAAGGAAGGCGACCGCGCTCGTCTGCAGGCGTTCGAAGGCGTTGTTATCGCCAAGCGTAACCGTGGTGTGAACAGTGCTTTCACTGTTCGTAAAATCTCCAACGGTGTTGGCGTTGAACGTACTTTCCAGACCTACAGCCCGCAAATCGACAGCATGGCTGTGAAACGTCGCGGCGACGTTCGCAAGGCCAAGCTGTACTACCTGCGTGACCTGTCCGGTAAAGCAGCTCGCATCAAGGAAAAACTGGTTTAATCCCAGTCTTCCGATGCGAATGAAAAAGCAGCCTACGGGCTGCTTTTTTGCTTTCTGGCATTCGGGTTTTGTCCCGCCTTCGCAGGTATGAAAAACTGCCTCCGCTTTCCACCACTCAAGTCAGAACCCATGCCCGCCATTGACCATCCCATGATCGACCGCTTCCTCGACGCCCTGTGGCTGGAGAAAGGGCTTTCGGACAACACGCGCGACGCCTATCGCAGCGATCTCGCGCTGTTCAACGGCTGGTTGCAGGAAAAGGGGGTGGACCTGATGAGTGTGAGTCGGGAAGCGATTCTCGACCACTTGGGGTGGCGGGTCGACAACGGCTACAAACCTCGCTCGACGGCGCGGCTGCTTTCTGGCGTACGCGGTTTCTATCGCTATCTCCTCCGGGAGAAGCTGATTGCGGTCGACCCGACATTGCAGGTCGACATGCCGCAGTTGGGTAAGCCACTTCCCAAATCCTTGTCCGAAGCCGACGTTGAAGCGTTGCTCGCCGCACCCGATCTGAGCGACGCCATCGGCCAGCGCGACCGGGCCATGCTCGAAGTACTCTACGCCTGCGGACTGCGGGTGACCGAGCTGATCAGCCTGACGCTTGAACAGGTCAACTTGCGCCAGGGCGTGTTGCGCATCATGGGCAAAGGCAGCAAGGAGCGGCTGGTGCCGATGGGGGAGGAAGCCATCGTCTGGGTCGAGCGCTACATGCGCGACGCTCGCCACGAATTGCTTAACGGTCGGCCCAGCGACGTGCTGTTTCCCAGCCAGCGCGGCGAGCAGATGACCCGCCAGACCTTCTGGCACCGCATCAAGCATCAGGCCAAAGTCGCCGGCATCGGCAAATCCCTGTCGCCGCACACCCTGCGTCACGCCTTTGCCACCCACCTGCTCAACCACGGCGCCGACCTGCGCGTCGTGCAGATGCTTCTCGGCCACAGCGACCTGTCGACCACACAGATCTACACCCACGTCGCCCGTGCGCGGTTGCAGGAAATGCATACGAAGCATCACCCGAGGGGTTAGATGACTTCAGTAATTTACGATCTGTCTTACATCGGCGGGCGTCGGCCTTGGGAGCCTTATGTGATAGGCTTTGCCGGTTTCGCAGATCAAGGCCCTGAAAACATCCCGGTGCTTTTTCGCCACACGTCTTCAGCCCGGCCCGTCTGCTCACCGCTCGAGGAGTTTTCATGCGCGTCACTCGTTTTCTCGGTGCTGCCGTTGTAGCGCTGGCCAGCTCTTTCAGCCTGTTTGCCCACGCCGACGAGGCGTCCGACAAAGCCATTCGCAAGACCCTGGAATCGCTCAATCTGGAAATTCCCATCGAGAGCATTTCCAGCAGTCCGTTGAACGGCCTCTATGAAGTCAATCTGAAAGGCGGCCGCGTGCTCTATGCCAGCGCCGACGGCCAGTTCGTCATGCAGGGCAACCTGTACCAGATGCAGGGCGGCAAGCCGGTCAACCTGACCGAGAAGGTCGAGCGTCAGGCGATTTCCAAGACGATCAATGGCATTCCTGCCGCTGAAATGGTCGTCTACCCAGCCGTTGGCGAGACCAAATCCCACATCACGGTGTTCACCGACACCACCTGCCCGTACTGCCACAAACTGCACGCCGAAGTGCCGGAGCTGAACAAGCGCGGCATCGAAGTGCGTTATGTGGCGTTCCCGCGCCAGGGCCTGGGTTCGCCGGGTGACGAGCAACTCCAGGCCGTGTGGTGCTCGAAAGACCGCCGCGCTGCCATGGACCGCATGGTCGACGGCAAGAATATTCAGGCGCCCAAGTGCGACAACCCGGTCACAAAGCAATTTGAAATCGGCCAGTCCATCGGCGTGAACGGCACACCGGCCATCGTGTTGGCCGACGGTCAGCTGATTCCGGGCTACCAGCCGGCGCCACAAGTCGCCAAACTGGCGCTGGGTGCCAAGTAATTTCGTTTATCGCAGCCTCCTGCGGTAGACATTGAAGCGGCCTGTGAGCAGCGCTTCATCAATAGCGAGCCGTTTTGAATGCGGCTGATTCCACGGCCGGCCTCGCGTCGGCCGTTTTATGGGGAGTTCATAGTGAAACCGGTCAAAGTAGGCATCTGTGGGCTGGGTACTGTCGGTGGCGGTACCTTCAATGTGCTAAAGCGTAACGCCGAGGAAATTGCCCGCCGTGCCGGGCGTGGAATCGAAGTGGCGCAGATTGCCATGCGTACACCAAACCCCAATTGCCAGATTACCGGTACCCCGACCACGACCGACGTGTTCGACGTGGCGAGCAACCCTGAAATCGACATCGTCATCGAGCTGATCGGCGGCTACACCATCGCCCGCGAACTGGTGCTCAAGGCCATCGAAAACGGCAAGCATGTGGTCACCGCCAACAAGGCGCTGATCGCCGTGCACGGCAACGAGATTTTCGCCAAGGCCCGGGAGAAGGGCGTCATCGTTGCCTTCGAAGCCGCAGTGGCGGGCGGTATCCCGGTGATCAAGGCCATTCGGGAAGGCCTGTCGGCGAACCGCATCAACTGGGTCGCCGGCATCATCAACGGCACCGGCAACTTCATCCTCACCGAGATGCGCGAAAAAGGCCGCACCTTCCCGGACGTCCTCGCTGAAGCGCAGGCGCTGGGCTATGCAGAAGCCGATCCGACCTTTGACGTCGAAGGCATCGACGCGGCGCACAAGCTGACCATTCTGGCGTCCATCGCCTTTGGCATCCCGCTGCAGTTCGACAAGGCCTACACCGAAGGCATTACCAAGCTGACCACCGCCGACGTCAATTACGCCGAAGCGCTGGGTTACCGCATCAAGCACCTGGGCGTCGCCCGCAGCACGCCGAGCGGTATCGAGCTGCGCGTCCACCCGACTTTGATCCCGGCGGATCGCCTGATCGCCAACGTCAATGGCGTGATGAACGCCGTGATGGTCAACGGCGACGCCGCCGGATCGACCCTCTTCTACGGCGCGGGTGCCGGCATGGAGCCGACCGCTTCATCCGTGGTGGCCGATCTGGTCGACGTGGTCCGTGCCCTGACCACCGACCCTGAAAACCGCGTCCCGCATCTGGCCTTCCAGCCCGATTCGCTGTCGGCCCACCCGATCCTGCCGATCGATGCGTGCGAAAGTGCGTACTACCTGCGCATCCAGGCCAAGGATCATCCGGGCGTGCTGGCGCAGGTGGCGAGCATTCTGTCCGAGCGCGGCATCAACATCGAATCGATCATGCAAAAAGAAGTCGAAGAGCACGACGGCCTGGTGCCAATGATTCTGCTGACCCACCGCGTGGTCGAGAAACGCATGAACGATGCGATCGAAGCGCTGGAAGCGCTGGAAGATGTTGCCGGGCCGGTTGTGCGCATCCGCGTCGAGCATCTGAACTGAGATCAGCCGCAAGCGTTAAGCGGCAAGCTGCAGGTTGCAAGCAAGAGCAAGAGCAAAATCATATCGCGGTGAGCTTCGTGATCCGGGCGGCAGGGGGAAGGCGAATCGTCTTGACCTGCAGCTCGCCACTTGAAGCTTGCCGCCCAAACCGAAGGTTTGAAAAATGCGCTATATCAGTACCCGCGGCCAGGCACCGGCCCTGAATTTCGAAGACGTGTTGCTGACCGGTCTGGCGAGCGACGGTGGTCTGTACGTTCCAGAGAACCTGCCGCGTTTCACTCAGGAAGAAATCGCGTCCTGGGCCGGTCTGCCTTACCACGAGCTGGCATTTCGCGTCATGCGCCCGTTCGTGACGGGCAGCATTCCCGACGCGGATTTCAAGAAGATTCTCGAAGAAACCTACGGCGTGTTTTCCCACGCGGCGGTCGCCCCACTGCGTCAGCTGAACGGCAACGAGTGGGTGCTGGAGCTGTTCCATGGCCCGACCCTTGCGTTCAAGGATTTCGCCCTGCAACTGCTGGGTCGTCTGCTGGATTACGTGCTCGAGAAGCGCGGCGAACGCGTGGTCATCATGGGCGCAACGTCGGGTGACACCGGCTCGGCCGCCATCGAAGGCTGCCGTCGCTGCGACAACGTCGACATCTTCATCCTGCACCCGAACAATCGCGTTTCCGATGTTCAGCGCCGCCAGATGACCACCATCTTCGGCGAGAACATTCACAACATCGCGATCGAAGGCAACTTCGACGACTGCCAGGAAATGGTCAAGAACAGCTTCGCCGACCAGAGCTTCCTCAAGGGCACGCGTCTGGTGGCAGTGAACTCGATCAACTGGGCGCGGATCATGGCCCAGATCGTTTACTACTTTCACGCGGCGCTGCAGTTGGGTGGCCCGGCGCGTTCGGTGGCGTTCTCCGTGCCGACCGGCAACTTCGGCGACATTTTCGCCGGCTACCTGGCCCGCAACATGGGCTTGCCGATCAGCCAGCTGGTGGTCGCGACCAACCGCAACGACATCCTGCACCGCTTCATGAGCGGCAATCAGTATGTCAAAGAGACCCTGCACGCAACGTTGACCCCGTCGATGGACATCATGGTGTCGTCCAACTTCGAGCGTCTGCTGTTCGACATGCACGGTCGCAACGGCGGCGCGATTGCCAAGCTGATGGACACCTTCAGGCAAGGCGGCGGTTTCAGCGTGGATGAAGAACGCTGGACCGAAACCCGCAAGCTGTTTGATTCCCTGGCGGTCAGTGACGAAGACACCTGCAAAACCATCGCCGAAGTCTTCGCCAGCACCGGCGAGCTGCTCGATCCGCACACCGCGATCGGCGTGAAGGCCGCGCGGGACTGCCGCCGCAGCCTGGACACGCCGATGGTGATTCTGGGAACGGCGCATCCGGTCAAGTTCCCGGACGCAGTGCTGAAGGCCGGTGTAGGAAAAGCGCTTGAGCTGCCTGCACATTTGTCTGATTTGTTTGAGCGAGACGAACGCTGCACCGTCCTGCCGAACGACCTCAAGGCCGTGCAGGCCTTTGTCAGCCAACACGGTAATCGTGGCAAACCCCTCTGACCGTATCGCCGTGTAACAACTAAGGCCCGCCTCGCAGCGGGCCTTGTTTTTTCTGCGTGCCACACTTCCGAAGAATTTCAATTTCTCGGATAAGCCTGTGGTTGTTAAACATTTTTACTCAGCGGCATTGAATGGCCGTCAGCTTGATATCGGACCGGCGCTGTGGGCACTCCTGCTGCTCGTGTGCCTCTACAGTCGCGCTGGTCACGCCGGTGAAAACCTGCCGTTCGCCTTGGGCGCACCTTTCCTCCCGCAGCAGCCCCTCGCCCTCGATGACGCGGACCGCCAGTGGCTGGACGCACGCAAGGCACTCCGTGTCGGCATTTCCGTCGCCGATCACGAGCCCGTCGACATCACCACCGACCGCAATCGCTATCAGGGCATCAGCGCGGATTACCTCAGCGTGGTCAGCGCCCGGTTGGCAATTCCCGTTCAATTGCGAGGGTTCGCCAAACGTGAGAAGGCCGTGGAGGCATTACTGGCGGGTGACATCGACGTGCTGACCAGCGCCAGCGGATTCGAGCGAAACAAAGCCGGGCTGGCGTTGACGCGCGAGTACGTGCCGGACCGGGCGGTGGTGTTCGGGCGGGCCAACGACACCAGCCTCAAGCCTACGCTGGAAGGTAAACGCGTGCTGCTGCTGGACGGCTATGCCGATGCTGCGGTTGTGCAGCGTATCTATCCCGAAAGCAATATCGTACTTGCCCCCACGCTCTACAGCGCCATGGAGGCGTTGGCCCACGACGACGCCGACGCGCTGATCGCCAACGAACTCGTGGTGCAGTCCTACAGCCTCTTGCGGCCCTACCTTCGGCTGCACAGAAAGTTCGACAGTCTGTTGCCAGCCGTTGGTTTTTCGTTCGCCCTTCGCGAGAAAGACTCCAGACTTAGCCTGCTGTTCGACCGCGTGCTGGCAGACATGGACGAGTCCTTGCATCGGGAAATTCTCGGGCGATGGACCGTCGGGCTTGGCGCTGACCCTGCTCGTCGGCAAGTCAGCCTTAATCCTGCTGAACAGTTATGGATTCGCAAGCATCCGCGGGTAGTGGTGGCGTCAACTCAGCACCCTCCCTACATTTACAAAGACGCTCGTGGTCAATGGGCAGGGTTGAATGTCGATCTGTTGGCGCGGATTTCGCGTCTGACCGGGCTGCAGTTTGTGTATCAGGAAGCGCCTTCAACCCATTCGCTGCTTGAGACCTTGGCCCACGGCGGCGCGCACATGAACACCACCCTGGCGGAGAACCCCGAGCGCAAGAAACTGCTGTATTTCACCTATGCATTTGGAGGCAATAGCTGGGTGTTTCTGGAGCGCGCCGACAGCGACGCGTCCCTTCAGCTGGCGGACATGACCGGCAAGGTGCTTGCGCTTCCCTCGCGACATGCGTTGCTGGAGTTTATTCAGACACGCTATCCGCAAATCCGTCTGCGGCTCGTGCCCACCTACGCCGAGGCCCGGCAGCTCGTGGAGGAGGGTGAGGCGCACGCCACTATTCAGAACGAGGCAGGCGCCTGGTTGTATCCGCCAGGCGAGCTGAAAGTGGGGCGCAGCGTCGAAGGGTTGTGGTCTCCCGACCGGTTTTCCGTGGTCAAGGGCCATCCTGAATTGCTCGGCATCTTGAACAAGGCCCTGGAAGAATTTTCCGTGACGGAAATGCGCGCCATTCGCCTCAAATGGCTCGGTGCGGCAGCCGCTCCGCCTTCGGTCTGGAACCGCATTCCTTACTGGGTTTACTGGGTTACGAGCGCCTCACTGCTGCTGGGCCTGGTGTCGCTGCTCTGGAGTAGCCGCCTGAGGTATCAGATCCATCAACGGCAGCGAGCCGAAGCACAATTGGGTGATCAGCTCGCCTTCAAGCGAACCCTGCTTGATGCCTTCCCGAACCCTGTTTATGTGCGTGACCTGCAAGGCCGGCTCGTCGCCTGCAACCGCAGTTATGAGGAGAGCTTCGGGATCAGTTACGAACAGATGCAGGGCCGACGCCTGATCGATGTGGATCTCGTTGACCGTGAAATGGCCGAGCAAATGCACGCCGATTACATGCGTCTGCTGGAGACGCAGGAGCCCGTGTTTACCGAGCGCGCCCTTACGCTGGCCGGGCGAGTGGTCCACGCCTGGCAATGGGTGGTGCCCTACCATCGCGCCGACGGACAGATGCAGGGACTGCTCGGCGGCTGGATGGACATCAGCGAGCGCAAACGCCTGGAAAGCGAGTTGCGCGAAGCACGTCAAGCCGCGGAGCAGGCGGCAGGGCAGCTGAAGGGCCTGCTCGACGAATTGGGGCAAGCGAAGGCATCGGGGGTGTAAATTTTGCCTGTCACATTCGGCAGGCATGCTCCGGAATCAAGCTGTTGCGGTGAGTGCGCATGTGTCAAAGCGCCACAGTGCTCAGAACTTTCCACTGCTGCCAATGGTCATTGGTTAGCACCTTTGCATTCAAACTGTTGAGTGGTGATCCGGATGGAAAATATCAGCTTGCTACTGAGCGAAGCGCTGTCCCCTTATCAGGTGAGCATTGGCCCTGCCGGTATTCTGGGTGAGCGTCTGGTGACGCTGAAAAACCCAGTGGGTGCGATTGTGATCGAACGTGTTTTTTCTGCATCGCAATTGGGCGACAAGCGTCAGCTGACTGACGTGGTGGATGGTCTTCACCGTGATTTGATGGTGGCAGAAGGGCGCATCGAGCCTTGTGTGATCGCCGCCATGCGCAATGTTTCCCAGTCTGCTGCTTACACTGCCGCCCGACCTTTCGTCTGAGCCGCAGGGAACCTTCTCGATTCAGTAGGCTCCTATCAGTTACTGCAGGCGCAGGCATTGTGCTCCGGTGTTCATGCTGCCTGCCGTACGGGTCCAAGATGGGCCACGGTTGACCCCGAGTAGTCTCCCCGCTGCTCGGGGTTTCTTTTTGCCTGAAATTCAGCGCCTCAATGCCGGGCCTGGATTTGACCCGGCGTCAGTTCGGCACTTCATCGAAGAATGTCTGGGCGTCGCGCAGGTATTCCTCCTTCTTGACCATCCACTCCGCGTAAAACCCCACCAGCCGCGTCACTCGCAGCACACGCATTTCCCGGTTGATGATCTCCATCGCCGCGCGGCCCTTATCGGTCTTTGAACAGGCAATGTGAGCGAACTGGTATTTGGGCACGTCTTTGACCGGCAGGAACTCCAGCTCCGTTAGAGGAATGCCCTGTTGCTGCGCGTGAAAGCGCGCTTCCGGCCAGTAACTGATGATCGCCTGAAAGCGATCCAGCCGTTCCATTTCCAGCATGCTGCCCACCGCTGAATTGCCGTAGTGCAGGACCAGACGTTCGGGGTGAGGGGTCTCGCGCAGCACGTTATCGATGACCGGGCCGTAGCTGCGTTCGCCGACGATGCCGACATCGATACTGTCGCTGGCCAGCAAGGCGGCAAGGTCGAGGCGGCCGTCAGCATCGATGAACGGAGCGAACAGTGCGTGTCGCCTGCTCTCGATCGTTACGCCGTTACTGGGGGTCGCATAGGAAGGGATGGAAAACAGAATGGTTTTGTCGCGCTCGGGCGTCCACAGCAGGGTCGGGTCGCAGGCGAACACGTCATGGTCATTGAGCATCTGCGTTCCGCGCGCGCGGTTGACGTGCATGATCTGGTGATCGTATTCCGGCATCCGGGCAGTCAGCTCGGGCATCAGCTTGTCGATGGCCCCCTGGCCCGCCAACGGTCCGGAAAATATGGTCAGGGGCGGGAAGTCGCGCAGCAGCCAGATCAGCGTTTCACGTGCGGACGCCTTACCGGGCAGGCAGGCGAACACACCTGCGATCAGCAAGGCGCGCATTCGGGAACCGGTGACATGCATGGAAGCGTTGACCTTCATCGACAGCGTCTCGCAGCAAGGAATCAGTGATGTGCTTCATTTATTTAACACATGTCATGGGGGCATGAGTAACGCCTCGCGAACGTTGTGCCCCATCATCCATTTGAGGGGCGAGCCGCATCGCTCATCGAGTTCGGTCGTTCAACGGGGCTGCATCGGGTAGACTTGCCGCCTTTCCCGTCTCTCTAGAAGCCCGTTCATGGCCCAGCCGTCCACGACCTATAAGTTCGAACTCAACCTCACCGACCTTGATCGCGGGGTCTATGAAACCGTCAAGCAGACCATCGCCCGCCACCCTTCGGAAACCGAAGAGCGCATGACCGTGCGCCTGTTGGCCTACGCCTTCTGGTACAACGAGCACCTGTCGTTTGGCCGGGGTCTGTCGGACGTCGACGAACCTGCATTGTGGGAAAAGAGTCTGGACGATCGCGTGCTGCACTGGATCGAAGTGGGCCAGCCCGACGCCGACCGCCTGACCTGGTGCTCGCGCCGTACCGAGCGCACCAGCCTGCTGGCCTACGGCAGCCTGCGGGTGTGGGAAGGCAAGGTCATACCGGCGATCAAGACACTGAAGAACGTCAACATTGCTTCGGTGCCTCAGGAAGTACTGGAAGTGCTGTCCAAGGACATGCCCCGGGTGATCAAGTGGGACGTGATGATCAGCGAAGGGACGATCTTTGTGACCGACGATCGCGGTCAGCACGAAGTGCAACTGCAGTGGCTGGCGGGCGAGCGGGGCTGATTCAGTCCTTCGGTGCGACGGCACTGCGGCGCTACTACAGCGACATCGCGACGGCATCCCTACACCCAGCCAGTCCCAACGAGAACACCAGCGGAACCTGAATGCGCATCGAACCACGCGAGTTACCTGACACCCTGCCTTTTCTTGGCGATCTGCCTCCTCTGCTCACCCGGCTGTACGCGGCTCGCGGTGTCGCATCGGAGGCCGAACTCGACAAGGGCCTCGCCCGGTTGATTCCGTATCAACAGCTCAAGGGCATCGACGCCGCCGTCGATTTGCTGGTGACGGCGTTGCAGCAGCGCCAGCGCATCCTTATCGTCGGCGACTTCGATGCCGATGGCGCGACGGCCAGCACAGTCGGCGTGATGGGCCTGCGCTTGCTCGGTGCTGCCCATGTGGACTACCTGGTGCCGAACCGTTTCGAATTCGGTTACGGCCTGACACCGGAAATCGTTCAGGTGGCCCTTGAACGTCAGCCTGATTTGCTCATGACCGTGGACAACGGCATTTCCAGCGTCGAAGGCGTTGCCGCAGCGAAGGCCGCAGGCTTGCAGGTGTTGGTCACCGATCACCACTTGCCCGGCCACGAATTGCCGGCGGCGGATGCCATCGTCAACCCGAACCAGCCCGGCTGCACCTTTCCGAGCAAGTCGCTGGCCGGCGTCGGCGTGATCTTTTATGTGTTGATGGCCTTGCGCGCGCGACTGCGGGACATCGGCTGGTTCGAGGGCCGCGCTCAACCCAATCTGGGCGAGCTGCTGGACCTTGTGGCCTTGGGCAGCGTCGCCGACGTAGTGCCGCTGGATGCCAACAACCGGATTCTGGTGCACCAGGGGCTGATGCGCATCCGCGCCGGGCGGGCCCGTCCGGGGTTGCGCGCCATTCTTGATGTCGCCCGTCGCGAGGCGTCGCGCATCACCTCCACTGATCTGGGGTTCATCATCGGCCCGCGCCTGAACGCGGCCGGGCGTCTGGATGACATGAGCCTGGGCATCGAATGCCTGCTGTGCGATGACGAGACCGAGGCGCGGGAAATGGCCGTGCGCCTGGACGAACTCAATCAGGACCGCAAATCCATCGAGCAGGGCATGCAGCGCGAGGCGCTGGCCCAGCTCAAGGACCTGCCGCTGGAGTCGATGCCGTTTGGTCTGTGCCTGTTCGAACCCGAATGGCATCAGGGCGTGATCGGCATTCTGGCCTCGCGTTTGAAAGAGCGTTATCACCGCCCGACCATTGCGTTCGCCAGTGCGGGCGAGGGCGTGCTGAAAGGCTCGGCGCGTTCGGTACCGGGCTTTCACATTCGCGACGCCCTCGATGCCGTGGCGGCGAAACATCCCGAGCTGATCAGCAAGTTCGGCGGCCATGCGATGGCGGCCGGGCTGTCGCTGCCCGAAGGTAACTTCCCCGCGTTCGCCCAGGCCTTCGACGCCGAGGTTCGCCGTCAGCTCAATGAAGAGGATCTGACCGGCCGGCTGTTGTCCGACGGCACCCTGGCGGTGGAAGAGTTTCACCTGGAACTGGCCCGTGCGCTGCGCAACGCCGGCCCGTGGGGGCAGCACTTTCCCGAACCGTTGTTCCATGGCGTGTTCCAGCTGGTTGAGCAGCGAGTGGTCGGCGAGCGCCATCTGAAGATGGTACTCAAGACCGAATGCGGGAGCGTCAGGCTCGAAGGTATCGCCTTCAGCGTCGACCGCGACGTATGGCCCAACCCGACCGTGCGCTGGGTCGAGTTGGCGTACAAGCTGGACCTCAACGAGTTTCGCGGCAACGAAACCGTGCAACTGATGGTGGTTCACCTCTCGCCGCGTTGAGCCACGACCAACTCGCGGTGTGCCTACTGACGCCTTCCCGGCTAAAGCCGGTCCCACAGGGGGACGCGTTCTTTCAGTGGGACCGGCTTTAGCGGGGAAGAGGCCTTTCCAGACACCTTGATCGTTCCCACGCTCCGCTTGGTAATGCATCCTGCGACGCTCTGCGTCGCAGCGATGGACGCGGAGCGTCCGGGGCGGGCATCCCCACGCGGAGCGTGGGGACGATCATTCAAGCCAGTCCCACAGGTCTATGCAGTGTTTCAGCTGGACCGGCTTCAGCCGGGAAATGACTGAACCCTCACTTCGCTCGGGTTGTCGACTAGGCTCAAGGTTCGCACGTAAGGAACCTGCCACACGATCTGAGAGGTCCCCCATGAGCCTGCTGCTTGAACCCTATACCCTTCGCCAACTGACGCTGCGCAACCGCATTGTGGTTTCACCGATGTGTCAGTACTCCTGCGCCGACGGCCTGGCCAATGACTGGCATCTGGTCCATCTGGGCAGCCGTGCGGTTGGCGGCGCCGGGCTGATTTTCACCGAAGCGGCGGCAGTCACCCAGGACGGGCGTATCACGCCGGAAGACCTCGGCCTCTGGAATGACGAGCAAATCGAGCCGTTGCAACGCATTACTCGATTCATCAAAGCACAGGGCGCAGTCGCCGGCATTCAGCTGTCCCACGCCGGACGCAAGGCCAGTACCTGGCGTCCGTGGGTGAGCCAGAGCGGCGCCATCCCTGCCGACCAGGGCGGCTGGGCGACCTGGGGGCCCTCGAAGATCGCTTTCGACCCGACCTATACCGTGCCCACGCCGCTGGATGAAGCCCAGATTCAGGAAGTGATCAAGGCCTTCGTCGACGCCGCCAAACGTGCCTTGACCGCAGGTTTCGAAGTCGTCGAAATCCACGCTGCTCACGGTTATCTGCTGCACCAGTTCCTGTCGCCGCTGAGCAACCAGCGTCAGGATCAGTACGGTGGCTCGTTCGACAACCGCATCCGCCTGACCCTCGAAATCACCAAAGCCGTGCGTGAAGTCTGGCCCGCAGACCTGCCGTTGTTCGTGCGCGTCTCTGCCACCGACTGGGTGGAAGGTGGCTGGAACGCTGATGAAACCGTCGAGCTGGCCAAGCGCTTGAAAGAGTTGGACGTGGATCTTGTTGACGTGTCTTCCGGCGGTACTGCAGCCAAGGCCGAGATCCCGGTGGGCCCGGGTTATCAAACCGAGTTTGCCGCGCGCGTACGCAACGAGTCCGGCATTGCCGCCGGCACCGTAGGCATGATCACCGAGCCCACCCAGGCCGACACCATCCTGCGTACTGGCCAGGCGGACCTGATCTTCCTCGCCCGTGAACTGCTGCGCGATCCGTACTGGCCGCTGCAAGCCGACGAGTCCCTCGGTGGACGTCAGGCCACATGGCCCGCGCAGTACCAGCGTGCCACGCACCGCGACCAGCCGATTCATGAGTCGGATCTGCGCGATTGAGGCGCAGGATCGGGGCGCCTGTATTGGCTCCTCGCCGATAGATATAGGGTCAGATGGCCTGGCGTAGCAGGTCACTGACCCATTGGTTAATGCTTTTGTGCGCCAACTCAGCTTGTGAGGCAACGCTCGCGTGCAGCTCAGGTTCCAGCCTAAGGCTCAGTTTCCCGGAATAGGTTTTTTGAGGTTCGCGCCCCAACCGTCTGCAGACGTCCAGATAATCGTCTACCGCCTCCTCGAACGCTGCGCGAAGCTCCGGTACCGACTGGCCGTGAAAGCCAATCACGTCTTTAATCCCCGCTACATGACCTACGAACAGGCCGTCTTCATCGCTGTAGTTGATTCGGGCTGAGTAGCCTTTGTAATTCATGATATTCATGGGTTAACTCCTGCGTGCTCAAGGAACACTCGCGCGTCTCGAACCTGGTAGGGTTTCGCCTCCTTATCCGGATGCGGGCGGTGGAAGGTTGCCACAACGCCATTGAGCTCGAATCTGACCCTTGAGCCATTACCTTCTATGGTTCTTGCACCCAGAGCAGTGAAAAGCGACTCCAGTCGACTCCACTCCAGGTTGCTAGGGACGGGTTTGGAAAACACGATTTTCAGGGTGCCGGCTTGTCGATTATTCATGGTATCAAAATATGATACTGACAAGCCTGAGCCTAGGGACAAGCTGTAGGAAAAGGGGACGCGTTAAAGCTCCGCGTTCTGAAACCATTCGATGCCTTCACTTGCCCCCACTCCCCGCCACGCTTTCCCCGCCCCGAGTCAGGTAGTACGCGCCGAGGATCGGCAGCATGGTCACCATCATCACGAGCATCGCCACGACGTTGGTCACCGGCACGTCGCGGGGGCGGCTGAGTTGGTTGAGCAGCCAGATGGGCAGGGTGCGTTCGTGCCCGGCGGTGAAGGTGGTGACGATGATTTCGTCGAACGACAGGGCAAACGCCAGCATGCCGCCGGCCAGCAGCGCCGAGCCCAGGTTGGGCATGATGATGTAGCGGAAGGTCTGCCAGCCATCGGCGCCGAGGTCCATCGACGCTTCGATCAGGCTGTGGGAGGTGCGGCGCAGACGGGCGATGACGTTGTTGTAGACGATCACCACGCAAAAGGTCGCGTGGCCGACGATGATGGTGAACATCCCCGGCTCGATCCCCAGGGTCTTGAACGCCGACAACAAGGCCAGTCCGGTGATGATGCCGGGCAGGGCGATAGGCAGAATCAGCATCAGCGAAATGCCGTCCTTGCCGAAGAAGTCCCGCCTGTACAGCGCCGCCGAGGCCAGGGTGCCGAGCACCAGTGCGATGAATGTGGCAACGCAGGCGATTTGCAGCGACAGCTTGATTGACTCCATCACGTCGGGCCGCGCGAACGCCACGCTGATCCACTTCAAGGTGAAACCCTTTGGCGGGAAGCTGAAAGCGGCGTCTTCGGTGTTGAAGGCGTAGACGAAGATGATCAGGATCGGAAAGTGCAGAAACACCAGCCCGCCCCAGGCGGCGATCTTCAGGCCCCACGACGCTTTTTCAGAGTGCATCGAACGCTCCCAGACGCTTGACGATGGCCAGGTAAATCGCGATCAGCACGATCGGCACCAGCGTGAACGCCGCGGCCATGGGCATGTTGCCGATGGCGCCTTGCTGGGCGTAGACCATGCTGCCGATGAAGTAGCCCGGGGGGCCAATCAGTTGCGGCACGATGAAATCCCCCAGCGTCAGCGAAAACGTGAAGATCGAGCCCGCCGCAATGCCCGGCACCGACAGCGGCAGAACCACCTGCATGAACGTCTGCCGGGGCGTGGCGCCGAGGTCGGCGGAGGCGTGCAGCAGTGACGGCGGCAAGCGTTCGAGGGAGGCCTGAATCGGCAGAATCATGAACGGCAGCCAGATGTAGACGAACACCATGAAACGCCCAAGGTGCGAGGTCGACAACGTGCTGCCGCCAATGCCGGGGACGCTCAACAGCCACTGCAACACCGGCGCCAATCCCAGATGCTGAACGAACCATTGCGCGACGCCGCCCTTTGCCAGCAACAGCGTCCACGCGTAGGCCTTGACGATGTAACTGGCCCACATCGGCATCATCACCGCGATGTAAAAGAACGCTTTGGTTTTGCCGGTGGTGTAACGCGCCATGTAATACGCAATAGGGAATGCGACGATGGCACTTGCCATGGACACGGCGACGGCCATGGTGAGGGTGCGCCGGATGACGTCGAAGTTGGCCGGGTTGAACAGCGCGCCGAAGTTCGCCAGGGTCAGCTCCGGCGTCACGGTCATGCTGAAGTCGTCGAAGGTATAGAAGCCCTGCCACAGCAGGCCCAGCAGCGAGCCGAGGTAAATCGCGCCGAACCACAGCAGCGGGGGAATCAGCAGCAGTGACAGGTATAGATTCGGACGTCGATACAGCAGGTTGGAAAAGCGCCGACGTGGCGATTGCCGTTGCGTCGGCGCCGAGCTGGTCAACGTCTGACCCATCTCACCGCGCCTCGTCGGGCGCGTCATGCAGCGCAATCATTGCCTGCCGTGCCCAGCGGATGGTAAGGCGTTGCCCCGGTTGATGGCGCGCGCCGGTGTCCAGCCACTGATTGTTGGCCTGGCTGACCGTTAGCGTCTGGCCGTTGTCCAGTTTGACCTCGTAGCGGGTGGCGCTGCCCTGATATTGAATATCGTGCAGCACGCCGTTGACCTGAACCTCGTGGCTCGCGGCAACGCCCTCGGCAAAGCGAATGTGCTCCGGCCGAATAGAGAACGACTCAGGGTTGCCCCTCAACGCCTGAGCCAGTTCGCCGCGCACCACGTTGGAAGTGCCCACGAATTCGGCCACGAAGGTCGTCGCCGGTTTCATGTACAGATTGCGTGGCGTATCGACCTGCTCAATGCGGCCCTTGTTGAACACCGCCACCCGGTCCGACATCGACAGCGCTTCGGTCTGGTCGTGGGTGACGAAGATGAACGTGATGCCCAGTTGGCGCTGCAGTTTCTTCAATTCGCTCTGCATCTGCTCGCGCAGCTTCAGGTCAAGGGCGCCGAGGGGCTCGTCGAGCAGCAGCACGCGCGGCCGATTGACCAGTGCCCGTGCCAGGGCTACACGCTGGCGCTGTCCGCCGGACAGTTGCACGGGTTTGCGCGCGCCATAACCCTCGAGTGCCACCATGCTCAGGGCTTCGTCGGCCCGCTTGATCCGCTCGGCCTTGCCGACGCCTTTGACTTTCAGGCCATAGGCGACGTTGTCCCGCACGTTCATGTGCGGGAACAGCGCGTAGTCCTGAAACACGGTGTTGACGTCACGCTGGTAGGGCGGCAGGCCGGCCGCTTCCTGGCCATGAATGCGGATCGAGCCAGCGCTGGGTTGCTCGAAGCCGGCGATCAGGCGCAGGCAAGTGGTTTTGCCGGAACCCGAGGGGCCGAGCATGGAAAAGAACTCGCCGTCCTCGATGTCGACGGACACCCGGTCCACGGCTTTCACCTCGCCGAACAGCCGCGAAACCTGGGTGAACTGGACAGCGTGGGTCATGGTGGCTAATTCCCGGAACCGAAGTCATTTGGAAGCGGACACCGTCGCAGGGGGGGCGCCGGGTGAAACTGAATGCATGCATCTGAAGGAGTGCGGTCATTGTAGGAGCGTGGCTTGTCCCGCGATTGACTGCGCAGCAGTCATTGAATCAGGCGCCGCGACTTTAATGACACACCGCATCCCCAGATTTTACGACCGGTTCCCGGCCGATCGCGGGACAAGCCACGCTCCTACGGGTTATGTGGGGTGCCTGGGTCTAACGCCCACCCATGATCGCGATGTAATCCTGCGTCCAGCGGCTGTAAGGCACGTACTTGCCGCCCTCGGCCTGGGGTGTTTTCCAGAAGGCAATTTTCTCGAACAGGTCAAACCCGTTGGTTTCGCAGCCCTCGGCGCCGAGCAGTGCGTTGCCCTTGCAGGCGTCGGGCACCACCGGCAGGGAGCCGAACCAGGCGGCGACGTCGCCCTGAACCTTCGGTTGCAGCGACCAGTTCATCCATTTGTAGGCACAGTTGGGGTGCTTGGCTTCGGCGTGCAACATCGTGGTGTCGGCCCAGCCGGTGGCGCCCTCCTGCGGGATGGTCGAGGCGACGGGCTGTTTGTCGGCGACCAGCCCGTTGACCATGTACCCCCACGAACTGGACGCTGCCACGCCTTCGTTTTTCACGTCGCTCATCTGCACCGTTGCGTCGTGCCAGTAGCGATGAACCAGCGGCTGCTGGGCGCGGAGCAGGTCGAGCACGGCCTTGTACTGGGTCTCGGTGAGCTGATAGGGATCGACGATGTCCAGCTCTGGCTTGGCGGTCTTCAAGTACAGCGCGGCGTCGGCGATGTAGATCGGCCCGTCATAGGCCTGGACCCGGCCCTTGTTCGGTTTGCCGTCGGGCAAATCCTGCGGCTCGAACACCACGCTCCAGCTCACCGGCGGCGTCTTGAACACGTTGGTGTTGTACATCAGCACGTTCGGGCCCCACTGATAGGGTGTGCCATAGGTTTTGTTCTCGACCGTGTACCAGGGGCCATCTTTCAGGCGCGGGTCGAGGGTTTTCCAGTTCGGGATCAACGTAGGGTCGATGGGCTGCACGCGCTTGCCGGCGATCAGGCGCAACGACGCGTCGCCCGAGGCGGTGACCAGGTCATAGCCGCCCTTGGTCATCAGGCTGACCATTTCGTCGGAGGTTGCGGCGGTCTTGACGTTGACCTTGCAGCCGGTTTCCTGCTCGAAGCCGGTCACCCAGTCGTAGGCCTTGTCGCTTTCGCCGCGCTCGATGTAACCCGGCCACGCCACGATATCCAACTGCCCCTCGCCATCGCCCACCGCCGTCAGTGCTTCAACGGCCTGCACCGCGCCGCTGGTGAATAGTGCGGTGATCACAGCGCTCAGAATCGCGGTCTTGTGCACGGACATGGTGGGTTTGCCTTATGGTGGTTGTGTGGGCAGAGATCGGTGATGCAGAGCGTAGTGCCCAGTTCGATCCTCGACAAACTTCGCGCAGCAAATACCGAGCCCATTCGTGCAGGCGGAAGCGGTTGAGCGAAAACCCGTCGTCATCCGGCCTCAGGACTCCCGATCGCCGCAACATTCAGAAGCAAACCTGCCCAACGGCTGCTGGTGCCTTCGCCTTAACCTGCGGGTCGAATCGTCTGTCCCCATTTCTGAAGGTGAAGTCATGAACACGCGCGGTTTACTTGATCAATTATTGAAATCCGGTCAGGACCTGCTGCAAAACAAGGCCGGCGCCCGTGACAAGAGCGGCAAAAGCGGGCAAAACGGGCAGGGCGGGCTTGGCGATCTGCTGGGCAAGGTCGGTGGCAGCGGCCTGGGCGGGCTGCTTTCAGGTGCCGGCGGTGGTGCGTTGGCGGCGGGCGCGATGGGCTTGCTGATGGGCAACAAAGGCGCACGCAAAATGGGCGGCAAAGCGCTGACTTACGGCGGGCTCGCGGCGTTGGGCGTGCTGGCGTACAAGGCGTATGGCAACTGGCAGGCAAGTCAGGGTGTGGCGCAACCGGTTGAGCCGCAGACCGTGGACCGCGTGCCCCCGGCCCAGGTCGAACAACACAGCGAGGCCATCCTGCGGGCGCTGGTGGCAGCAGCCAAGGCCGACGGCCACGTCGACGAGCGTGAACGCGAACTCATCGAAGGCGAGTTCACCCGCATCACCGGCGACAACGAACTGCAGCAATGGCTGCACGCCGAACTGAACAAACCGCTTGACCCTGTCGACGTCGCCCGTGCTGCGCAAACCCCGGAAATCGCCGCCGAGATGTACCTGGCCAGCGTGATGATGGTCGACGAAGAGCACTTCATGGAGCGCGCTTACCTGGACGAACTCGCCAAGCAGCTGAAGCTTGACCCGGCCCTCAAGACCGAGCTTGAGCATCAGGTGCGTCAGGCCCAGCCGTAAATCAGCGGGTCGGTCCAGCGCCCCGTAACGAAAATCGAATACCCGCAACCCTGGCGGGTCGGTCCCGACAATCCTGAGGGCCTGACCCGCATCCTTCCCCCCGCGCGCCAAAATTCCCAGCCAGCATTCGCCCTCAACGCACTTGCACCATCAAGCAACGCCACATCAAGCCGATAGCGTGTAAGACAATTCCGATCTGGCTGTGTGTTATGGCGTTTTTCCCGTCAGAAACACTCCGAATATCGGTAAAGCACTGGGCTATACTCCCGCTCGTTTTGGACCGTTCGTCGGTCCGCTTTCTGAACCCGGTCATGCCGGCGTTGAACCCTTGAGGGCTGACTGTGAAGAACTGGACGTTGCGTCAACGGATTTTGGCGAGCTTCGCTGTCATCATCGCCATCATGCTGTTGATGGTGGTTGCGGCATTCAATCGCCTGTTGGTGATCGAGAACAGCGGCGATGCGGTACGCCTGGACGCGCTCCCCGGCGTTTTTTACAGCAGTACTGTGCGCAGTGCATGGGTTGAAAGCTACGTAGCCACCCAGCATTTGCTGGTTGAAGGCGCGGGTCGCGACCTCACCGGCGCTGAAGAAGACCAGTACAAAGAATTCGAAGACCGCCTGCAGGCGCAGATCGCCAACTATCAGAAAAGCATTTTCGACGAATCCGATCGCAATGACTTCGCCCAGTTTCTGCAATTGCGCGAACGCTACCAGCTCGTGCTCAACGGCGTGCTTGCGGCTTACCAGGGCGATAACTACGCGCTGGCCCAACGGATATTTGCCGAGCAACTCACGCCCGCATGGATGGAGGGTCGCAAACAGCTCAACGCACTCGGCGCCAAGAACAAGGTGGTCGCCGACAAGGCGTCCGACGCCATTCAGTCCGCTGTTTCCAGCGCCAAGATCACCCTCGGCATTTCGTTGATCATCGCTTTGCTGGCGGCGGCTGCGTGCGGCCTGTTGCTGATGCGCGCGATTCTGGCGCCGATGAACCGCATCGTGCAGATTCTCGACACCATGCGCACCGGCGACCTGAGCACGCGGCTGGCGCTGGATCGCAACGATGAGTTTGGATCGGTGCAGACCGGCTTCAACGACATGGTCGCCGAACTTGCTGCATTGGTGTCCCAGGCCCAGCGCTCGTCGATTCAGGTGACCACCTCGGTAACCGAAATTGCCGCCACCTCCAAACAGCAACAGGCGACGGCCACCGAGACCGCTGCGACCACCACGGAAATCGGCGCGACGTCCCGCGAGATTGCCGCGACGTCCCGGGATCTGGTGCGCACCATGACGGAAGTGACCTCGGCCGCGGATCAGGCTTCGGTTCTGGCGGGCTCCGGTCAGCAAGGCCTGGCGCGCATGGAAGAAACCATGCACTCGGTCATGGGCGCCGCCGATCTGGTCAACTCCAAGCTGGCAATCCTCAACGAGAAGGCCGGCAACATCAATCAGGTCGTGGTGACCATCGTCAAAGTCGCCGACCAGACCAACCTGCTGTCGCTCAACGCGGCCATCGAAGCCGAAAAAGCCGGCGAATACGGCCGTGGTTTTGCCGTGGTGGCGACCGAGGTCCGGCGTCTGGCCGACCAGACCGCCGTGGCCACCTATGACATCGAGCAGATGGTTCGCGAGATCCAGTCGGCGGTGTCGGCAGGCGTCATGGGCATGGACAAATTCTCCGAAGAAGTGCGTCGCGGCATGTACGAAGTAACCCAGGTCGGCGAGCAGCTTTCGCAGATCATTCATCAGGTGCAGGCCTTGGCGCCGCGTGTCTTGATGGTCAACGAAGGCATGCAGGCCCAGGCCACCGGCGCTGAACAGATCAACCAGGCGCTGGTGCAGTTGGGTGATGCCAGCAGCCAGACCGTCGAATCCCTGCGTCAGGCCAGCTTCGCCATCGATGAGCTGAGCCAGGTGGCGGTGGGGCTGCGTAGCGGCGTTTCGCGTTTCAAGGTCTGAGTCAGGCCCATGATCGAGCATTCAGCCAAGCGCAGCGCTGCGGTGTTGCCCAAAAACAAGCTGTTTCTGCTGTTCCGCATCGGCGCGGAACGCTATGCGCTGCAAGCGACAGAAGTCGCCGAAGTGCTGCCACGGCTGATGCTTAAACCCATCGCGCAAGCGCCCCACTGGGTCGCGGGTGTGTTTGCCCACCGCGGCGCGATCGTCCCGGTCATCGATCTCAGCGCGCTGACCTTCGGCCATCCCGCCCCGTTGCGTACCAGCACACGGCTGGTGTTGGTGCATTACCGCCTCGGCGGCGATCGTCCCGCGCGGGAGCTGGGTTTGATCCTCGAACAGGCGACCGACACGCTGCGCTGCTCGCCCCATGAATTCAAAGCCTACGGCCTGGATAACTCGCAGGCGCCGTATCTGGGCCCGGTGCGCGAGGACGAACACGGTCTGCTGCAGTGGATACGCGTGGATGACTTGCTCAGCGACGCCGTGCGCGAACTGTTGTTTCCCGAGCAGCCCGTGAGTCTGGATGCCTTCGAGGCCGCGCCATGAGCCGCGATGCGCGTTTCTTCTCCTTCCTCAAGGACCGCATCGGGCTTGACGTTGCGTCGGTGGGCGAGGCGATCATCGAGCGCGCCGTGCGTCAGCGCTGCACGCTGTCCAGGGCGCGGGACCACGATGATTACTGGCAGACGCTGCTGGTTTCGGCGGATGAGCAACAGGCGCTGATCGAAGCGGTCATCGTCCCCGAAACGTGGTTTTTCCGTTATCCGGAATCCTTCGTCACCCTCGGCAAGCTGGCCAATGCCAGGCTGGCCCAGCTCAATGGTGTGCGTGCGCTGCGGATTCTGAGCCTGCCGTGCTCCACTGGCGAGGAGCCTTACTCCATCGCCATGGCGCTGTTCGACGCAGGTTTACGAGGCCCGCAGTTCAGCGTCGACGCCGTGGACATCAGCCCGCTGTCCATTCAGCGCGCGCGCCAGGGCGTGTATGGCAAAAATTCCTTTCGCGGCGATCAACTGGGTTTCCGTGAACGTTTTTTCAGCGCGGTCGAGGAGGGCTATCGCCTGGAGGAGCGGGTGCAGGATCAGGTCCGCTTTCAGTCCGGCAACCTGCTCGACCCTGCCATGCCGGTGGCGCAGTCGGCGTACGACTTCGTGTTCTGCCGCAACCTGCTGATCTACTTCGACGTCGACACCCAGCGTCAGGGCTTTGAGGCACTGAAGCGCATGACCCGCGACGATGGCGTGCTGTTCATCGGCCCTGCCGAGGGCAGCCTGCTCGGGCGCATGGGCATGGTGTCGATCGGCATTGCCCAATCGTTCGCCTTTCGTCGGCGTGAAGAGGCCACTTCCGAACCCCCCAGCATCCTGACTGCCCCAGCCATGCCGCCGTCGCGAAGCGGTTCATTGTCTGCTCACTCAACGTC
Organism: Pseudomonas sp. NPDC078416; assembly: GCF_050268485.1. Classification (NCBI taxonomy): domain Bacteria; kingdom Pseudomonadati; phylum Pseudomonadota; class Gammaproteobacteria; order Pseudomonadales; family Pseudomonadaceae; genus Pseudomonas; species Pseudomonas sp. NPDC078416. The sequence continues at coordinate 316,446 of NZ_JBNNGV010000002.1, read as the reverse complement.
CGCTCACCCAACATCAGCCCTGACGCGCGTCACGCCTAAACCGCAGCACTTTGTGCCAAGGTTGTTGGGTGATCCTGCGCTGGTTGAAGAGCGCAGGGCTGCGCTCAGGCCCGACATCAAGGCGGTGGCGCCGGGCGCTGGCAATGGCGACGCTGCCGAGTTATTGCGCAGCATCGCGGCCCTTGCCAACGAAGGCCGCAGTGCCGAAGCGAAGGTGGCCTGCGAGCAGTACCTCAAGCGCTTTGAACCCGTGGCCCCGGTGTTTTACTGGCTGGGCCTGCTCAGCGAAGTGGCGGGGGAGGCGAGCGCGGCACAGGGGTTTTATCGCAAGGCGTTGTATTTGCAGCCCCAGCATCCGGAGACCCTGGCGCAACTGGCCGCGCTGCTTGCCGCCCAGGGCGACAGCGCAGGGGCTCGGCGGCTGCAGGAGCGTGCGGCACGGGGTGTCACTAAAGAAGGACGCAGCGGATGAGTCGCGTACACACAGAGCTGGTCAGCGACGACGCCGAGGCGATCGACGACTGCTGGAACCGCATCGGCATCCATGGCGACCGGTCCTGCCCGCTGCTTGCCGATCATATTCATTGCCGCAACTGCTCGGTGTACTCGGCCGCAGCCACGCGCTTGCTCGACCGTTACTCGCTGGCGCAGGAACAGCGCGTGTCGATGCACACCGATGCGCTGGCCGTTGACGTCGAAACCCGCTCGACCGTGGTGTTTCGTCTGGGCGAAGAGTGGCTCGGTCTGCCGACCCGTTGTCTGGTGGAAGTGTCGCCGGTGCAGGCCATTCATTCGCTTCCGCACCAGCGCTCCCGCGCCTTGCTGGGGGTTGCCAATGTGCGCGGCGCCTTGGTGGCGTGCCTGTCGTTCGTCGAGCTGCTCGGGCTGGACCCGTCGGTCGCGCCGGTTGGTGATGCCCGAACATTGCCGCGCATGCTGATCGTTTCGGCAGACGGCGGTCCGGTCGTGGTGCCGGTGGACGAGGTCGACGGCATTCATGCCATCGAAGCGCGCCTGCTGGATAGCGCCTCGGCGTCGGCCCAGAACAGCAACGCGCGTTTCACCCGAGGGGTCGTGCAATGGAAAAACCGCAGCCTGCGCCTGCTTGATGAAGACCAGCTGTTGTCGGCCGTAAACCGGAGCCTGACATGACGCCCGATCAAATGCGCGACGCGTCGCTGTTCGAACTCTTTACCCTGGAGGCGGAAGCGCAGACCCAGGTGCTGAGCGCGGGCCTGTTGGCCCTTGAGCGCAACCCGACCCAGGCCGATCAGCTGGAAGCGTGCATGCGCGCGGCCCATTCGCTGAAAGGCGCGGCGCGTATTGTCGGGGTCAACGCCGGCGTCAGCGTTTCCCACGTCATGGAAGATTGCCTGGTCAGCGCCCAGGAAGGGCGACTTTACCTGCTGCCCGAGCACATCGATGCCCTGCTGATGGGCACCGATCTGCTGATGCGCATCGCCACGCCTGGCGCCAGCGTGCCGCAGGCGGATGTGGACGGCTATGTGGCGCTGATGAACAACATGGTCAGCGACGATCCGGCCATGAAAGCCATGCTGGTGCCCATCGCGCTGCCTTCCCTCGAAGACATCCTGCTCGCCAACGCGCAGTCGCTGGTCACCTCGCTGCAGTCGGCGCAGGATTCGGCGGCCGAAGAACTGGCTGCCGCCATCGTCGTTGAGCCCGTCGCCGACCCGGCGCTTAAAGCAGATGGCCCCGGTGAACGACGTGTGGTCGAGACCGGCGAACGGGTCCTGCGCGTCACCGCCGAACGCTTGAACAACCTGCTGGACCTGTCGAGCAAGTCGCTGGTCGAGACTCAACGGCTGAAGCCGTACCTGGCCGCAATGCAGCGGGTCAAACGCACACAGACCGGCGCCACCCGAGCGCTGGACAGTCTTGAAGCCTTGCTCGGCGCCAGCACCGACCCGGACGCGCAAAAGGCGCTGGACGAAGCGCGGCGTCTGCTCGGCGAAGCGCAGCACTTGTTGATTCAGCAGACGGCTGATCTCGACGAGTTCGGCTGGCAGTCCTCCCAGCGCGCGCAACTGCTGTACGACACCGCGCTGGCCTGCCGCATGCGCCCGTTTGCCGATGTGCTGGTGGGTCAGGCGCGCATGGTCCGGGATCTGGGCCGCTCGCTGGGCAAGCAGGTGCGCCTGGAAATCGACGGCGAAAAGACCCAGGTCGATCGCGATGTGCTGGAAAAACTGGAAGCACCGCTGACCCATTTGCTGCGCAACGCCGTCGACCACGGCATTGAGCTGCCGGCACAACGCATCGCCAGCGGCAAGCCGGCCGAGGGTCTGATTCAGCTGAAGGCCTCGCACCAGGCCGGGCTGCTGGTGGTCGAGCTGATCGATGACGGCGCCGGTGTCGATCTCGAACGCCTGCGCATGAACATCGTCGAGCGCAAACTTTCGCCTGCGGAAACCGCTGCGCAGTTGAGCGAGGAAGAGCTGCTGAGCTTCCTGTTCCTGCCCGGGTTCAGCATGCGCGACACGGTCACCGAAGTGTCCGGCCGAGGCGTCGGCCTGGACGCGGTCCAGCATATGGTTCGGCAGCTGCGTGGCGGCGTCGAACTGGACCAGCGCGCGGGGCAGGGCAGCCGTTTCCATCTGGAAGTGCCGCTGACCTTGTCGGTGGTGCGCAGTCTGGTGGTGGAAGTCGGCGGCGAAGCGTATGCCTTTCCGCTGGCGCACATCGAGCGGATGCGTGACGTGCGCGCCGACGAAATCGTGCAGCTGGAAGGGCGTCAGCATTTCTGGCACGAAGAGCGTCACGTCGGGCTGGTCGCCGCCACTCAGCTGCTCAACCGTCCGGCCAGCCAGCACAGTGAAGACGTGCTCAAAGTAGTGGTCATTCGCGAGCGCGATGCGGTGTATGGCGTCGCCGTGGAGCGCTTCATTGGCGAACGCACGCTGGTGGTTTTGCCGCTGGATCCGCGCCTGGGCAAGGTTCAGGACATCGCCGCCGGCGCGTTGCTCGACGACGGCTCGGCGGTGCTGATCATCGACGTCGAAGACATGCTGCGGTCGGTGGAGAAACTGCTCAATACCGGACGCCTGGAACGCATTGATCGGCGCAATCGTCAGGCGGACGCACGGGTACGCAAACGCGTATTGGTGGTCGATGACTCGCTGACGGTGCGCGAGCTGGAGCGCAAGTTGTTGCTCAGCCGTGGCTATGAAGTGGCGGTGGCCGTGGACGGAATGGACGGCTGGAACGCGTTGCGCGGCGAAGATTTCGACTTGCTCATCACCGACATCGACATGCCGCGCATGGACGGCATCGAACTGGTGACGCTGGTGCGCCGCGACAGCCGCCTGCAATCGCTGCCGGTGATGGTGGTGTCGTACAAGGACCGTGAAGAAGATCGCCGTCGCGGTCTGGACGCCGGCGCCGATTACTATCTGGCCAAGGCCAGTTTCCACGACGACGCGCTGCTCGACGCGGTCGTTGAGTTGATAGGAGATGCGCAGGGATGAAGATTGCCATCGTCAACGACATGCCCATGGCGGTAGAGGCGTTGCGCCGTGCGCTGGCTTTCGAACCGGCGCACCAGATTGTCTGGGTGGCGAGCAATGGCGCCGAGGCGGTGGAGCGCTGTGCCCAGCTGACGCCCGACCTGATCTTGATGGACCTGATCATGCCGGTGATGGACGGCGTAGAGGCCACTCGACGTATTATGGCGGCCACGCCGTGCGCCATCGTCATTGTCACCGTGGACCGCGAGCAGAATGTGCATCGGGTGTTCGAAGCCATGGGCCATGGCGCGCTGGACGTGGTCGACACGCCCGCGCTGGGGGCCGGCAACCCCAAGGACGCAGCCGCGCCTTTGTTGCGCAAGATACTTAATATAGGCTGGCTCATTGGCGAGCGGGACACGCGGGTTCGCCCCGTGCCGCCACCGGTGCGCGAGTCGGCACAGCGTCAGCGGTTGATCGCGATCGGCTCATCGGCCGGCGGGCCCGCCGCGCTGGAAATACTGCTCAAGGCGCTGCCGACAGATTTTCCGGCCGCCATCGTGCTGGTGCAACACGTGGATCAGGTATTCGCCGAAGGGATGGCGCAATGGTTAAGCAGCTCTTCGGGGCTGGAGGTCAGGCTGGCGCGCAATGGCGAGCCGCCGCAAGTGGGCACGGTGCTGCTGGCAGGCACCAACCACCATATTCGTCTGCTCAGGAACGGCACACTGGCGTACACCGCAGAGCCGGTTAACGAAATTTACAGGCCCTCCATCGACGTGTTTTTCGAAAGTGTGGCCAGCTATTGGAATGGTGACGCAGTGGGTGTTTTGTTGACCGGCATGGGCCGTGATGGTGCGCAGGGACTCAAGCTGATGCGTCAGCGGGGCTTTCTCACCATCGCCCAGAATCAGGAAAGCTGTGCGGTATACGGCATGCCCAAGGCGGCTGCGGCGATTGACGCCGCCATGGAAATTCGCTCACTGGACTCGATCGCACCTCGCTTGAAGGAGGTATTCTCCCAATGAATTTCCAGGTGATTTCACAGCCCGCCTGTGACCAGGAGACCCCGCATGCATGATTTGCAACTGGACGATCTGAACGCCACGGATGAAAACGCTGCCATGGTGTTGCTCGTCGACGATCAGGCCATGATCGGCGAGGCTGTCCGGCGCGGGCTGGCGCAAGAAGACAACATCGACTTCCACTTCTGTGCCGATCCGCATCAAGCGATTGCGCAAGCCATCCTGATCAAACCGACCGTGATTCTTCAGGATCTGGTCATGCCCGGCCTGGACGGCCTGACCCTGGTGCGCGAATACCGCAACAATCCGAAAACCCGTGACATCCCGATCATCGTGCTCTCGACCAAGGAAGACCCGCTGATCAAGAGCGCCGCCTTTGCCGCCGGAGCCAATGATTACCTGGTCAAACTGCCGGACAACATCGAACTGGTCGCGCGCATTCGCTACCACTCGCGTTCGTACATGACGCTGCTGCAGCGCGACGAAGCCTATCGCGCCCTGCGCGTCAGTCAGCAGCAGTTGCTCGACACCAACCTGGTGCTGCAGCGCCTGATGAACTCCGACGGCTTGACCGGCCTGTCCAACCGCCGCCACTTCGATGAATACCTTGAACTGGAATGGCGCCGGTCTACCCGGGAGCAGACGCAGATTTCGCTGTTGATGATCGACGTCGATTACTTCAAGGCCTACAACGACGCCTTTGGGCACCTTGAAGGCGATGAAGCCCTGCGTCAGGTCGCCAAAGCCATCCGCGCCAACTCCAGCCGTCCCTCCGACCTGCCGGCGCGTTACGGCGGCGAAGAATTTGCGCTGGTACTGCCCAGCACCTCGCCGGGTGGCGCACGCCTGCTGGCGGAAAAACTGCGTCAGACCATCGCCAGCATGAACATCCCCCATGTCGCCCCGAGCCAGGGCTCGAGCCTGACGGTCAGTATCGGGCTGGCGACCATCGTGCCGCAGGTCGGCAGCCACAGCCGCCAGCTGATTCAGAGTGCGGATCAGGGGTTGTACGCGGCCAAACACAATGGGCGCAATCAGGTGGCGGTGGGATAAGGCGGGGCAGCATCTTTCCCGCGCTCGGCGGCCACCGCCGGGCTGGGTCCGCACCAACAACGGTGAACACCGCGCACCCGTCGCCCAACGGACTGCCATCGGGGGGTTGCCTGCGTTATACTCGCCGGCTTTGTGAAAATCGCCTGCGAGTGCTGCCCACCATGGAAATCAACCCGATCCTAAACAGCATCAAGGACCTGTCCGAGCGCTCCGAAACCATTCGGGGGTATCTTTGACTACGATCACAAACATGATCGTCTGACCGAAGTTAACCGCGAGCTCGAAGATCCAAACGTCTGGAACAACCCGTCGTACGCCCAGGAACTGGGCCGCGAGCGTTCGCTGCTGGCGCAGATCGTCGACACCCTCGACGAGATGAGCACCGGCCTGGTGGATGCCAAGGACCTGTTGCTGATGTCCGCCGAAGAAGAAGACCAGGCCGCCGTCGACGACGTTGCCGCTGAAGTCGAGCGCCTGCGCGAAGCCCTGGAAAAACTGGAATTCCGTCGCATGTTCAGCGGCGAGATGGACCAGAACAACGCCTATCTGGATATCCAGGCCGGTTCCGGCGGCACCGAAGCCCAGGACTGGGCGAACATCCTGTTGCGCATGTACCTGCGCTGGGCCGACAAGCGCGGCTTCGACGCGACCATCATGGAACTGTCGGCCGGTGAAGTCGCCGGTATAAAAGGCGCCACGGTGCACATCAAGGGTGAATATGCATTCGGCTGGCTGCGCACCGAAATCGGCGTACACCGGTTGGTCCGCAAGAGCCCGTTCGACTCCGGCAACCGCCGCCACACCTCGTTCTCGGCCGTTTTCGTTTCGCCGGAAATCGATGACAACATCGAGATCGACATCAACCCGTCGGACCTGCGCATCGACACCTACCGCTCCTCGGGCGCCGGTGGTCAGCACGTCAACACCACCGACTCGGCGGTCCGGATCACCCACGTTCCGACCAACACCGTGGTCAGCTGCCAGAACGAGCGTTCCCAGCACGCCAACAAAGACACCGCGATGAAGATGCTGCGGGCGCGCCTGTACGAGCAGGAAGTGCAGAAGCGCAACGCGGCCTCGCAAGCGCTGGAAGACACCAAGTCGGATATCGGCTGGGGTCACCAGATCCGTTCGTACGTGCTCGATGCCTCGCGCATCAAGGACCTGCGGACCAGCGTCGAACGCAGCGATTGCGACAAGGTGCTCGATGGCGACATCGACGAATACCTGATCGCGAGCCTCAAACAGGGCCTGTAATCGCCACACCACTGTTGCGGGTCGGGCGCGTCATCATGACGTCGCCGCCCGCGATCCTTCGTCACGCACCCCGGCCAGACGAAGGGCCACGAACCTGTGATGGATAATCAAGACATGAGCGACCAACAACTCGACCCGCAAGCCCAGCAACAGGAAGAAAACAGCCTGATCGCCCTGCGCAAGGAAAAACTTGCGGCCGAGCGCGCCAAGGGCAACGCCTTCCCGAACGACTTCCGTCGCGAAAACTACTGCAACGACCTGCAGAAACAGTACGCGGACAAGACCAAGGAAGAGCTGGCTGAAGCGGCGATTCCAGTCAAGGTTGCCGGGCGCATCATGCTCAACCGTGGCTCGTTCATGGTGATTCAGGACATGACCGGTCGCATTCAGGTCTACGTCAACCGCAAGACCCTGCCGGAAGACACCCTGGCCTCGGTAAAAACCTGGGACATGGGCGATATCATTGCGGCCGAAGGCACCCTGGCCCGCTCCGGCAAAGGCGACCTGTATGTCGAAATGACCAACGTGCGCCTGCTGACCAAATCCCTGCGTCCGTTGCCCGACAAGCACCACGGCCTGGTGGATACCGAACAGCGTTATCGCCAGCGCTACGTTGACCTGATCGTCAACGAAGACGTGCGTGAAACCTTCCGCGTTCGCTCGAAAGTCATCGCCCACATCCGGAGCTTCCTGATGCAGCGCGATTTCCTGGAAGTCGAAACGCCGATGCTGCAGACCATCCCGGGCGGCGCCGCGGCCAAGCCGTTCGAGACGCATCACAACGCGCTGGACCTGGAAATGTTCCTGCGCATCGCGCCTGAGCTGTACCTCAAGCGTCTGGTGGTTGGCGGGTTCGAAAAAGTGTTCGAGATCAACCGCAACTTCCGTAACGAAGGCGTTTCGACCCGGCACAACCCCGAGTTCACCATGCTTGAGTTCTACCAGGCCTACGCTGATTACGAAGACAACATGGACCTGACCGAGGAACTGTTCCGCGAACTGGCCCAGCTGGTTCTCGGCAGCACCGACGTGCCGTATGGCGACAAGGTGTTCCACTTCGGCGAGCCGTTTGCGCGCCTGTCGGTGTTCGACTCGATCCTCAAGTACAACCCCGAGCTGACCGCCGATGACCTGAACGACATCGACAAGGCCCGCGCCATCGCCAAGAAAGCCGGCGCCAAGGTGCTGGGCTTCGAAGGCCTGGGCAAGCTGCAGGTGATGATTTTCGAAGAGCTGGTCGAGCACAAGCTGGAGCAGCCGCACTTCATCACGCAGTACCCGTTCGAGGTGTCGCCGCTGGCCCGTCGCAACGATGACAACCCGAACGTCACCGACCGCTTCGAACTGTTCATTGGCGGCCGTGAAATCGCCAACGCCTACTCCGAGTTGAACGACGCGGAAGACCAGGCCGAGCGCTTCATGGCTCAGGTGGCGGACAAGGACGCGGGCGACGATGAAGCCATGCACTACGACGCAGACTTCGTCCGGGCACTGGAATACGGCATGCCGCCGACAGCGGGCGAGGGCATCGGCATCGACCGTCTGGTCATGCTGCTGACCAACTCGCCGTCCATTCGCGACGTCATTTTGTTCCCGCACATGCGGCCACAAGCCTGAGTGTCAAAACAAGCCGCCTGCGCAGGGCGGCTTTTTTTTGGCTGTTCGTTGAGTGCGCAGCTGCATTTGGAGATGCTATCGCGAGCAAGCTCACTCCTACAGGGGCATTCCGCCTATTGTAGGAGTGAGCTTGCTCGCGATGACGTAGGCGCAGACACGGCCGCAGGCTGACGTTGCTGTGATGTGAATGACTCGAAAAAAGGAAATCCAGTTGTGAACCGCACGATCGCTCAAAAGGGAGCCGCTGGCCTGGCCACGGCAGTCGCACAGAGTGTTCAGTACCAGGGCCGCAAGGCGAGTCGACAGGGAAGTGAACAGCGTCGCCAACAGATTCTCGATGCGGCCATGCGCATCCTCATTCGTGACGGCGTTCGGGCCGTGCGTCATCGCGCGGTGGCGGCCGAAGCGCAAGTGCCGCTCTCTGCCACCACCTACTACTTCAAAGACATCGATGACCTGCTCACCGATGCCTTCGCGCAATACGTTGAACGCAGCGCGGCGTACATGGCCAAGCTGTGGACCAACACCGAGGCGCTGCTGCGCGAGATGGTCGCGCGCAATGACGGCAGCGCCGAGGCCCGCGCCCGGTTGGCGGATGAGATCGCGCGCATGACCATGGAATACGTGCGTCATCAATTACTGACCCGTCGCGACCAGCTCATTGCCGAACACGCCTTCCACCTCGAAGCGCTGATCAACCCGCGGCTGGCCCCACTGGTGAGTGCCCATCAGCAGATTCTGTTGCAGGGCAGCGCCCAGTTTCTCGAAGTCATGGGCTCGGTTCAGCCGCAACTGGATGCCCAAGTGTTGACGGGGCTCATCTGCCGGATGGAATATCAGGGGCTGCTCAACGGGCCTCGGCCCGGCGCGGACGAAGAAATGCTCGCTATTCTTACTCGCCAGATGCATCTGGTACTGGGCACTGCCAAGCCGATGGCTGGCTGATACCTCAAGGAGAACCTGATGAAAGTCTGGAGCGTATTGCTCGCCCTGTCGTTCGCGCTGTTGAGCGGATGCTTGGTGACGTTCAAGGACCCGATTCCGGTCAGCAACACCGCCCCGCCCAAATTGCTCGGCACCTGGAGCAGCAAAAATGCCTGGGGCGAGCCGCTCGAACTGGAAATCAGCCGCGCCGGCGCCGACCGCTACAAAGCGGTCAGCTACCGCAAAGGCGACCGCAAGAACCGCGACGAGTATGCCTTCACCGTGTCGCGCCACGGCAGTCGCTGGTACGTCTCCGCCGCGCTGCCTGACAAATACGGCGCCAATTACGTCATCGCCGGTTTCGACCTCATGGATAACGAGAACGGTGCCGATGAACTGGTGGTCTATGACCTCGACCTGGAGCGGTTTCAGCAGTTGGTCGAGCAGAAGGTGCTCGACGGCGAGCGGGTCGATACGGTCAAGGGCGACGGCATGTTGATCTCAAGTCCCATGGACAAGGTGTTTGCCTACCTCGACGACCCGGCCAACTCCGACGTCTTTCTCAAATCAGCTCAATATCAGCGCATGACCAAATAGCGCAAACGGTTCAATAAGGGGTACCGGGTGGACGAATACCAACAGACTATTCGCACGTTGTCCGATCGTATCGTGATAGCGCAGACGCCGATTCGAATCCTTGATGCCGTGAAGTGGGATGACACCATCCGCAAGACCTTCCTCGACGGCAAAGGCAAAAACCTGCCTGAAGTCGATCGCGCGTACTACGAAAATCGTCCGCTGGGCTTTGATTCCGGCGCGGTGAAGCTGGAATTCCAGAACATCGAGCGCGACATCACCCGGCAGCTGGGCCAGTTCAACCCGGTCGGGCAGATCATGCGCCGCATGTGCAAAGAGTACCGGATGGTCATCCGCATGCTCGAAGCGCGCGGCACCCCGGACTTCGGCCTGATCTCCCAGGAGCTATACGGCGCGGCGTCCGATGCTTTTCACGCCGGCGACCCGACGCTGTCCGACCTCGGCATGATGCTCTCCGATTACCTGAACAACATTGCCGGTCGCGGCGATCTCAAGGACGAGCCGAAAGTCCTGACGGCCAAAGACGCCGTCGCCATGCTGCAGACCCGGCTCAATCGCACGTTTGGCGAGGCGGAAGAGACGATCCGGGTGTTTGAATCCGACGGCATCGTGGCGGACGCTGCGGCCGGCGCCGACTACATCAAGATCCGCAGCGACGCGATGTTCAATGAACGAGACGTGCGGGCGCTGGAAGTCCACGAAGGCCTGGTGCACGTCGGCACCACGCTGAATGGTCAGAATCAGCCGATCTGCACCTTCCTGTCCAAAGGCCCGCCCTCGTCGACGGTGACTCAGGAAGGCTTGGCGATTCTGATGGAGATCATCGGTTTTGCCTCCTACCCGAGCCGCCTGCGCAAGCTGACCAATCGCACCCGCGCCATTCACATGGCCGAGGAGGGCGCCGACTTCCTGCAGGTCTTCGACTTCTATCGCGAGCAAGGCTTCGGCATGTCGGAAAGCTACGGCAACGCCAGTCGGGTATTCCGGGGCTCGGTGCCGAATGGGCTGCCATTCACCAAGGATCTGTCTTACCTCAAGGGCTTCATCATGGTCTACAACTACATCCAGCTGGCCGTGAGAAAGGGCAAGCTGGAGCAGGTGCCGCTGCTGTTTTGCGGCAAGACCACCCTGGAAGACATGCGCACGTTGCGCCAGTTGGTGGACGAAGGCCTGGTGGTGCCGCCCAAATACCTGCCCGACCAGTTCCGCGACATGAACGCGCTGTCGGCGTGGATGTGTTTCTCCAACTTCCTCAACCACCTGAGCCTGGACCGGATCGAAGCGGACTATTCGAATATCCTCTGATACGTTCGCGTTTAACTGGGACCTACGGTTTTGTACAGTGACCCCTATCGTGAATAGAAGGACATCGCGTGAAGCGTCTTCTTACCTTGTTCCTGATCGTGACCCTCAGCGGCTGCAGCCAATTGCTGTTCTACCCGGAACGCGGCCTGCCGCTGACGCCGGACAAAGCCCACCTCGCCTGGCGCGATGTCACCCTCACGGCGGCCGACGGCACCAAACTCAACGCATGGTTTCTGCCGGCCAAGCCCGGCGTGCCGGTGAAGGGCACGGTACTGCACCTGCATGGCAACGGCGGCAACATGGCCTGGCACCTGGCGGGGAGTTGGTGGTTGCCGGAGCAGGGGTATCAGGTGTTGCTGGTGGACTATCGCGGTTATGGCCGGTCCGAAGGCGAGCCGAGTCTGCCGGCGATTTATCAGGACATCGATGCGGCCTTTGACTGGCTGAACGCTGCGCCCGAGGTACAGGGCAAACCGCTCGTGTTGCTCGGCCAAAGCATCGGCGGGGCGCTGGCCGTGCATTACCTGTCCGAACATCCCCAGCAGCGCGCGCGGGTCAAGGCGCTGGTGCTCGATGGCGTGCCGGCGAGCTATCGTGAGATGGCGCGCTATACCCTCAGCACGTCGTGGCTGACGTGGCCCCTCAAACGGCCGCTGTCGTGGGTAATCCCCGACGGCGACAGCGCCATCAACGGCATGCCGCAGCTCAAGGGCACGCCGATGCTGCTGTTCCAGAGTCTGGATGACACGCTAGTGCCGCTGCACAACGGCATCAGCCTGTATCAGGCCGCGCCGCCACCGCGTGTGCTGCAACTGACGCGCGGCCCTCACGTGCAGACTTTCGGCGACCCCACCTGGCGCGAGGTGATGGTTCGCTATCTGGACGACCCGCAGCACTTCAATGGCCTGCGCAGGCTGGGGGAAATTCCGAATTATCCTGATCCTCAAGCAGGCAAGGCGGCGCCGTCCTCTCCACAGCCGGCGGATGAGCACCACGAGTAACACTTCGTATCACTCGCATTTCGAACGCCACAAAAAAGCCCCGCCTGTCTCTCGACAGGCGGGGCTTTTTATTGCCGCTACAACCGCATTACTTCATCGAAGAGCGCGGTGCTACTGGCTGGTTGTCGTTGGAAATGGTCACTTCCACACGACGGTTCATGGCACGGCCCGAGGCGCTGGCATTGTCAGCAACCGGGTATTCCTTGCCGTAACCCTGAGCAACGATACGCTCCGGGCCTACGCCCATCTTGATCAGAGCCATGCGCACGGAGTTCGCGCGGCGCTCGGACAGCGAGTCGTTGTAGGCAGCCGAACCGGTGCTGTCGGTGTAGCCTTCAACGATGACCTTGCGATCAGGGTTTTCCGACAGGAACTGGGCCAGCTTGTTGACGTTGACCAGACCGGACGACTTCAGCTCGGCCTTGTTCAGGTCAAACAGTACGTCGCCGAAGGTCACCAGCGTACCGCGTTCGGTCTGCTTGGCGTTCAAGCTGTTCTGCAGGGCCTTGATCTGTGCGTCGCGAGCATCCAGACGCGCTTGTGCACGTTGGGCGGCGGCACCTTTCAGATCGTTTTCAGCGGTCTTCAGGTTGATGGTCTGCTTGGCCAGCTCAACGCGCTGGTTGGTCAGATACGCCAGCTGATCGACCTTCTTCTGGTCATCGTTGTTGCGGTACGCAGCGTCAGCCTTGTCCAGCCACTCGCTGGCGTCTTTGGTTTCCAGCGCAGCCAGTTCAGTGGCTTTCGGGTTGCTTTGCAGCGCGGAGTAATTGGTGCGGGCTTGTTCCAGGTTCACGTTCGGCTGCGACGAGCACGCCGCCAGACCAACGCTCAAAGCCAGCAGGGCAGGAATAAGTACTTGTTTACGCATAATATTTTCGTCCTTTAACTCAATGGCCAATGCTTGAACTGCGAAGCGTTACTGTGTGACAGGCTGAACCTGACGCATGCCTTCTTCACGCAACTCATTGACGCCCTGACGAGCATCCTGCACCGCTTTCTGTGCCTTCGCGGCCTGAGCCTTACGCTCGGCTACACGTGCATCCCACTCGGCTTGCTCGGCGTATTTGCGAGCTTCGTCGTATTTCTTTTCCTGCATCGCCAGTTCGGCTTGCTTGAACTTGTCCTGGGCGGACTTCATTTCAACGGCAGCGTACTCGGTAGCGCCGGCGGTGACCGCGGCATTGACGGCCGATTGGGTCACGGCGTACTGCTCGCTTGGAGGATTGCCTGCGCAACCAGCCAGAAGAACGCTGGTGCCCAGCGCCAGTGCAGCCATCTTCAGCCCGCGCAGGCGATTGAACGTTGGTTTGGCAGTGCTGGTGTTCATGGTTGTCAACTCCATTTCTTAACTCCTGAAAACTGGTTGTTCCATTACAGCTACGGCCCACGCGGATGGATGGTGTTACGTCGCTTCCGCTGTCATCTGACGGCTTTACTGGAATGGCTAACTGCTCGGACCGCTGGCTTTTTTGAATAGTTCAGACATTTTTCTAAACTTCCGGTCAGCTTTTGTTACGTGTTGTAAAATTGACGTTCAAAAAATGACGGCGCTTTCCCCCCCGTTATCATCGGCAAAATGCACCGGTGGAGAAATTTGACGGGGCAAAAACGACGTCGCGCATGCAATCGTTACAACGCTTCCCGATCCGAGATTTCCTGGAGGTGGCGTCGCGAAAGCTCAAGGAACCGCGGCGTCGGGCCAACGTCTTCGTAAAGCGGGTTGCCTTCCTCGTCGGTGGCGACCACCTGCTGACCGCGCACGTAAGGGAAGCTTGCCTCCAGTTCTTCCAGCGCGGCGCCGATCAGCTCGCCCAGCAGTTCCTCGGGCGTGCGCTTGGGGTAAATCTCTGCAATCGCCGCAAGCCGGGCGGCCGCTTCAACATCCAGATGAATGGCATAGGCGGTCTCGGTCAGACGGCCTTTGGCGTGCTGTTCCCACTGTTCGGCGAGCTCTCGGATCTTCATACATACCTCATCGGTTCCCGCGCCAGGGCGGGTGTTGGACATGGTGCTGAGCCACAGTGATGCGTGACTGAGACGGGCTTCCCCGGCGGTGAAAGTGCGTCGAGGGTTGCGTATGGACATCAATTTGTCGCTCTATACACACCAATAGAAACGAAACCCCGCAGGGCGTTCCGTTCGGCAGCAGCGAATGGACCCCCGCAAGGACTCGCCGGTAAAAACAATAAAGCGGAAGGAGAGGGCTGGATGGCTGATATCGATGCACGATTGCGCGAGAACGTTCACCTGCTGGGTGAGCTGTTGGGCAACACCATTCGTGATCAGCACGGCGCTGATTTCCTCGAGAAGATCGAGCGCATCCGCAAAAGCGCCAAGGCTGACCGCCACGCGTCTACCCAGGGCACCGAGCAGCTTAGCTCCAGTCTTGAGGGCCTGAGCGAGGACGAATTGCTGCCGGTGGCACGTGCGTTCAACCAGTTCCTCAATCTGGCAAACATCGCCGAGCAATATCAGCTGATTCACCGTCGCGATGACGGCAAGCCGCAGCCGTTTGAATCCCGCGTCTTGCCAGAACTGCTGGAACGCCTGAAACAGGCCGGGCAGACACCCGAAGCGCTGGCGCAGCAATTGTCCACGCTGGAAATCGAACTGGTGCTGACCGCGCACCCGACCGAAGTCGCGCGGCGCACGCTGATCCAGAAGTACGACGCCATCGCGGCACAATTGGCCGCACTCGATCATCGCGATCTGAATCGCCAGGAGCGTGAGCAGATCACCGAGCGTCTCCAGCGCCTGATTGCCGAAGCGTGGCACACCGAAGAAATCCGCCGCGTCCGTCCTACGCCCGTCGATGAAGCGAAGTGGGGTTTTGCGGTCATCGAAAACTCCCTGTGGCAAGCGATTCCCAACTCCCTGCGCAAGGCCGATCAGGCGCTGCACGCCGCGACCGGTCTGCACCTTCCGCTGGAGTCGGCGCCGATTCGCTTTGCTTCCTGGATGGGCGGTGACCGCGATGGCAACCCCAACGTCACCGCTGCTGTTACCCGCGAGGTGCTGCTGCTGGCGCGGTGGATGGCCGCCGACTTGTACCTGCGCGACGTCGATCATCTGGCGGCCGAACTGTCGATGCAGCAAGCCAGCCCTGCGCTGATGGAGGCTGCGGGCGACAGCGCCGAACCTTATCGCAGTGTCCTCAAACAACTGCGTGAGCGGCTTCGGGCCACGCGCAACTGGGCCCACGCCTCACTGAGTGTCACCCAGGCCGCGCCGGAAGACGTGCTGCACCAAAACCGCGAGCTGCTTGAGCCGCTGCAACTGTGTTTCGACTCGCTCCACCAATGCGGCATGGGCGTTATCGCCGATGGCCCGCTGCTCGACTGTTTGCGTCGCGCGGTGACCTTCGGCCTGTTCCTGGTAAAGCTCGACGTGCGCCAGGATTCCACGCGGCACAGTTCGGCCATGAGCGAGATCACCGAATACCTCGGGCTCGGCCGCTACGACGAGTGGGATGAGCCGACGCGCGTCGATTTCCTGCTGCGAGAACTGGACAACAAGCGCCCGCTGCTGCCCGCGCATTTCAGCCCTGGAGCGGACACCGCCGAAGTGCTCGCCACCTGCCGTGAAGTCGCGGCTGCGCCGGCGGCATCGCTGGGTTCCTACGTGATTTCCATGGCCGGCGCGGCCTCCGATGTGCTCACCGTTCAGCTGCTGTTGAAAGAAGCCGGGCTGCAGCGATCCATGCGCGTGGTGCCGTTGTTTGAAACCCTCGCCGACCTGGACAACGCCGGCCCGGTGATCGAGCAGCTCTTGAGCATTCCTGCCTATCGCCGCAGCCTGGAAGGTCCCCAGGAAGTCATGATCGGCTACTCGGATTCGGCCAAGGACGCCGGCACCACCGCTGCGGCGTGGGCGCAGTACCGGGCGCAGGAAAAACTGGTTGAGATCTGCCGCGCGCAGGAAGTTGAGCTGCTGTTATTCCACGGTCGCGGCGGCACGGTCGGTCGTGGCGGCGGCCCTGCACATGCGGCAATTCTGTCGCAGCCGCCGGGGTCGGTGGCGGGGCGTTTCCGCACCACTGAACAGGGCGAGATGATCCGCTTCAAGTTCGGCCTTCCGGACATTGCCGAGCAAAACCTCAACCTTTATCTGGCTGCAGTGCTGGAGGCCACGCTGCAACCGCCGCCGATGCCGCAACCCGCCTGGCGTCAGGTGATGGACGAACTCGCCGAGGACGGTGTGAACGCCTACCGCGCCGTGGTGCGGGAAAACCCGGAGTTCGTCGAATATTTCCGCCAGGCCACGCCGGAACAGGAGCTGGGCCGCTTGCCGTTGGGCAGCCGTCCGGCCAAGCGCCGCGAAGGCGGGGTGGAAAGCCTGCGCGCGATTCCGTGGATTTTCGCCTGGACCCAGACGCGCCTCATGCTGCCCGCCTGGCTGGGCTGGGAAAACGCGTTGAGCAAGGCGCTGGAGCGCGGTCAAGGAGATCTGCTCGCCGAAATGCGTGAGCAATGGCCGTTCTTCCGCACCCGCATCGACATGCTGGAAATGGTGCTGGCCAAGGCCGACAGCGACATCGCCCAGCTCTACGACGAACGTCTGGTGGCGCCGGAACTGCTGCATTTGGGGACGCATTTGCGCGGCCTATTGTCGCAGGCGTGTGACGTGGTGCTGGGTCTGACAGGCCAGTCGCGGCTGTTGGCCCACAGCCCGGAAACGCTGAAGTTCATCAGCCTGCGCAACACCTACCTCGACCCTCTTCATTTATTGCAGGCGGAGTTGCTGGCGCGCTCCCGTCAGCAGGACGCGAGTCTGGACAGTCCGCTGGTGCAGGCGCTGCTGGTGTCTGTCGCAGGTATCGCCGCCGGATTGCGCAACACCGGCTGACGGGCAGAAAGCCCGGCCGAATGAACACGCCCCCTTTCATTCGGCTGCACCTTGAGCATCGTGAGCGGTGCGGCGTCACCCGGCTGCACGAGGTCTGACCGGTGCGCGGATCGATGCCAAGCTACTGGTTTTTCGCGGGTTACTGCGACTTTCGCCGTCTTGTGCGGCATGAATCGGCTGTGTATCTTGATCAGCCTTTGGCCGTTGGGTCAGTAAAATTTTGCGATTGGCCCCATTTAGGCGAATCCGACGATATCTCTATAAAAATTTGAGGAGCACAACAATGCGCGTGATTCTGCTGGGAGCTCCCGGGGCCGGCAAAGGTACTCAGGCAAAGTTCATCACTGAGAAATTCAACATTCCGCAGATTTCCACCGGCGACATGCTGCGCGCCGCGGTCAAGGCCGGTACCGAGCTGGGCCTGAAAGCCAAAAGCGTCATGGACAGCGGCGGCCTGGTCTCCGATGACCTGATCATCGGCCTGATCAAGGATCGCCTCTCCGAGCCTGATTGCGCCGGCGGTTGCCTGTTCGACGGCTTCCCGCGCACCATTCCTCAGGCAGAAGCCCTGAAGAAAGCCGGCCTGGCCATCGATCACGTCATCGAGATCAAGGTCGACGACGAAGAAATCGTCAAGCGCATCTCCGGTCGCCGCGTTCACGAAGGTTCCGGTCGCGTTTACCACACCCTTTACAACCCGCCGAAGGTTGACGGTGTGGACGACGTTACCGGCGAGCCACTGGTTCAGCGCAAGGACGACGTCGAAGCCACTGTTCGCCATCGCCTGTCGGTCTACCATTCCCAGACCAAGCCGCTGGTGGAGTTCTACACCAAGCTGCAGGCCCAGGACGGCACGCCGAAGTGCAGTCACATCGAAGGCGTGGGCTCGGTCGAGCAGATCACCGCCAAGGTGCTTGAAGCCCTGAGCTGATTCGCGTCTCAAGGCATTGAACTACGGCCCGCTTGCGGGTCGTAGTTGTTTATAATGCGGCACTTTTTTCGCACAACGATGGAAACCCCGATGACCACCTTGCTGGCCCTGGATACCGCCACTGAAGCCTGCTCAGTCGCTTTGCTGCATGACGGCAAAGTGCTGACTCACTACGAGGTGATCCCGCGCCTGCACGCGCAAAAACTCCTGCCGATGATCAAGGACCTGCTGGCCGAGGCGGGCATCGGCCTGTCGGCGCTGGACGCCATTGCCTTTGGGCGCGGGCCGGGCGCGTTCACCGGCGTGCGCATTGCCATTGGTGTGGTTCAGGGGCTGGCTTTCGGCTTGGCTCGCCCGGTGCTGCCGGTTTCCAACCTCGCGGCCCTGGCGCAACGGGCATTTCGCGAGCAGGGCGCCACTCAGGTCGCGGCGGCCATCGACGCGCGGATGGACGAAGTCTATTGGGGCTGCTACCGCGAAGTGGCGGGAGAGATGAAACTGGCGGGTGAAGAGGCGGTGATGGCGCCGGAGCTGGCAGCTCTGCCAAGCGCTGCAACGGGCGACTGGTTCGGTGCGGGTACAGGCTGGGGTTATGCCGAGCGCATCGCCGCAGGTGTGAGTGCACAGGACGCAACGCTCTTGCCCCACGCGCAGGACCTGCTGACCCTCGGCACTTTCGCCTGGCACCGTGGCGAAGCCATCGTTGCCGACGACGCTCAACCGGTTTACCTTCGCGATAAGGTGGCCACGCCGAAGGCGCGTTGAGCATCAACCCCATATTCCGGCCCTTCGCAAATCCGTAGGAGCCGGCTTGCTGGCGAACCCGGGTCATCCAGCACCACTGCAGTGCCGGTTGAATCGAGTTCACCAGCGAGCCGCCTCCTGCAACTGCGGGTATCCCCAAGGCCCGTTACGCCCAATCTGCGACGCAGGTCACACTGTTCATGACCGTTCAGCGATAAATCCGCATAAAATTCAGGCTGCTTTAAACAATTCGCAATAAGTGTGGTCTAGTTATCGTTCGCATGTTTGCTTAACGGCTTACTGTGAGATTAAATTGCCACTATCAGACGCCGAGTAAGCATGATGCGAATCACCGGTCCCTCACCACGTTCATACCCGATCAAGCGCAAGCCACGCAGGGATTCTGCGTCGGTGGACGGTACGTTTGAGGAAGTGAACGACGAGATCGAGGTGAACCCGCAAGTGGCCCGTCGTCAGACCGGGACCACGGCAAACGTGCCCGCGCGTCAGCAAGACATCATTTTCCCCCGTGCCATGAGCACCCGCGTCGCCCACGCGCTCAGCAGCTATCTGATGACCTCGACCTTTGTTGACTGGGACCTCGAAGTCTCCGGGCTCGACCTCCACGTTTGAACCTCGCCCACCCGCCTTACTACATCGGTTGCCCGTCCTGGAGCGAAAAAGCCTGGCGTGAGTCGCTGTACCCGCCGGATGCCCCGGACCTGGATTTGCTTGGGTTGTACGCGCAGGTCTTCAACGCCGTCGAAGGCAACACCACGTTCTACGCCCGTCCCAAACCCGAGATCGTCCAGCGTTGGGCGGACGCCTTGCCCGAGCATTTCCGCTTCTCGGCAAAAATCCCCCGTGACATCAGCCATGCCGGCGACCTGCGCGAGCACCTGGGCGCAGTGGAAGATTTCATGCAACTGCTGGCGCCACTGGGTTCGAGACTTCAACCGCTGTGGCTGCAGCTGTCGGCCAGTTTCGGCCCCCATCGGCTGAATGAGCTGGCTGCTTTTATTGATGCACTGGAAGGCTGGCCGTTGGCGGTGGAAGTGCGCAACATGGCTTTTTTCACCAAGGGCGAAGACGAGCGTCAGCTCAACCGTCTGTTGCTCGACCGCGGCGTGGAGCGCATCTGTCTGGATTCCCGGCCGTTGTTCAGTTCCGTCTCCACTGACCCAGCCGTGCTTCATGCGCAATCGAAGAAGCCCAAAGTGCCACCGCGTCCGGCGGCGCTGACGTCTTTTCCGCAAGTGCGTTTTATTGGCGGGCCGGATGAGGCGATCAACGAAGGCTTCATCGTGCAGTGGGCGGAAAAAGTGGCCGGCTGGATCGAGGAGGGGCGCACGCCTTCGGTGTTCCTGCACACGCCTGACAACATCGCCTCGCCGCAACTGGCCCGTCGTTTTCACCATCACTTGATGACCTTGCTGCCGGGGTTACCCGATCTGCCGCAGCTGGATCGCGGTCGGCAAGTGGAGCAACTCGGGCTGCTTTGAGGTCGAGATAGGGTGGACTCATCCCTCCGTCGAACGAGAACTTTCCTGCATGCGCGGCTCGACCTTCTTTCTTCTACTGGTTCTGATCAGCGCGGCGGTCGCGGTATCGATCTGGCGTGGCTGGTTGCCTGTCGCTGACCGCTGGAACCCGTGGGCCCCGCTGGATGTGCGGGACGAGCCCAACCTCATTACGCCGTTCAAGCTCTGGCGATTGCAGGAGGATCCGGCGTTGTGCGAGGCCGCGCTGCAAACTTCGACCCTGCGGTACACGCACCAGGCCGACAGCGCTGCCGACGCCAAATGCCCGCTGACCAACACCCTGCGTATCCAGGGCGGCGATGTCGCGTTGAGCAGCAGCTTTCTGTCCAGTTGTCGCCTGGCCGTGGCGTATGCGCTGTTCGATATTCACCAGTTGCAGCCGGCGGCCCAGTCGGTGTTCGGGCAAAAGGTCACCCAGGTTGATCACCTGGGCAGCTTCGCCTGCCGCAACATTTACAACCGCAGCGAAGGCCGCCTGAGCCAGCACGCCACCGCCAACGCCCTGGACATCGCCGGCTTTCGACTGGCAGACGGGCGCAGGATCTCGGTGCTCAAGGACTGGAAAGACGACGGCGACGAGGGGCGTTTTCTGCGATTGGTGAGGGATGGCGCCTGCCAGCAGTTCAATACGGTGCTGAGCCCGGACTACAACGCCGCGCATCGAAACCACTTTCACCTGGACATGGGGCGCTGGCGGGTGTGTCGCTAGGGGAGGCGAGCGAGGGTGTGTGCTCGCGCCGGGTTACGGCCTGGCGTCAGGCAGCGATACGAAGATTCTGCAGCACAATCGGTCGTGCCCAGCCGTTATCGAAGGCCAGATGACGCTGCTGCTCGGTCATCTCTTCAGCGCTGAATGGCGTCGCAGGCTTGTCGGCCAGGTCCCATTCGAACTCGGCAATCGGCAGGAACAGAGGGCGAGGCTGAGGGCCCGGGCCAGGTTCAACGCTGTCATCGTAGGGATTGAGCACGGTCGGGCGAACCCAGTTGTCATCGAATTCGAGGTTGCGTTGCTGCTCGATCATTTCCATCGCGGTGAACGGCTTGGCGGGTTTGTCGGCCAGGGCCCATTCGAACTCGGCGATCGGCAGGAACAACGGCTCCGGCGGCGCGATTTCCTTGTCCTGAACGGGGCACTCACGTTGTTCAACGATCTTGCCCAGTGCGGTGGCGCCGGCAATCGGTTCGCCGGTCAGGTGGTCCATCGTGGCGACGGCGCTGTATTCCGGGGTGTCGCCAGCGTTGTCACCGACCTGCTGAGCCATCGCACGGGCAAACGCATCCTGCCAGAGCTGCGTAGTGCCGCCCAGGGTTTGGGTATTGCGTACGCTGTAGTCGCCTGCGTACGTCAAATAGCCTATCGAGGAGGTTTGCTGAATGTCTGACATAAGCGCTCAGTACAGCCCGTGGGTCTGGCAAAATGCCGGATACTTTTGTTATCGGCAGATCCTGCCAATCATTAAGATTATTTGAGCGCGTACAGACAATGACTGAGCAGCACGCGGGCAGCCGCATTCGGGTCGACAGCCTGACCCCCGACGGGCAGGAAAGCGCAGCGCAGTGGGCGCAGCGACTGGGTTTGCCGCTGGACGATGCCGCCGCGGATTTCGCCCTGCAGGTGGCCGAGGACGGCCTGCAATTGCAGCAACTGGGTGACGATGCCCCAGGCCCGGTGCGTGTGGATTTCATCGAAGGCAAGGCGGCCCATCGGCGTCTGTTTGGCGGCGGCAGCGGCCAGATGATCGCCAAGGCCGTGGGCATTCAGCCCGGCGTGCGCCCTCGGGTGCTGGATGCCACGGCGGGGCTGGGCAAAGACGCGTTTGTGCTGGCGAGTCTGGGGTGTGAAGTGAGCCTGATCGAGCGGCAGCCGATCATCGCGGCGCTGCTTGAAGACGGCCTCGCGCGTGGGGCGAGGGATCTGGACGTGGGCGGGATCATCGCGCAGATGCGCCTGCTGACCGGCAACTCCATCGAGCTGATTCGTCAGTGGGAAGGCGAGCCGCCCCAGGTCATCTATCTCGACCCGATGTTTCCACACCGGGAAAAGACCGCGCTGGTGAAGAAGGAAATGCGCCTGTTCCGGCCACTGGTAGGCGACGACATGGATGCCCCGGCGTTGCTGGAAGCGGCGCTGGCGCTCGCGACTCATCGCGTCGTAGTGAAACGCCCGCGCAAGGCACCGTGCATCGACGGCCCGAAGCCTTCTTACGCGCTGGACGGCAAATCCAGCCGCTACGACATTTACCCGAAGAAGGCGTTGAAAAGCGCAGGTCCGTGACACTCGTCCGGTAAACCTGAACCCGGCAATTGTCGGCGCAGTCATCTGCTGTGCCGATGCCTGACAAGCCACCGTTTCAGGTGTGCGCTCATCGGCGATATGCCCTGACCAGAGCTGTAGCCGGAGATCACCGATGAGCACTTCCCCTTTGTCCGTCACGCCTTTGCCGTTCGAGCCGCGGTTCGAGCAGATACCCGATGACGAGGCTCAGACGAGCAAAGAACTCGCCGAGGCCATGCACAGCATTCTGGAAACCACCTACAAGGATGGCGGCCATGCCATACGCAGCGTGCATGCCAAGGCCCATGGTTTACTGCACGGCAAGATTCATATTCTGGACGGCCTGCCCGCTGAGCTGGCGCAGGGCGTCTTCGCCCACCCCGGCACGCTTGACGTGAAGATGCGCTTTTCAACCAATCCGGGGGATCTGCTCGACGACAAGGTGTCAACCCCGCGCGGTCTGGCCATCAAGCTGGTCGGTGTGCAGGGCGCACGCCTGCCGGGCAGTGAGGGCCAGGTCACCCAGGACTTCGTCATGCAGAACGCCAAGGCGTTCACGGCGGCCACGCCCAAGGACTTTCTCAAGACCCTCAAGCTGCTGGCAAAGACCACCGACAAAATGCCCAACATGAAGAAAGCGCTGTCGGCATTGTTTCGTGGTCTGGAGTCGACGGTTGAAGCCATGGGCGGGGAGAGTGGCACGCTCAAGTCGCTGGGCGGGCATCCGATGACGCATTTGCTGGGTGAAACCTATAACAGCGTTGTGCCATTTCTCTACGGCCGCTATTACGCCAAGCTGAGCCTGGTGCCTGTTTCCCCCGAACTCACTGCGTTGACCGACCAGAAGGTGGACCTGAATGGCCACCCCGACGGTTTGCGGGAAGCGGTGCGCAGTCACTTCGCGAGCAAGGGTGGGGTGTGGGACGTGCGTGTCCAGTTGGCTACCGACCTTGAAAAAATGCCGATTGAAGACGCCTCGGTGGAATGGTCCGAGGCGCTGAGCCCCTTCGTGACCGTGGCCCGCATCGAAGTGCCGCCCCAGGACAGCTGGTCGGACGAACGCCAGCAGGAAATCGACGACGGCATGGCCTTCAGCCCCTGGCACGGCGTGGTCGAGCACCGGCCACTGGGCGGCGTCATGCGGGTGCGCAAGCCGTCCTATGAGCTGTCTTCAGGCTTCCGCGCCAGCCACAACGGCTGCCCGATGCACGAGCCTCGCTGATTGATCGCAAGCCAGTCCTACGGGGTAAGCGCGGTGCTTTCGGTGGGACCGGCTTCAGCCGGGAAGAGGCCGGTGTGATCACCATCAGATTTGTGGTGTGACACCGACGCCTTCCTGGCTAAAGCCGGTCCCACAGTGAGCACCGGCATCCAGCCCTAAACCCGATACGCCTTCAAGAACAGCGTCACCACTTCCCTGGCATGGTGGTCGGCAGTCTGCTCGTTCGGTATTTCCCCGGTGCCGATGAGAAGCCTGAAATGGTGCACGCCTTTGATCAAACTCAAAAAATGCCCCGCCGCATTAAGGGGTGATTCGAAATGCAGCCCGTTTGTACCGCTCAGCTTCCCCAGAAACCGCTCCATCTCGTGAAGAACGCGTTGCGGTCCTGCTTCGAAGAACACCTGAGTCAGCGATGATCCCTGAGGCCCCAAAGCGATGATCAAACGGTTCAGATCGATGGACTCAGGGCTGTTGATCAGCGTCTGAAACCCTCTGGCAATAACCAGCAATACTTTTTCAACGGGCTCATCAACCGGCACATCCACGAATAACTCCGGTACCTGCTCCTCGCAGCGAGTCACCACTGCGCAGGAAAACAACGTCTCCTTGTCGGTGAAGTGGCTATAGACGGTGAGCTTGGAGACCCCGGCTTCAGCGGCAACGGCGTCCATGCTGGTGTTGGCGTAACCGTTGCGGATGAACAGGTTCTTGGCGGCTTCGAGAATGGCCTGGCGCTTGGCCAGATCCTTGGGGCGGCCGGGTCCGGCGGGGGAGGTCGAGTCGGTCATGGAGTCGTCAGCATCTTCGTGTGATTAGTGGACTGTTCAGTTCGGTAATTTTAAATATACTCGCCGGTACAATTATTCAAAGCTCTCCTAAGGTGCCTCATCATGCTCTGCGATGCCCTGCTCCGCGCCCGGCTCCTTGCGCTGCCGATCGGTTTGATCGCGGCACTTGCCGGTTGTCGACAGGAGGCACCTGTGACCGCCGCCGTGCGGCCCGCCATGGTGGTGCAACCGCTGCCGTCTGCCCAGTCCATGGACAGCTATCCGGGCGAAGTCCGCGCCCGCTTCGAACCGGAACTTGCCTTCCGCATTGCCGGCAAGGTCAGCAAGCGTCTGGTCGAGGAGGGCGAGCGGGTCAAGGTCAATCAGCCGCTGGCCGAGCTCGACGCCCAGGACGTGCGCCTGCAGCAGGACGCCACCCGCGCCCAGGTTGCCGCCGCCGAAGCCAACCTGCAGACGGTCCGCTCCGAGCGCGAACGCTACAAAACGCTGATGGACCGGCAAATGGTCAGCAAGTCGCTCTACGACAATGCCGAAAACACCTACCGCGCCGCAGACGCCCGTCTTAGACAGCTCAAGGCTGAATTGACCGTCGCTGACAATCAGACCGGCTACGCCGTGCTTCGTGCGTCGCAGGACGGTGTCATCGCCAGACGACTGGTGGAAGTCGGTCAAGTGGTGGCGGCCGGGCAGACTGTC
This sequence comes from Pseudomonas sp. NPDC078416, assembly GCF_050268485.1. NCBI lineage: Bacteria > Pseudomonadati > Pseudomonadota > Gammaproteobacteria > Pseudomonadales > Pseudomonadaceae > Pseudomonas > Pseudomonas sp. NPDC078416. The sequence goes on along the minus strand of NZ_JBNNGV010000002.1, from coordinate 291,155 downwards.
TTCACCCTCGCGGCCGATGGCGAGCGCGAAGTTTCGATCAGCCTTCCGGAGCAGAATTACGGCCGCTTCAAGATCGGTGACCCGGTCTCCGTCGAACTCTGGACCCAGCGCGAGCAACGCTTCCCGGGCCGCATCCGCGAGTTGTCGCCGGCTGCCGATCCGCGATCCCGCACTTTCGCCGCGCGCATCGCCTTCACCAGCGGAAAAGTCCCGGCCGAGCTGGGCCAGAGCGCCCGGGTCTACATCCAGTCCGAACACGCGGTGCCGCTGTCCGTGCCGCTGTCAGCGCTGACAGCCGAAAACGGCGTCACCTACGTCTGGCGTCTGCAAAGTGACTCCACCCTGAAACGCACGCCGGTACAGGTCGGCGCCTACGGCCAGGAAACGGTGCCGGTGCTCAGCGGCTTGCAGGCCAGCGACTGGGTTGTCGCGGCGGGTGTGCACGTGCTGCACGAGGGTGAGCAGGTGCGCCCGGTCGACCGCAATGACCGGGCGGTGAAACTGGCGGCGAAGGAGTAGCGGGATGCGTTTCAATTTGTCCGAATGGGCTCTGCGTAATCGGCAGATGGTCCTGTATCTCATGATTCTGCTGGCCGTAGTCGGTGCGCTTTCCTACACCAAACTGGGCCAGAGCGAAGACCCGCCCTTCACCTTCAAAGCCATGGTCATTCGCACGCTCTGGCCGGGCGCGAGTGCCGAAGAGGTGTCGCGGCAAGTCACCGACCGCATCGAGAAGAAGCTGATGGAGACCGGCGATTACGAGCGCATTGTCTCGTTCTCGCGCCCCGGCGAGTCCCAGGTCACGTTTGTCGCCCGGGACTCGCTGGTGTCCGCCCGGCTGCCGGAACTCTGGTATCAGATCCGCAAGAAGATCGGCGACATCCGTCAGAACCTTCCGACCGGTGTGCAGGGCCCGTTCTTCAACGACGAATTCGGCACCACGTTCGGCAATATCTATGCGCTCACGGGAGAGGGTTTCGATTACGCGGTGCTCAAGGACTACGCCGACCGCATCCAGATCCAGCTGCAACGGGTCAAGGACGTCGGCAAAGTCGAGCTGGTCGGCCTGCAGGACGAGAAGATCTGGATCGAACTCTCCAACGTCAAACTCGCCACCCTCGGCCTGCCGATGCAGTCGGTGCAGCAGGCGCTGGAAGCGCAGAACGCGGTGGTGGCGGCGAGCTTTTTCGAGACACCCAGCGAGCGCGTTCAACTGCGCGTGACAGGGCGTTTTCAGACCGTCGACGAGATCCGCAGCTTCCCGATCCGCGTCGGTGATCGCACGTTCCGCATCAGTGATCTGGCCGATGTGCGTCGTGGCTTCAATGACCCGCCTGCGCCGCAAATGCGCTTCATGGGGCAGGACGCCATCGGGCTCGCCGTCGCCATGAAAGACGGCGGCGACATTCTGGTGCTGGGCCGCGCGCTGGAAGGGGAGTTCGCCCGTTTGCAGAACAACCTTCCGGCCGGCATGCAGCTGCGCAAAGTCTCGGACCAGCCAGCGGCGGTGAAAACCAGCGTCGGCGAGTTCGTGCAGGTGCTCGCCGAGGCCTTGGGCATCGTGCTGCTGGTGAGCTTTTTCTCTCTCGGCGTGCGCACCGGAATGGTGGTGGCGCTGGCGATTCCGCTGGTGCTGGCGATGACCTTCGCCTGCATGTATTACCTTGGCATCGGCCTGCACAAGATCTCCCTCGGCGCGTTGGTGCTGGCGTTGGGCTTGTTGGTGGACGACGCGATCATCGCCGTGGAAATGATGGCGATCAAAATGGAACAGGGTTACGACCGGCTGAAGGCCGCCAGTTTCGCCTGGACCAGCACTGCATTTCCGATGCTCACCGGCACCCTGATCACCGCTGCGGGGTTTCTGCCCATTGCCACCGCGCAGTCGAGCACCGGTGAGTACACCCGTTCGATCTTTCAGGTGGTCACCATTGCGCTGATCGCCTCGTGGATTGCTGCCGTGGTGTTCGTGCCTTATCTGGGGGCGAGGCTGTTGCCGGATCTGGCGAAGATCCATGCAGCCAAACATGGCGCCGGGGTCCATGCGCCAGACCCGTACGGCACGCCGTTCTACCGCCGTGTTCGCGGGCTGGTCGGCTGGTGCGTGCGGCGGCGCAAGACGGTCATCGTGTTGACCATTGCGTTGTTCGCCCTGTCGATTTTCATGTTCCGCTTCGTGCCCCAGCAGTTTTTCCCGGCGTCCGGTCGGCTGGAGCTGATGGTTGACCTGAAGCTCGCCGAAGGTGCCTCGCTGAGCAGCACCGCCGAGCAGGTCAAACGGCTGGAAGCAATGATCAGGGACCACGCCGGCGTCCAGAACTACGTGGCCTATGTCGGCACCGGTTCGCCAAGGTTCTACCTGCCCCTGGATCAGCAATTGCCTGCGGCAAGCTTTGCCCAGTTCGTCGTGCTGGCGAAAACCATCGAGGACCGCGAGGCCCTGCGCACCTGGCTGATCCAGACGCTTGATGAGCAATTCCCGATGCTGCGGCCCCGCGTCACGCGGCTTGAAAACGGCCCGCCCGTGGGCTATCCGGTGCAGTTTCGCGTCACCGGCGAGCACATCGACGAGGTGCGTGCGCTGGCTCGCAAGGTGGCGGCGAAGGTCCGGGAAAACCCCCATGTGGTCAATGTGCATCTGGACTGGGAAGAGCCGAGCAAGGTCATCTACCTGAATGTCGATCAGGACCGGGCCAGGGCGCTGGGCGTGACCACGGCGGACCTGTCGCGCTTTCTGCAAAGTCAGCTGACCGGGTCAAGCGTGAGCCAGTACCGCGAAGACGACGAGCTGATCGAAATTCTCCTGCGTGGCACTGAGCAGGAACGGCATGAGCTGGGCAGTCTCGCCAGCTTGTCAGTGCCGACCAACAACGGCGGCAATGTCGCGCTGTCCCAGGTGGCGACGCTGGAATACGGTTTTGAGGAGGGCATCATCTGGCACCGCAACCGCTTGCCGAACGTCACCGTGCGCGCTGACATCTACGGCAAGGAGCAACCGGCGACGCTGGTGAAACAGATTCTGCCGACGCTGGAGGACGTGCGCGCTCAGTTGCCTGACGGGTATTTGCTGGACGTGGGCGGCACGGTGGAAGACTCGGCCCGCGGGCAGAACTCGGTGAACGCCGGGGTGCCGTTGTTCATCGTGGTGGTGCTGACCTTGCTGATGATCCAGCTGCGCAGTTTCTCCCGCACGTTCATGGTGTTTCTCACCGCACCGTTGGGATTGATCGGTGTGACGCTGTTTCTGCTGCTGTTCAATCAGCCGTTCGGCTTCGTCGCGATGCTGGGCACCATTGCGCTGTCAGGGATGATCATGCGTAATTCGGTGATTCTGGTTGATCAGATCGAGCAGGACATCGCGGCGGGCCTGGATCGCTGGCAAGCGATCATCGAAGCGACGGTGCGGCGCTTCCGGCCCATTGTGCTTACTGCGCTGGCGGCGGTGCTGGCGATGATTCCGCTGTCACGCAGCGTGTTTTTCGGGCCAATGGCCGTGGCCATCATGGGCGGCCTGATCGTCGCCACCGCGCTCACCCTGCTGTTCCTGCCCGCGCTGTATGCGGCATGGTTCAGGGTGAAAAAGGATGAAGTAGTGCCGTGATAGAGGGTCGTTGCGCTTGATGCTGCCGAAGGCGTAGGAGCGCGCTTGCCCGCGATTGCGGTTTGTCTGTGCCATGTTTGCCACTGACACACCCTTCGCGGGCAAGCGCGTTCCTACAGGTGGCAGGTCACGTTACAGCGCGCCGAACACCTTCTTCGCCAGACCGGTCGCGGCCGCTGCCGGGTTGGCGCGGATGGTTTCTTCCTGTTTGGCGATCATTTCGAACAGGCCGTTCAGCGCCTTCTCGGTGACGTAGCCTTCGATGTTCGAGCTCTTGGCATCCAGCACGCCCAGCGTTGCGGCCTGACCGGCGAAGGCGTTGTATTTCTGCGCCAGGCCGACTTTGTCAGTGGCCTGTTTAACGATGGGCAGGAACCTGGCGCGGATCTGTTCGCGGCTGGAGGTGCTCAGGTACTGAGTGGCCGAGTCCTTGCCGCCCTTGAGGATGGCTTTGGCGTCGGAGACACTCATCTTCTTCACGGCATCGACCAGCAACGTCTGCGCCTGGGGCATCGCCGCTTCCGCCGCCTGGTTCATGCTTGTTTCCAGCTGATCGACCTGCGCGCCCATGCCTAACTGTTTCATCTTCTTGGCGACCTTGCCCAGGTTTCCCGGCAGTTCGATGCGCACATCCTTGTTGTTGCTGAACCCGCCCGGCACGCCCAGTTGCTTGACGGCGACTTGCGCGCTCTGGGTCAGGGCATCCTTCAGCCCGCCGGTGGCGTCCGATTGCGACAGATCATTGAGCGACAACGCGAAGGCACTGGCCGATAACAGCAGGCCGGCGCATATACCAGTGAACGAGAGGGAGCGACGCAGCATGGGTAATGTCCTTTTCAGCGGTCTGTGATGCACGCCCGATTAACGGGCCGGGCTCAAACGAATTTTGACGGGCGGTTTTTCGTCCAGCGCCAGGTCCACCGTGTAGCGCTCGGTGCTGATCATCAGCAACTTGCCGTCCACTTCGATGCGTGCGCTGACCGAGTAAGTGTGACCCGGCTGGACCTGCTTCTGATCGTAGGTCAGGTGAAACGGCAGCGGCACCTGGCCTTTGATCGGGCCGTTCTGGCTGGCGAGGATCTGCGCGGGCGCATCGGCCAGCGTCACGTCCTGCAGCGTGACCTTCAGCGTAGCGGCCGACGGAAGCGCCATGCGCTGCAGATAAAACACCTCGCCATCCACCGAGCCCGGCAGGTTGTCCGGCGCGTGAGCGCAAGCGGCCAGCACGGTGGTCATGAGGGTGAGCAGGATATGTTTCATGTGATGCTCCTTGTCAGGTGAAACATTTGAAGGGCTTCGCCGTCGCTCAGGCGATCGGTGCGGCCCCGACGACTTCATCACTGCGGTGCAACGCCACCTGGCGGATCGACAGCCGGATTTCCGCTGGCAATACGCGCTTGGCGGCGCCTTCCGCCAGATCCCCCAACATATCGTGATAGCTCAGTTTGCTGGCGGCGTCGGTGCGCAGGACGCCCTGATCCAGCAGCGTCTGAATGAAATGCCGGAACAGGCTCTTGTCGAAAAACTCCGGCGCGTTCAGGCCGTGCAGGATCGACAGCCGCTGGGCCATCGTCGTGCACAACTCCTCAAGCCCTTCGGCGCTGAGCGTGTGCTGACCGCTGTTGAGCAGCAGCGAAATCGCCATGTAGAAGCGCTGCAGGGTCTGGGCAATCGCCCGCGACAGCACCGTCAGCAGCACGAAAGCCCGCGAACTCGGCGCCGGGCGCAGGTACACGCCGTTCTCGAATCGCAACAAGCCCTGTTCAACAAACGCTGCCAGCCACTGATCGACGACGTCATCCAGATCGTCCAGCGACCAGCGGATGAACAGCTCCGATTGCAGGTACGGATACAGCGCCCGGGTGTACCGCAGAATCTGCTCGCGGCTCATGCGCGACGAGCTCTGGAAGAAGCAGGCCAGCAACGAGGGCAGCGCGAAAATGTGCAGCACATTGTTGCGGTAGTACGTCATCAGGACGGCATTCTGCTCGTCCAGGTACAGAATCTTGCCCAGCGCATCGCTGAGCTCCGAGAGCAGATTCATGCCTTTGACATGGGCGATCAGCGCCCGGCCATCGCCTTCCGGCAGCGTGGTATGGGGTGAGTAGGGCACGGTGCGCAACAGCGTCAGGTACAGATCGAGCACCCGCGCCAGGGCCTGATCGTCCAGCGCGTGTTTGGCCGTCGACAGCAACGCCAGCGCCACCAGATTCACCGGGTTGATCGCCGCCGCTTCGTTCAGGTGGCGGGCCACGCGTTCGCCCAGACGGTGTGTGGTCTCGTTGAGCCACGCCGGTTTGAACACCGGTCCCAGTTCCTGAGTACGCCAGTCCGGCTGCTCATGGTCGAGAAACTCGGTCAGCTTGATCGGCTCACCGAAGTTGACCGAGACCTGGCCGAAGCGCTGCTTCAGCGCACCGATGACTTTGAAGATGTCGAAGATCGACTCTTTCTTCTTCGCCGCACCGCGCAGTTCGCCCAGGTAGGTCCGGCCTTCCAGCACCCGTTCGTAGCCGATGTACACCGGCACAAACACGATGGGCATGCGCGAGTTGCGCAAGAAGCTGCGCAGGGTGATCGCCAGCATTCCGGTCTTCGGCTGCAACATGCGCCCGGTCCGCGAACGTCCGCCTTCGACGAAGTATTCGACCGGGAAACCTTTGGTAAACAGGGTGTGCAGGTATTCATTGAATACCGCGGTGTACAGCGGATTGCCCTTGAACGTGCGGCGCATGAAAAACGCGCCGCCGCGCCGCAACAGACCACCGATCACCGGCATGTTCAGGTTAATGCCGGCGGCAATGTGCGGCGGGGTCAGGCCGTTACGAAACAGCAGGTAAGACAGCAGCAGGTAGTCGATGTGGCTGCGATGGCACGGCACATAAATGATCTCGTTGCCCTGGGCGACGTTCTGCACGCCTTCCAGGTGACTGACCTTGATGCCGTCGTAGATCTTGTTCCAGAACCAGCTCAGCACCACTTCCAGAAAGCGGATGGCGGTGTAGGTGTAGTCCGAGGCGATTTCGTTGCCGTAGTGCAGGGCTTTTTCACGGGCTTTGGCTTCGGTGATTTTCTCCCGGGCGGCCTCGTCGAGAATGGCCTGCCTGACCAGCGGATCCGCCACCAGCCCTTTGACCAGATGACGACGGTGCGAAAGGTCCGGGCCGATCACCGACGTCTTCAGGTTGCGGAAATGCACACGCAGCAGGCGTTGAGCCATGCGTACCGTGCGCTCGTAACCCTTGTTCTGATCGACCAGCTCGCGCAGATGAACCGGCGCCGAGAACTGCACGCGGGTCTTGCGGCCCAGGATCAGGATGGTCACGAAGCGACGCAGACGCCCGGTCACCTTCCAGCTGTCGGCAAACAGCAGTTTCCACGGGCTGTCTTCCTTATCCGGTGACTGGCCCCAGAACACGCTGACCGGAATGACTTGCGCGTCTTCGGTAGCGTTCTGTGTGACCGCGCTGACCAGGCGTTCAAGGGTCGGTGGTGCGCCGCGTTTGTCGTGGCGTCCCAGCCAGTCAGGCTCGGGCGTGAGGTAGAAAAACGCGGCCGGCTCGGTCAGATTGCCAACGGCCACGGACAGCACCGGGCGCGGCAGACCGGCCTTGCGGCACTCGGTATCAAGGACCGCGAGATCGCTCATCGAAGGGTTTTGCAGCGCATAGAAAACCGGGCGGCTGCGGTCGAGATTGAGCGTGAAGGACGACTGGTTGATCGTCTCCGAGCGCACCCACAGATAAAGCAGGCGGCGCACGGTGCCGAATACAAGACGGCGAAACGGGGAACGGGTCATAGAATTCTGCTGAGAGGGGCGACGCCCGCGAGGCCGCCAGTTTGCCGCATCTGGTGGGGATGGGCAAAGCGGCGCGGGTGCCCGGCGGGATGACGTCTCAGGACGTATGCCAGGTGATTTCTTCTTCACCATCTACGCTGATGCGAATCCATTGATCGGCTTCGGCGTCACTCTCTTCCTCGACCCACGTCCCCGGCGCGCAACGCACTTCGACCTTCAGCGCGGCGAAGGCGGCACGGGCGCAGGCGATATCGTCTTCCCACGGGGTTTTGTCGCTGTCCAGGCACAGGCTGTTCCACTTGCCCACGGCCTTGGGAATCCAGGTCACGGGCACGTCGCCCGCCCGGCATTTCCAGGTCTGGCCTTTCTGTGTCCACTCGGAGCAAGGGCCGATGTCTGCGGTCAGCCAGGCGGTGATTGCCTTGTGGTCGACGTCAGCGTCTTTCAGGTAAATCTCGATATCGGGTTGGCGCATGGATGCCTCTTGGTTGTGCTGGAAAATCCACTCGCGGATTCAGTCTGTTCGGGTGCTTCAAGCCGTCAATTCAGGACGAAATAATCGTAGCGCATGGACACCGTGACCTCGAACGGCTCGGCCTGATCGATCACGTTCGCGCGGCGTTCGGCACTGGCCCGCCAGCCGTGGGGCGTCATGGCCAGCAGATTGGCGCGGGCCTGCCCGTCCACCAGTGTCAGGGTGAAACGCAGGGTTTCGCTGTGCTGCAGACTCATGCCTTCCGGCACCAGCGCCAGGTGTTTGTCATCGCTGTAATCGCGGACCTCGTCGTACAGGCGCTGGCGCAATTCCATCAGGTGGTCATTGGTCGGTCCCACACGCATCAGGCCGCCACCCGGCGACAGCAGGCGCTTGGCCTCGGCCCAGTCCAGCGGGCTGAACACGCTGGCGATGAACTGCATGCTCGCCTCCGGCAGTGGCACGCGCGCCATGCTGGCAATCAACCAGGTGATGTTCGGATCACGCTTGCAGGCGCGCTTCACCGCTTCGCGGGAGATGTCCAGCGCATAGCCGTCGGCGTTGGGCAGACCCTGGGCGATCTGTGCGGTGTAATAACCCTCGCCGCAACCGATGTCGACCCAGTGCGCGGGGGCGCGCTCGGCGGCCAGTTCGGCCAGACGCTTGGCGACCGGCGCGTAATGCCCGGCGTTGAGAAAGTCGCGCCGCGCCTCGACCATGGCCTGATTGTCGCCAGGGTCGCGGCTGTTCTTGTGCTGCACGGGCAGCAGATTCAGATACCCCTGACGGGCGCGGTCGAAGCGGTGCCCGGCCGGGCACACGACGCCGTTATCCGCTGAATCGAGCGGGACGGAGCAGATCGGGCAGGTCAGCATCAGGCGAGCAACTTGACCAGGGTCTGGTAGTAGATCTCGGTCAGCACGTCGAGATCGCTGGCGAGGATGCGTTCGTTGACCTGATGAATCGTCGCATTGACCGGCCCCAGTTCGACCACCTGGGTGCCGAGGGTGGCGATGAAGCGACCGTCCGACGTACCGCCGCTGGTCGACGCACGGGTGTCGCGACCGGTGACGTGTTTGATGCTCGCGGACACCGCGTCCAGCAGCGCGCCCGGTTCGGTGAGGAACGGCAGGCCGGACAGCGCCCATTCCACGTGCCAATCCAGGTCATGCTTGTCGAGAATAGTGGCCACGCGTTGCTTGAGGCCTTCGACGGTGGATTCAGTGGAGAAGCGGAAATTGAACACCGCCACCAGATCCCCCGGGATCACGTTGGTGGCGCCGGTGCCGGAATTCAGGTTGGAAATCTGGAAGCTGGTCGGCGGAAAGAAATCATTGCCGTGGTCCCAGTGTTCGGTGGCCAGCTCAGCCAGTGCAGGCGCTGCCAGATGAATAGGGTTCTTCGCCAGATGCGGGTAGGCGACGTGGCCCTGAATGCCTTTGACGGTCAGGGTTGCGCCCAGTGAACCGCGACGGCCGTTCTTGACCACATCGCCGACCAGCGTCGTGCTCGACGGTTCGCCAACGATGCACCAGTCGAGCCGCTCATTGCGTGCCGCCAGGCGCTCGACCACCGCTTTGGTGCCATGGTGGGCCGGGCCTTCTTCGTCGCTGGTGATCAGGTAGGCAATCTTGCCTTTATGGTTGGGGTGATCGGCAACGAAGCGCTCGGTGGCAACGATCATCGACGCCAGACTGCCTTTCATGTCCGCCGCGCCACGGCCGCAGAGCATGCCGTCTTCGTCGATCAGCGCGCTGAACGGATCATTCTGCCAGGCCTGAACCGGCCCGGTCGGCACCACGTCGGTGTGGCCGGCGAAGCACAGCACCGGACCGTCCTGGCTGCCGTGGGTCGCCCAGAAGTTATCCACATCCTGAATACGCATGGGCTCCAGGGCAAAACCGGCATCGCTCAGGCGTTTCATCATCACGGCCTGGCAGTCGGCGTCCAGTGGCGTAACGGATGGGCGACGGATCAGGTCGCAGGCGAGTTGCAGCGTGGGCGAGAGGTCGGCTGGGGCTGTCATGAAAAGTCCGAGATATTGAGTGAAGGCAAGGCGATAAACCGGCGAATAGCTTAAAGCAAAACGGCGACCCGAAGGCCGCCGTTTAGTACAGCGCCCCATTGTTTCAGGCGGTAGCGGCTTCGTCTGCCGGTTTCGGTTTTGGCAGTGAAGACAGAAACGCCATGATCAGCGCCGCCAGATACGGCAGCGATTGCACCAGCAGCATGATGACCCAAAAGCGCATGTCGTTGCTCGGCAGACCCTGCACCAGACAGATGCCCAACGCAGCGCCCCACAGCATCAGCATGATGAACAGCTCTTCACGGGCCTCGGAAATCGCCACCAGCAAGCCATGGCTTTCGGCGTTTTTCGGGGTGCGGAAGAACGGAATGCTGGTGGTGAAGAAACCGTACAGCACCGCTTTGGCGATGGTGTGAGACAGCGCCAGCCCCGCAAGCGCCGCATAGAACGCGTCCGTGAGATTCACGCCCACGGCGCGGCGGTAAAGGAAGATGATCTTGCCGACCTTGAAGAAGAACAGCGCCAGCGGCGGGATCGCGAAAATCAGCAGCGGCGGGTCAACACGGTTGGGCACGATGATCATCGCCGACGACCAGAGCAGTGCGCCGACCGTGAAGAAGATGTTCATGCCATCGGCGACCCACGGCAGCCAGCCCGCGAGGAAGTGATAACGTTGGCCGCGGGTCAGCTCGGTGTCCTTGCCACGCAGCAGGCTGGCGGCGTGACGCTTGATGATCTGAATCGCGCCATAGGCCCAGCGGAAACGCTGCTTTTTGAAGTCGATGAAGGTGTCGGGCATCAGGCCCTTGCCGAAGCTGTTATGGGCGTACGCCGCCGAATAGCCTTTTTCGAACACGCGCAGGCCCAGCTCCGCGTCTTCGCAGATGCACCAGTCTGCCCAGCCAAGCTCTTCAAGCACCGAGCGACGGGTCATGGTCATGGTGCCGTGCTGAATGATCGCGTCGCGGTCGTTGCGGGTGACCATGCCGATGTAGAAGAAGCCTTTGTATTCGGAGTAGCAGAGCTTCTTGAACGCGCTTTCGTGTTGATCGCGGTAGTCCTGCGGCGACTGCACCACGGCGATTTTCGGATCGGCGAAGTGCGGCACCATGTGCTTGAGCCAGTTGCGGTCGACGCAGTAGTCCGAGTCGATCACGGCAATCACTTCGGCGTCCGGCGCGGTGTGCGGGATCAGGTAGTTCAGGGCGCCGCCCTTGAACCCGGCCAGCGGTGCGACGTGGAAAAACTTGAAGCGTGGGCCGAGCATTTCGCAATGGGCTTTGACGGGCTCCCACACGGCGGGGTCCTTGGTGTTGTTGTCGATCAGCAACACCTCGAAATCCGGGTAATCCAGCGCGGCCAGTGCGTTGAGGGTCTGTTTGACCATCTCCGGCGGCTCGTTGTAGCAGGGCACGTGAATAGACACTTTCGGTCTGTAGGCCGAGTCCCCTTCAACGGGCAGGAATTCGCGGCGGCGCTTGTGCGTCCACACCGCTTCGGCCAGTTCGTGGGCCTCGGTCAGCAGCACAATGAAGACGCCGAACGCGCCCAGCGCCAGTAAAAATCCGACCAGCAGACTGAACCAAGTGCTGTATTGCTGGCTGTAGTCGTAGCCGATCCAGACCAGCACCGAGCCGCACAGGAAGGCGATAAAGGTCAGGAATGTCCGGCCACGCTGACGCAGCGCCGAGCCATCAATCAGCAGTAAGGCGAGGGCAAGCATCGCCAGTACGGCCGAGCCGATCGCCAGCACGCGCCACTGCGGGATCGCCACGACCGGGCCTTCGAAATTGAATTTCTGCTGGCGGGCGGCGTTGTACACGCCCCAGTACGCGCCGACCGAGCCTTCGTCGCTGGCTTTCCACGGCTGATCGAAGGCCTCGATCACGAAGTAGTTGAAGCCTTGACGGTTGAGCTTGTTGACCAGCGTGCGCAGGTAGACCGCCTGATCCGCCTGGGTGGCGTCTGCACCGCCGCGCATGTGGCCATTGCTCGGCCAGCCGACTTCAGAGAGCAGCAGCGGTTTTTTCGGGAACATGCGTTTCAGTTCGCGGGCGCGGTCGAGCACGTACTGCCCGGCTTTATCCATCGGGATGTATTCCCAGTACGGCAGGATGTGCGCGGCGATCAGGTCAACGTGCTTGGCCAGTTCCGGGTACTTCTCCCAGATATGCCATTGCTCGGACGTGGTCACCGGGACTTTCACGGCAGCACGCACGCGGTCGAGCGCCGCCATCAGGTCTTTGGGTTTGATCTCTTCGCGGTACAGCGCTTCGTTGCCGACCACCACGCGAACCACACTGCGCGTCGTGTTCGCCAGCTCGATCGCCGTGGTGATTTCGCGCTCGTTGCGCTCCAGGTCCGGGCTGATCCAGATGCCGAGGGTCACCCGCAGGCCGAACTCCTCGGCCAGCTTGGGGATGTCCTTGAGGGTGCCGTCCACCGAGTAGATACGGATGTTGTCCGTTTGCTTGCTCATCAGCTCCAGGTCCTGACGCATTTCTTCGTCGGACGGGTAGAGATCTTTTTGTGGATTCTGCCCCAGCCGGAAAGGCGAATAGGAGAAGCCGGAGATCTGCTCAGGCCAGTTGGGGGCGGTCACGGGGCGGTTGATCAGCGCCCAGAAGCCGGTGAACAGCGCGGCAATCGCCACGACGACAACGAGGTTGAGTCCAAATTTACGGGATGACATAGATGCTTCTGGTTCCAAGAGGGGAACGGGGAGGAGTGACAGGGTACAGCGGGTCGAAACTTTGGCAACCGACACGTGTTGAAGTTCTGTTCGGCGGGGCCTGCAGGGCTTCGACTGTGCGCTGCGGGCAAGCCGTGAAAGACGCGACTTTCAGACCAAATGTCTGCAACTCGGCGCTTTGCGAATGGCCGTCAGGCCCTATAATGCGCGCCGGTTTTTTGGGGTATTGGTCATGAGCACAGAAGATCCGCGTTTCGCTGGCGTCGCCCGCCTGTACGGCACCGAGGGCCTGGAACGCCTGCGCGCGGCCCACGTGGCGGTGGTCGGCATCGGCGGCGTGGGTTCATGGGCGGCGGAAGCCATGGCGCGCTGTGGCGTGGGCGAGATTTCGCTGTTTGATCTGGACGACGTCTGCGTCAGCAACAGCAACCGCCAGTTGCACGCCCTGAGCAGCACCGTTGGCCGCGCCAAGGTCGAGGTCATGGCCGACCGCCTGCGGGAGATCAATCCCGATTGCGTCGTTCATGCCGTCGCCGACTTCGTCACCCGCGACACCATGGCCGAATACATCACGCCGGACATCGACTGCGTGCTCGACTGCATCGACAGCGTCAACGCCAAGGCCGCGCTGATCGCCTGGTGCAAACGGCGAAAGATCCAGATCATCACCACCGGCGGCGCGGGCGGGCAGATCGACCCGACCTTGATTCAGGTCTGCGACCTCAACCGCACGTTCAACGACCCGCTGGCGTCCAAGGTGCGTTCGACCCTGCGCCGCGACTACGGTTTTTCCCGTACGGTCACTCGCCATTACAGCGTGCCGTGCGTGTTCTCCACCGAGCAACTGCGCTATCCCAAGCCGGACGGCAGCATTTGCCTGCAGAAAAGCTTCGTCGGCGATGGGGTGAAGCTGGACTGCGCAGGGGGTTTTGGCGCGGTGATGATGGTGACGGCCACGTTCGGGATGGTCGCGGCGACCAAGGCCGTAGACAAAATCGTCGCAGGCGTGCGACGGCCGTCGGAGCGTGCCAAAGCACAGTCAACGGACTGACGGCAGAGGATGTGGGAGCATGCTTGCTCACGAAGACGGTAGTTCAACCGCTGAATATTTAGCGGATGTGCCGGCCTCTTCGCGGGCAAGCGCGCTCCTACAGGTCTTTCGTCCAGCGCGGATTTTCGGTGGACCATGATCAACTGTAGGAGCGCGCTTGCCCGCGAATGCGATCTGCCTGTGCCATCAATCCCAACAGACCCACCCCGTTCGCGGGCAAGCTCGCTCCTACACTGTCTCTCGGCAACGCACACAATCTTCGGGCTGCACAAAGTCCGTAGGAGCCGGCTTGCTGGCGAACGCGTCGGATCTGAAAAGAAGATGTCAACTGACGTCGCCTTCGCGAGCAAGTTGGAGCGACAGCCCGGTCACTCCCACAAGGTCGGCGGTTCATGCGCGATGGTTTGAAGGCTGATCTCAGCCGGCTAACTGCCGCATCTTCTGCAACACCGCATTCAACCCATTGCTGCGTGACGGCGACAGCTGACGGCTCAATCCCAACTGCGTGAACCACTCCACCAGATCCACCTGCTGCAGCGCTTGCGACGACAGGCCGTTGACCCGGGCCAGCAGCAACGCCACCAGCCCCCGAATCAACCGCGCATCGCTGGCGGCGCGGAACTGCCAGTGCCCGTCGATCACGTCGCCCACCAGCCAGACCTTGCTCTCGCAGCCGTCCACCAGATGCTCGTCGGTTTTTTCTTCGTCGCTCATGGGTGGTAAGCGGTCGCCCCATTGCATCAACAGTCGTGCGCGCTGCTCCCAGCTCAATGACCCGTTGAAGGTCTCCAGTGCGGTGTGCGCATCGGTCGGCAGGCTCATCGCAACAACTCCAGGGCCTGATCCAGTGCAGTGAAAAACCGCTCCAGGTCCTCGGAATCGTTGTACAGCCCCAGCGACACACGGATTGCGCCGGAGAGGCCCAAACCACTGATCAACGGGATGGCGCAGTGGTGGCCGGCGCGAACGGCAACGCCTTGCTCGGTCAGCAGGTGCGCAAGATCGGCGTTGTGTACGCCCTCGACCACAAAACTCACCAGCGCCACATGGGGATCGCCCAGCACCTGCACGCCGTCGCGCAGCACCAGCCCGGCGCGCAGCCGCTCGTGCAGGCGCGCTTCGTATTCGGTGACGGCGGACTGATTGAGGCCGTTGAGGTAATCCAGCGTGGCGCCGAGGCCGATCACCGCGCTGATGGGCGGCGTGCCCGCTTCGAAGCCCAGTGGCGCAGGGCGGAACGTGGCCGTCTGGTAACCGGTCTGCAGGACCATTTCGCCGCCGAACTGCCAGTGCTGCAACTGCGCCAATGCGTCATGTCGCCCGAACAGCACGCCCACGCCATCAGGGCCGTACAGCTTGTGGCTGGAAAACACGTAGAAGTCGCAGCCGATGTCCTGCACATCGTGTCGGCCATGGACGACACCTTGGGCGCCATCAATCACCGTCAGTGCGCCCTGCGCCTGGGCCAGCGCGACGAGTTGCCGGACCGGTTGCCAGGTGCCGAGTACGTTGGACAACTGACTGACCGCCAGCAAACGGGTGCGTGGCGTGATCAGTTTGGCGGCGGCCTCAACATCAATCACGCCGGCCTCGGTGACGGGCAGCACCACCAGCTTCAGGTCGCGACGCAGGGCCAGTTGCTGCCAGGGCAACAAATTGGCGTGATGCTCCAGCGCACTGATGACAATCTCGTCGCCGGCCTGAAATACGTGATCCAGGCCATAGGCGAGCAGGTTGAACGCGGACGTGGCGCCGTGGCTGAAAACGATCTGCCCGGACGCGCCGGCATTCAGCCATTCGCCGGCCTTGCGCCGGGTGTCCTCGAAGGCCTGGGTCGCCATGGCCCCCGGCAGGTGCTGGGCGCGATGCACATTCGCCGCGCCATTAGCGTAGTAATGCACCGTGGCGTCGATCAGGGCTTGGGGTTTTTGTGCAGTAGCGGCGCTGTCCAGGTAGGTCTGGCCTTGCCGCTGCAGGGCGTCGATGGCCGGAAAGTCAGCGCGCCAGGGAGAAATGAGGGGCATATCAGTCACGCTCTTTGGGGCGGGTTCGGCGCCCCGTGGGACACCGAACCCGCACGCAGCATCGATCAGTTGTGAGCGTGCAGCGCTTCGTTCAGCTCGATGGCCGACTTGTGGGATTTGCATTCCACGGCGCCGGTCTGCGAGTTGCGACGGAACAACAGGTCCGGTTGACCGGCCAGTTCACGGGCCTTCACAACCTTGACCAGCTCGTTCTTGTCATCCAGCAGCGCCACTTTGGTGCCCGCCGTGACGTACAGACCGGCTTCCACGGTGTTGCGGTCGCCCAACGGAATGCCGATGCCGGCGTTCGCACCGATCAGGCAGCCTTCGCCGACCTTGATCACCATGTTGCCGCCGCCCGACAGCGTGCCCATGGTCGAACAGCCGCCGCCCAGGTCCGAACCCTTGCCGACGAACACGCCAGCCGACACACGGCCTTCGATCATGCCCGGGCCTTCGGTGCCGCCGTTGAAGTTGACGAAACCTTCGTGCATCACGGTGGTGCCTTCGCCGATGTAGGCGCCCAGGCGCACGCGCGCGGTGTCAGCGATACGCACACCGGCCGGCACCACGTAGTCAGTCATCTTCGGGAATTTGTCGACCGAGAAGACTTCCAGCAGATGGCCTTTCAGGCGGGCTTCCAGCTGACGCTCGGCCAGCTCGCCCAGGTCAATGGCGCCCTGGCTGGTCCACGCGACGTTCGGCAGCAGCGGGAACACACCGGCCAGACTCAAGCCGTGGGGCTTGACCAGACGATGGGAGAGCAAATGCAGCTTGAGGTAAGCCTCGGGAGTGGAGGTCAGCGCGGCGTCTTCGGCCAGCAACGTGGCAACCAGAGGCTTGTGGCTTTCGGCCAGTCGGGTCAACAGCGCGGCCTGAGTGTCGTCGATGCCTTTGAGGGCATTGGCCAGACGCGAGGACAGATCGGTGTTGAAGGCGATGGCCTGATTGCCACCGGTGTAACCCAGGATCGGTGCGACGGCGGCGACGATTTCAGCCGACGGGTTGAGCAGCGGCAGGGCGTAGAAAACTTCCAGCCAGGTGCCTTGACGGTTTTGTGTGCCAACGCCAAAGGCCAGGCTGAACAGAGAAGTGGACATGCAGATACCTCGTTATTTAGGGCTATCTCAATCAGGCGATAGCCGCAGCGTACAGTTCGGGTTTGAAGCCAATCAGGGTTTTGTCGCCAAGATCCAGCACCGGGCGCTTGATCATCGAGGGCTGAGCGAGCATCAGCTCAATGGCCTTTTCCTGATCGAGGTCGGCTTTTTGCGCCTCGTCCAGCTTGCGAAAGGTCGTGCCGGCGCGGTTGAGTACCGTCTGCCAGCCGTGCTCGTTGCACCAACGTGTCAGGTGGGCGCGGTCGATGCCCTGGGTCTTGTAATCGTGGAAATCGTAATTCACCGATTTTTCATCGAGCCAGGTGCGCGCCTTCTTCATCGTGTCGCACGCCTTAATGCCAAACAGGTGCAACGCTTGGTTTTCCTTGGCCATGAGCCTGCTCCCTTTGGGACGGTTGAAAAAAACGGTGGAGGATTATGCCACGTACACGCCGGGTAAGCGCGGCGGGCCGACGCTTTGTCTATTTGAGGTAGGTTTACGGGCGATGAACGCTGGCGACGCCGGCCGACCACGACTGATGTATCAGAACCCCATGACCGTCGCAGCCGCTAAGATGAGCACTTTGCAGCGCGCATCGGGTCTGTTGCCGATGTCAGTCATGAGTCAAAGCTTGGGGAAACACGCAATGCAAACAGCCTATACCGTCCTTATCTTGTTGACGCTGGTAGGTGTCTCGCGATTGCTGGCCCGGTTGATTCCGCTGCCGTTGCCGCTGGTTCAGATCGCCGCGGGCGCCTTGCTGGCCTGGCCGACGCTGGGCCTCCACGTGGCGCTCGACCCTGAGCTGTTCCTGTTTCTGTTCCTGCCGCCGCTGCT
This sequence comes from Pseudomonas sp. NPDC078416, assembly GCF_050268485.1. Lineage (NCBI taxonomy): Bacteria > Pseudomonadati > Pseudomonadota > Gammaproteobacteria > Pseudomonadales > Pseudomonadaceae > Pseudomonas > Pseudomonas sp. NPDC078416. The sequence continues at coordinate 273,549 of NZ_JBNNGV010000002.1, read as the reverse complement.
GTTTTCCGATGGTTGGCGGATGCCCAAGCGCGATCTGTGGCGCTACCGCGGCGCGATCCTGACCCTCGCGGTCGGGCTGGTGATTTTTACGGTGATCGGCGCCGGTTACTTCATCCACTGGCTGCTGCCTTCCATTCCCTTGCCCGTCGCCTTTGCGTTGGCGGCCGTGCTGTCGCCGACTGACGCCGTGGCGGTCTCGGCTATCGCTCAGGACCGGTTGCCCGCGCCGATCATGCGTATGCTTCAGGGCGAAGCGTTGATGAATGACGCGACCGGGCTGGTCACTTTCAAGTTCGCGCTGGCAGCCGCCATCACCGGGGCGTTTTCCCTGACCGATGCCAGCCTGAATTTCGTGCTGGTCGCCTGTGGTGGTCTGGCCGTGGGCGTCGCGCTGAGTTGGGTGGTGGGGCGTCTGCGCAGTTGGATGATCACCCGGGGCTGGGATGATCCAGCGACCCACGTCGTCTTCATGTTGCTGCTGCCGTTCGCCGCTTACGTGCTGGCCGAGCGCCTGGAGCTGTCCGGAATTCTGTCGGCGGTGGCGGCAGGGATGATGCAAAGCTGGGTCGATCTGCTGCCGCGCCAGACCAGCACCCGATTGCTGAATCGCAGCGTGTGGACCCTGTTGGAATTTGCGTTCAACGGCCTGATCTTCCTGCTGCTGGGCTTGCAGTTGCCGGACATCATCACCGCCGTTACCCACCACGAAGCCACCCTGTGGCCGACCCTGTTGTGGCGTTGCCTTGATGTGCTGGCGATTTTCGTCGTGCTGGCGGTGTTGCGTTACATCTGGGTGCAGAGCGTCTGGCGGCTGATGATCCAGATTCGGCGCTGGCGCGGCAGGGGCGACGGCACACTGGATCTGTCGACCCGTTCGTCATTACTGCTGACCGTGGGCGGGGTGCGCGGTGCTGTCACGCTCGCGGGTACGTTGTCGGTGCCGATACTGATCAGCGCCGGCGTCGACTTTCCCGAGCGTGACTTGCTGATTTTCATTGCGGCAGGAGTGATCCTGCTGTCCTTGGTGTCGGCGAGCATTGGCTTGCCGCTGCTCCTGCGTGGGCAGGTCAGTGAGCCGGACATGCGCATGAAGCGCGAAGTGCGAGACGCCTGGAAGCACACGGCTCAGGCGGCCATTCAGACACTGGAGAACGAGGCGATCCCGGCAGCGACGGATTCGCCTGACGCCGCGCAGGCGGTGCTCGCCATGGAAGTGAAGGCGAGGATCATGTCCGAATACCGCCAGCGTCTGGATATATTCAATGACACCGCCGAGGCTCAAGCTTTGGCGTTCCAGATGGATCAACTGGAGAAACGCATGCGCCTTAACGCCCTGCGTGCTCAGCGCCTGAAGCTGTACGACCTGCACCGCCATCACCAGATCGGCGATGACGTGCTGCGGCTAGTGCTGGCAGAACTCGATTTGAACGAAGCCAATCTGGGTCTGGCGCACTGAGGCTGGAGGCTGGCCTCAGTGCGTAGAGTGTCAGCGAGAAATCAGCGGCTCGTCACAAAATCCCGAATGCGCTGCGCGGCTTCGATGCACTCGGCCAGCGGTGCAACCAGTGCCATGCGCACGCGGCCGGCGCCGGGATTGAAGCCGTCGACGTCGCGGGACAGGTACGAGCCGGGTACCACGGTCACGTGTTCAGTGACGAACAGGTCCCGGCAGAACTTCGCGTCATCAGTGCCGACGCTTGGCCATAGATAGAAGCCGCCGTCCGGGTGTTGCACGTCCATGACCGGGCTGAGAATTTCCAGCACGGCGTCAAACTTTTCCCGGTACAGCGTGCGGTTGGCGCACACGTGTTCTTCGTCGCTCCAGGCCGCGATGCTCGCCAGTTGCGTCTGTACCGGCATCGCGCAGCCGTGGTAGGTGCGATAGAGCAGGAACGCCTTGAGAATCTCGGCATCGCCGGCAACGAAACCCGAGCGCAGGCCCGGCAGGTTCGACCGTTTGGACAGGCTGTGAAACACCACGCAGCGCTTGAAATCCTGGCGGCCCAGTTCGGCGCAGGCGCTCAGCAGACCGGCCGGCGGAGTGGCTTCGTCGAAATACAGCTCGCTGTAGCACTCGTCGGCGGCAACCACGAAGTCGTGCTTGTCGGCGAGGGCGATGAGCTTTTTCAGGGTTTCCAGCGGGATCAGCGCACCGGTCGGGTTGCCCGGCGAGCACAGAAACAGAATCTGGCAGCGGTCCCAGACGTCAGCGCTGACGGCGTCGAAATCCGGGTTGAAACCATGTTCGGCCAGGCACGGCAGATAATGCGGAGTGGCGCCGGCCAGAAACGCCGCGCCTTCATAGATTTGGTAAAACGGATTGGGGCTGACCACCAGACCGTTGTCGTTGCGATTGACGACGGTCTGGGTGAACGCGAACAACGCCTCGCGGGTGCCGTTGACCGGCAGCACATGTTTGGTTGCATCCAGCCAGCCGGCGGGCACGCTGAAGCGGCGCTCGCACCAGTTGGCGATGGCTTCACGCAACGCAGGAATCCCGGCCGTGGTCGGGTAGACCGCCATTTGATCAAGGTTGTCGGCCAGCGCCTTGGCAACGAACTCTGGCGATTTGTGCTTGGGTTCGCCGATCGACAGGGCGATCGGACGCTTGTCCGGATTCGGCGTGACGGCACCGAGCAACGCGCGAAGTTTCTCGAAAGGGTAGGGCTGAAGCTGCTGCAGGGCGTTATTCATGTCGAATCGTTCTCAAGGCTGGGCGCCCGCACTCGTGTTCACGATGTGGCAAGGCGCCGTTGAATCAAGTCGTTAATCGTGCCGTCCTGGCGGTTTCAAATGCTGATGCGCAACTCGCTGCCGGGCTCGGGATTGACGCTGAGCTGCTCAACGATTTCATCCTGCAGGCGTCGACACAGTTGCGGATCGGACAGCGGCTGGTGGTTTTCATCGGTCAGGAAGAACACGTCTTCCACGCGCTCACCCAATGTGGCGATCTTGGCGTTCTGCAATGACAGGTCGAACTCCAGAAAGATCTTGCCCAGTCGCGCCAGCAGCCCGGGTCGATCCGGCGCACTGAGTTCCAGCACCGTGACCGGCCGTTGCGCGTCGTTGGAAATCGTCACCACGGGCGCGAAGGCAAAGTGCTTGAGCTGACGCGGCACCCGGCGCTTGATGATGGTCGGGTAATCGTCGGGGTTGCGCAACGCTTCGGTCAGGCCTTCGCGAATGGCCTTGATGCGCTCCGGATTTTCACCGATCGAACCGCCTTCGCTGTCGAGCACGATGTAGGTGTCGAGGGTGAACTGGCTGGTGGACGTGATGACCCGGGCGTCGTGAATGTTCAGGTTCAGCTGGTCCATGGCCGCCACGGTCACGGCGAAGAAGTCGTGCTGGTCGGGCGCATAAATGAAGATCTGCGTGCCGCCTTCGAACTCGCGCTGGGTGGTTTCCTTGATCAGCACCAACGGGCCGCCATCGGCTGGCTGCTGCAAAATCGCGTCGCTGTGCCAGGCCACGTCCCCTGCGGTGTGACGCAGGAAGTAGTCATCACCCAGTTGCGACCACAACTGCTCGACGTCATCGGGATCGGTGCCGCTGCGCACCAGAATATCCAGGGCAGCGGTTTGCGTGCGACGGATCTGCTCCTCGCGGTCGACCGGGTTCTCCAGCCCACGCTTGAGCGCGCGTTTGGTCTCGGTGTACAGCTGGCGCAACAGGCTGGCACGCCACGAGTTCCACAACGTCGGATTGGTCGCGTTGATGTCGGCGATGGTCAGCACGTAGAGGTAGTCCAGATGCACTTCATCGCCGACGAACTGGGCGAAGTCGTGAATCACCTGCGGGTCGGACAAGTCCTTGCGCTGGGCGGTGGTCGACATCACCAGATGGTTCTGCACCAGCCAGACAATCAGCTGGGTGTCCCAGTGGGGCAGGTGATGACGAATGCCGAACGCTTCGGCATCGATCGCGCCCAGTTCCGAGTGATCACCGCCACGGCCCTTGCCGATGTCGTGGTAAAGGCCGGCCAGATAAATAAGCTCGGGCTTGGGCAGTCTGGCCATGAGCTTGCTGGCCAGCGGGAATTTCTCTGACACCTGCGTGTATTGCAGCTTACGCAGGTGCTTGATCAGGTTCAGCGTGTGGGCATCGACCGTATAGATGTGGAACAGGTCGTGTTGCATCTGCCCGACGATGTGGCCGAACTCCGGCAGGTACAGCCCGAGAATGCCATAACGGTTCATCCGCCGCAGATTGCGATGGATGCCGATTTCGCATTTGAACAGCTCGATGAACAGGCTGGTGTTGCGGATGTCGTTGCGGAAATCGTCGTTGATCAGGTAGCGGTGTTCCCGCAGCAGCCGGATGGTGTCGGCCCGCACGCCCTTTATTTCCGGGCGCTGCGCCATCAGCACGAATATCTCGAGCATCGCGAACGGCGTGCGCTTGAAGACGTTCGGATGGGTCGCTTCGATGTAGCCGTCATGCAGCTGGAAGCGCGAGTTGATCGTCTCGGTGACCGTGCCTTCGTCGTCCGCGAGAATCACTTCTTCGAAGTGCTGGATGATCAGGTCGCTGAGCTGCGCAATGCTCATGACCTCACGGTAATACTTCTGCATGAAGCGCTCGATGGCCAGCTTGGCGTCGCTGTCTTCGTAGCCCAGCAGGCGCGCGATGCTGGTCTGGTAATCGAACAGCAGACGGTCTTCGGAACGCCCGGCCAACATATGGAGCGCGTAACGGACCTTCCAGAGAAATTCCTGGGAAGATGCCAGCAGCGCGTTTTCGCTCTCCAGCAGAAAACCTTCGTCGGCCAGTGCGTGCAGATTCAGCGTGCCGTATTGGCGACGGGCAACCCAGAGAATGGTCTGAATATCCCGCAGCCCGCCGGGCGAGCCTTTGACGTTAGGCTCGAGGTTGTACTCGGTGTCGAAATATTTGTGATGGCGGTTCTTCTGCTCGGCGCGTTTGGCCAGGAAGAACTCCTTGCTCGGCCACATTTCACGGGTGCTGGTGACGGCGAGCATGCGCTGACGCAGTCGCTCGGGGCCGGCAATCGTGCGGCTCTCCATCAAATTCGTGATGACGGTCAGATCGGCCCGGGCCTCGGTGACGCATTCGTCCACCGAGCGCACGCTTTGACCGACTTCCAGGCCGATGTCCCACAGCAGCGTCAGAAAACGCTCGATGGAATCGCGGAAAACTTCATGGTCGGCGCTGTCCAGCAGGATCAGCAGATCGATGTCGGAGTAGGGGTGCAGTTCGCCGCGACCGTAGCCGCCGACCGCCAGCAAGGCGATGTCGGCGTCTTCGCTCCAGTCGAACTGGTCCCAGGCCTGCTGCAGGATGTTATCGACGAACCAGGCACGGTCCTCGATCAGCCGGCGAATCTCCCGGCCCGACTTGAAGCGTCCGTCCAGCACTTCGCGCGCCTGACGAATGGCTTTCTTGAAGGCGGGTATGGGGCTGGCCTTCAGTGCCAGCTCGGCCTGAAACTGGCCGCGATCGAACAAATCTGGGTCCACCTGCGGCATCGAACTGCTTTCCTTCTATCTATACCGACCGTGCAAAACCGACCGTGCTGGCTGTACCGACCACAATGGCGAGTGACTCAGCGATCAGGCCGAGGTGCGGGCGATGGTGTCATCGCTGCGCAGGGTGAAGATTTCATAGCCGGTCGCGGTCACCAGAATGGTGTGTTCCCACTGTGCCGACAGCTTGCGATCCTTGGTGATGGCTGTCCAGCCGTCGCCGAGCAGGCGTGTGTCGGCCTTGCCCTGATTAATCATCGGCTCGATGGTGAAGGTCATGCCTTCCTTCAGCTCCATGCCGTCGCCGGCCTGGCCGTAGTGCAGCACTTGAGGCTCTTCGTGGAAGACCCTGCCGATGCCGTGGCCGCAGTATTCGCGGACGACCGAGAAGCCGTTTTTCTCGGCGTGCTTCTGGATCACTTCGCCGATATCGCCCAGGTGCGCGCCGGGCTTGACCACTTCGATGCCTTTATAAAGGCACTCTTGGGTGACGCGGGACAGACGCTCGGCCCACTCAGGCACTTTGCCTACGTGAAACATCTTGCTGGTGTCACCGTGGTAGCCGTCCTTGATGACGGTCACGTCGATGTTCAGCACGTCGCCATTCTTGAGCGGCTTCTCGTTCGGGATGCCGTGGCAAACCACATGGTTAATGGAGGTGCAGATGGATTTCGGGAAGCCCTTGTAATTCAGTGGCGCCGGAATGGCCTTCTGCTCGTTGACGATGTAGTCGTGGCAGATGCGGTCCAGTTCTTCGGTGGTCACGCCCGGCTTTACATAGGCGCCAATCATTTCCAGCACATCGGCAGCCAGGCGGCCGGCAATTCGCATCTTCTCGATGTCTTCGGGGGTTTTCAGTGTCACGGTCATTAAACAGGCTCTCTCAGCGCGGCGCAGCCACGGCTTGATACGGAAAAAACGCGATTCTACCAGACCGTCGTCAGCCGGGTTATCATCGCGTCCTCCATCGACGCGGGCAGGCTGTCCAACCGCTTGCACGACGGGGGCAAAAGCGTCGGAAAAACAGGCTCTTATTTCGAGTTCCGTTATCCAGTCTTTTGTGATATAAAATGCGCCGCTTTACGGGGTCTGCCCCGAAAGCTCTAACCCACACACGTGTCGACACGATGACCTGGGTGCCTTCGGCTCAAGCCGCTGGTTGGTCATTGGGATACGTGGAGGCCTAACCCGACTTATCAAGGAACTATCATGTCCCAAGTCAACATGCGCGATATGCTGAAGGCCGGTGTGCACTTCGGTCACCAGACCCGTTACTGGAACCCGAAAATGGGTAAATACATTTTCGGCGCGCGCAACAAGATCCACATCATCAACCTTGAAAAAACCCTGCCAATGTTCAACGAAGCTTTGACTTTCGTTGAGCGCCTGGCTCAGGGCAAAAACAAGATCCTGTTCGTCGGCACCAAGCGTTCCGCCGGCAAGATCGTTGCTGAAGAAGCAGCACGTTGCGGTTCGCCGTACGTCGATCACCGCTGGTTGGGCGGCATGCTGACCAACTTCAAGACCATCCGCGCTTCCATCAAGCGTCTGCGTGATCTTGAAATCCAGGCAGAAGACGGCACGTTCACCAAGCTGACCAAGAAAGAGGCGCTGATGCGTACTCGCGATCTGGAAAAGCTGGATCGTAGCCTGGGTGGTATCAAGGACATGGGCGGTCTGCCAGACGCTCTGTTCGTTATCGACGTTGATCACGAGCGCATCGCGATCACCGAAGCCAACAAGCTGGGTATCCCGGTTATCGGCGTTGTCGACACCAACAGCAGCCCTGAAGGCGTTGACTACATCATCCCTGGCAACGACGACGCAATCCGCGCCATCCAGCTGTACATGGGTTCGATGGCTGACGCTGTGATCCGTGGTCGCAACAACAATGCTGGCGGCACCGACGTTTACGCTGAAGAAGCTCCAGCGGCAACTGTTGAAGGCTGAGTAACAAACGCCTGGCGTTGACTCAGTACGCAAAAAGGGGGCTTGGCCCCCTTTTTGCCACCTCGAAAACCATCTGACGTTGCCATCGATCTTATTGTCATGTGCAGCAGTCACCATGGATTTTCAAGAATTTGAACGCCCGTACTGCGGGTGGAATGGTTGAAGACCTATCCAAGAGGATTTTGAAATGGCAGAGATTACTGCAGCGTTGGTCAAAGAACTGCGCGAGCGTACCGGCGAAGGCATGATGGATTGCAAAAAGGCCTTGACCAAGGCTGGCGGCGACATCGAAAAAGCCATCGACGATATGCGTGCTTCGGGCGCAATCAAGGCAGCCAAGAAAGCAGGCAACGTTGCTGCTGAAGGCGCCATCTCCATCAAGGACGACGGCAAAGCTGCTGTCCTGATCGAAGTCAACTCCCAGACCGACTTCCTGGCTCTGCAGGACGACTTCAAGGCATTCGTCGCTAAAAGCGTCGAGAAGGCCTTCGCTGACAAGCTGACCACCGTTGAGCCTCTGGTTGAAGCGATGGAAGCTGATCGTCTGGTGCTGGTCGGCAAGGTTGGCGAGAACGTCAACATCCGTCGTCTGGCGCGCATCGAAGGCGACGTGCTGGGTTCTTACCTGCACGGCAACAAGATCGGCGTGGTTGTCGTCCTCAAGGGCGGCGATGCAGAGCTGGCGAAAGACATCGCCATGCACGTAGCGGCGACCAACCCTGAGTTCCTGCTGCCTTCGGACGTTTCGCCAGAAGCGATCGAGCGCGAGAAGAATGTCTTCATGCAGTTGAACGAAGACAAGCTGAAAGGCAAGCCTGCTGAAATCGCCGAGAAGATGGTTGGCGGCCGTATCAGCAAGTTCCTGGCTGAAGCCAGTCTGGTCGAGCAGGCGTTCGTCAAGAACCCGGAAATCAAGGTCGGTGAACTGGCCAAGAAAGCCGGTGCTGAAATCGTTTCCTTCACCTACTTCAAAGTAGGCGAAGGCATCGAGAAGCCAGTCGACAACTTCGCTGAAGAAGTCGCTGCTCAAGTAGCTGCAAGCAAGCAATAAGACGGTTTTCCAACTGTCGCCCCGAAGAGGCTGCCCGCTAACGCGCGCAGCCTCTTTGTCAAAGCGGTAAGCGGAATTGTTATTGCTGCACTGAATTTGTTTTTTGCAGGGGGCTGGGCCTACGAGGCTGCATTTCCCTGAAGCAGTGACCTAGAGTTAGCGCAGGCCGAAAACGGCCCGCAACTCGAACGATTTTTTTCAAACGCCGCAGGAGAGATTCGCAATGGCTCAGCAGGGCAGTGGCTATCAAGCTCGCTATAAACGCATTCTACTCAAGCTCAGCGGCGAGGCCCTGATGGGGTCGGAAGAGTTCGGCATCGACCCCAAGGTGCTGGATCGCATGGCGCTGGAAGTCGGTCAACTGGTCGGTATCGGCGTTCAGGTCGGTCTGGTCATCGGTGGCGGTAACCTGTTCCGCGGCGCAGCGCTGAGCGCGGCCGGTATGGATCGGGTCACGGGCGACCACATGGGCATGCTGGCCACCGTGATGAACGCGCTGGCCATGCGTGACGCGCTGGAGCGAGCCAATATCTCGGCCATCGTGATGTCAGCCATTTCCATGGTGGGCGTCACCGATCACTACGATCGTCGCAAAGCCATGCGTCACCTGAATGCCAAGGAAGTCGTGATCTTCGCGGCCGGTACCGGCAATCCGTTCTTCACCACGGATTCGGCAGCGTGCCTGCGCGCAATCGAGATCGACGCTGATGTCGTGCTGAAAGCAACCAAGGTCGATGGTGTGTACACTGCCGATCCATTCAAGGACCCGCATGCCGAGAAGTTCGATCGTCTGACCTATGACGAAGTGCTGGATCGCAAGCTGGGTGTAATGGATCTGACAGCCATCTGTCTGTGTCGTGACCACAAGATGCCACTGCGTGTCTTCAATATGAACAAGCCCGGCGCCCTGCTGAACATTGTGCATGGCGGCGCGGAAGGTACTTTGATCGAGGAAGGCGAACAATGATCAACGAAATCAAGAAAGACGCTCAAGAGCGGATGAAGAAATCCCTTGAGTCCCTGGCCCACGCATTCGGCCAGATCCGTACCGGCAAGGCGCACCCGAGCATTCTCGGCAGCGTCATGGTGCCGTACTACGGTTCCGACACCCCGTTGAGCGGCGTCGCCAACGTGACCGTGAAGGACTCCCGTACGCTGCAGGTCGTGGCGTTCGAGCGCAACATGCTCTCTGCGGTCGACAAGGCCATTCAGAGCGCGGGTCTGAACCTCAACCCGACCAACCTGGGCGAGATGCTGTTGATCTCCATGCCTGCCCTGACGGAAGAGACCCGCAAGGGCTTCACCAAGCAGGCGCGCAGCGCCGCAGAAGACGCCCGCGTTGCCGTGCGTAACATCCGCCGTGACGCGTTGGGTGAGCTGAAGAAGCTGGTCAAGGACAAGGAAATCAGCGAAGACGAGGAGCGCCGCGCCGCTGCCGACATCCAGAAGCTGACGGACAAGGCTGAGGCGGACATCGACGCCGCGACCAAGTCCAAAGAAGCGGACCTGATGGCCGTATAAGGGCCGGGAAGCTTTCATGGATAAGACAAAGCTGGCTGCGCCGGCATCGGTGCCGCGTCATGTCGCGATCATCATGGATGGGAACAACCGCTGGGCCAAGAAGCGCCTGCTACCGGGTGTAGCAGGCCACAAGGCCGGCGTGGACGCTGTTCGTGCGGTGATTGAGGTCTGTGCCGAGGCCAAGGTCGAGGTGCTGACCTTGTTCGCGTTTTCCAGCGAAAACTGGCAGCGCCCGGCGGAAGAGGTCGGCGCGCTGATGGAGTTGTTTTTCACGGCGCTGCGTCGCGAGACCAAGCGCCTGAACGAGAACGGCATCAGCCTGCGCATTATCGGCGACCGTTCGCGGTTTCACCCCGAGCTGCAGGCTGCCATCCGCGAAGCCGAGCAGCGTACGGCTGAAAACAGCCGCTTCGTCCTGCAGATCGCCGCCAATTACGGCGGTCAGTGGGATATCGCTCAGGCTGCGCAGCGGCTGGCCCGTGAAGTTCAGGCGGGCCACCTGCGTCCGGACGACATCACACCCGAACTGCTGCAGACGTGCCTGTCCACTGGCGACCTGCCGTTGCCCGACCTGTGTATCCGCACGGGCGGCGAGCATCGCATCAGCAATTTCCTGCTCTGGCAGCTGGCCTATGCCGAGCTGTATTTCTCCGACCTGTTCTGGCCGGACTTCAAACACGATGCCATGCGCACTGCGCTGGCCGATTTCGCTTCTCGCCAACGCCGCTTCGGGAAAACCAGCGAGCAGGTAGAAGCTGGAGCCCGCGCTTAATGCTTAAACAACGAATCATCACTGCGCTGATCCTTGCGCCGCTGGCCCTGTGCGGTTTCTTCCTGCTGGCAGGCGGCAGCTTTGCATTGTTCATCGGAGCGGTCGTCGTACTCGGCGCCTGGGAATGGGCGCGTCTTGCCGGCTTCGAAGCGCAATCGGCCCGCGTTCTGTACGCCGTGGTGGTCGCTGCGCTGCTGTTTCTCTTGTACCTGTTGCCCGACCTCGCACCCTGGTTGCTGGTGGCGGCGCTGATCTGGTGGCTGGTGGCAACCTGGCTGGTCCTCACCTATCCCGCGTCCAGCGAGCATTGGTCCAGTGCCCTCTGCAAACTGCTGATCGGTTTGCTGATACTGCTGCCGGCATGGCAGGGGCTGGTGCTGATCAAGCAAATGCCGCTGGGCAACTGGCTGATCCTGTCGGTGATGATTCTGGTGTGGGGTGCCGACATCGGCGCCTACTTCTCCGGCAAGGCATTTGGCAAGCGCAAGCTGGCGCCGAAGGTCAGCCCGGGCAAAAGCTGGGAAGGCCTTTATGGTGGTCTGGCCACGTGTCTGGTGATCACTGCGGTGGTAGGTGTGTACCGCGGCTGGTCGCTGGGTGAAATCATCTTCGCCCTGGTATGTGCAGCGATCGTCGTGCTGATCTCGGTCGTCGGTGATCTCACCGAGAGCATGTTCAAGCGCAAATCCGGGGTCAAGGACAGCAGCAACCTGCTGCCGGGCCACGGTGGTGTGCTGGATCGCATCGACAGCCTGACCGCCGCCATCCCGGTTTTCGCCTTGCTGCTCTGGGCTGCCCAGGACTGGGGCGTGATGTGAGTACGCCTCAGCTCATTACCGTGCTCGGTGCAACGGGCTCGGTCGGGTTAAGCACGCTGGACGTCATCGCGCGGCATCCGGCGCGGTACCAGGTGTTTGCCCTGACCGGTTACACGCGTCTCGCCGAGCTGTTGGCGTTGTGCGTTCGCCATACCCCGCAGTTTGCCGTGGTGCCGACGACGGCCGCCGCCCGCCAGTTGCAGGACGACCTGCGCGCAGCCGGTCTCGACACTCGTGTGCTGGTGGGGGAGGGCGGGCTCTGCGAAGTGTCTGCTCACCCTCTGGTGGATACCGTGCTGGCCGCCATCGTCGGTGCCGCCGGTTTGCGCCCGACCCTTGCCGCTGTCGAAGCGGGCAAGAAAGTCCTGCTGGCCAACAAGGAAGCGCTGGTCATGTCCGGCGCCTTGTTCATGCAGGCCGTTCGCCGCAGTGGCACGGTACTGCTGCCGCTCGACAGCGAGCACAACGCGATCTTCCAGTGCCTGCCCCGTGATTACGAAAGCGGTCTCGAGAAGGTCGGCGTCAGACGCATTCTGTTGACCGCATCGGGTGGCCCGTTCCGTCAGACGCCGCTGGCCGAGCTGGAGCATGTCTCCCCGGATCAGGCCTGCGCCCATCCCAACTGGTCCATGGGTCGCAAGATTTCCGTCGATTCCGCCAGCATGATGAACAAGGGTCTTGAGCTGATCGAAGCCTGCTGGCTGTTCGACACGACGCCCGCGCGGATCGAGGTGGTGATTCACCCTCAGAGCGTGATCCATTCGATGGTCGATTACGTGGACGGCTCGGTGCTGGCGCAGTTGGGTAATCCCGACATGCGTACGCCGATTGCCCACGCACTGGCCTGGCCCGAGCGTATCGACTCGGGCGTCGCGCCGCTGGATCTGTTCAGCATCGCACGGCTGGACTTCGAAGCACCGGACGAAGTGCGCTTCCCATGCCTGCGTCTGGCACGGCAAGCTGCCGAGGCGGGCGACAGTGCGCCTGCCGTGCTGAACGCGGCCAATGAAGTGGCGGTTGCTGCGTTTCTGGACAAGCGCATTCGCTATCCGGAAATCGCGAGTATGATCGACGAGGTTTTGAACCTTGAACCTGTTGTCGCCGTGTCCGCGCTGGAGACGGTGTTCGAGATCGATGCACGTGCCCGCGCGCTGGCCGGGCAATGGCTGGATCGCAATGGCCGCTAGGCAGTCGGTCCCGGCAGTAATGTTTTCTATGATTCGCAGGCAATGTGGGTTTCAACGCACCGCTAGATCGGTACCCGGAGAGCAGCGATGAGCGCGCTATACATGATTGTCGGCACCCTGGTTGCGCTGGGCGTGCTGGTGACGTTTCACGAATTCGGTCATTTCTGGGTGGCGCGTCGCTGTGGCGTCAAGGTCCTGCGTTTCTCGGTGGGCTTCGGCATGCCGTTGCTGCGCTGGAGTGACCGCAAGGGCACCGAATATGTCGTCGCGGCGATTCCCCTCGGCGGCTACGTGAAGATGCTCGACGAACGGGAGGGTGATGTTCCCCCCGAGCTGGCTGATCAGTCATTTAACCGCAAGTCGGTTTATCAGCGCATCGCCATCGTGATTGCCGGGCCGGTCGCCAACTTTCTCCTGGCGATTGTTTTTTTCTGGGTACTTGCAATGCTGGGCAGCCAGCAGGTCCGGCCTGTCGTCGGCGGTGTCGAGCCAGGCAGTATTGCGGAGAAGGCCGGGCTGAGTTCCGGTCAGGAAATCGTCTCGGTGGATGGCGAGGCCGTCACCGGATGGGCGGGTGTGAACCTGCAACTGGTGCGTCGCCTGGGTGAGAGCGGCAGCATCGCGTTGAAGGTTCGCGAGCAGGGTTCCGACGTGGAAACCCCGCGTTCGTTGGTGCTCAACGACTGGCTCAAGGGCGCAGCCGAGCCGGACCCGATTCGTTCCCTGGGTATCAGGCCTTGGCGTCCGGCCCTGCCGCCTGTTCTGGCAGAACTCGATCCGAAAGGCCCCGCACAAACAGCCGGCCTGAAAACCGGTGACCGCTTGCTGGCCTTTAATAACGAACCTGTCGACGAATGGCAGAAGGTCGTGGACTGGGTTCGTGTCCACCCCGATACGCGGATTTCAGTCAGCGTGGAGCGTGACGGCGCGCGGCTGGATGTGCCCGTCGATCTGGTGACCCGTGGCGAAGGCACTGCGGCGACCGGGTATCTCGGTGCCGGCGTGAAAGGCGTGGATTGGCCGCCGGAGATGTTGCGCGAGGTCAGCTATGGCCCTGTAGCCGCCGTCGCAGAAGGCGCGCGGCGTACCTGGACCATGAGCGTGCTGACCCTCGATTCGCTCAAGAAAATGTTGTTCGGCGAGCTGTCGGTAAAAAACTTGAGCGGACCGATAACCATTGCTAAAGTGGCGGGCGCTTCGGCCCAGTCAGGCGTAGGTGACTTCCTGAATTTCCTCGCTTATCTGAGCATAAGCCTGGGCGTTCTCAATTTGCTGCCCATACCAGTGCTGGATGGGGGGCACTTGCTGTTTTATCTGATCGAGTGGGCGCGTGGTCGACCACTGTCAGAGAAGGTGCAGGGCTGGGGGGTTCAGATCGGTATCAGTCTGGTGGTTGGAGTGATGTTGCTCGCACTGGTCAACGATCTGGGACGACTGTAAAAGCTACGCCGAATTGTGAATCTGCCGCATTTTGCGGCAGTTTGTTTATTGCCAGTTGGAATAAGAAAGGACTTCATGAAACGTCTGCTGCTAACTGCGGTTCTTGCCGTACTGATGATCGCCGAAGTTCACGCCGAGTCCTTCACTATCTCCGATATCCGTGTCAACGGTCTGCAGCGGGTTTCCGCCGGCAGCGTGTTTGGCGCGCTGCCGTTGAACGTGGGTGAGCAGGCCGATGATGGGCGTCTTGTCGACGCCACTCGCGCGCTGTTCAAAACCGGATTTTTCCAGGACATCCAGCTGGGCCGCGACGGCAACGTCCTGGTCATCACAGTTGTCGAGCGTCCGTCGGTTTCGAGTATCGAGATCGAAGGCAACAAAGCGATCACCACTGAGGACCTGATGAAGGGTCTGAAGCAGTCGGGTCTGGCCGAAGGCGAAATCTTCCAGCGCGCCACGCTGGAAGGCGTGCGCAACGAGCTGCAACGTCAGTACGTTGCACAGGGCCGCTATTCCGCAGAAGTTGCCACTGAAGTCGTGCCGCAGCCGCGTAACCGTGTGGGTCTGAAGATCAACATCAACGAAGGTGCGGTCGCCGCCATCCAGCACATCAACGTGGTGGGTAACTCGGTCTTCCCCGAAGACGATCTGGTTGATCTCTTCGAACTGAAGACCACCAACTGGCTTTCCTTCTTCAAGAATGACGACAAGTACGCCCGTGAGAAACTCTCCGGTGACCTGGAACGTCTGCGTTCTTACTACCTCGACCGCGGCTATATCAACATGGATATCGCCTCGACCCAGGTATCCATCACGCCCGACAAGAAAAGCGTGTACATCACCGTCAACATTCATGAAGGCGAGAAGTACAGCGTCAAGTCGGTCAAGCTGAGCGGTGACCTCAAGGTCCCTGAAGATCAGGTCAAATCGCTGCTGCTGGTCAAGCCGGGCCAGGTGTTCTCCCGCAAGGTGATGACCACGACCTCCGAGCTGATCACCCGCCGTCTGGGTAACGAGGGTTACACCTTCGCCAACGTCAATGGCGTGCCGACGCCGAACGATGAAGACCACACGGTCGATATCACTTTCGTCGTCGATCCGGGCAAGCGTGCTTACGTCAACCGCATCAACTTCCGTGGCAACACCAAGACAGCGGACGAAGTGCTGCGTCGCGAAATGCGCCAGATGGAAGGCGGCTGGGCTTCTACTTACCTTATCGACCAGTCCAAGACCCGTCTTGACCGTCTGGGTTTCTTCAAGGAAGTGAACGTCGAAACCCCGGCGGTGCCTGGCACCGACGATCAGGTAGACGTGAACTATGCCGTTGAAGAACAGGCGTCCGGTTCGATCACCGCCAGCGTCGGCTTTGCACAGAGCGCCGGTCTGATCCTTGGTGGCTCCATCAGCCAGAACAACTTCCTGGGTACGGGTAACAAGGTCACCATTGGTTTGACCAAAAGTGAATACCAGACCCGCTACAACTTCAGCTACGTCGATCCGTACTTCACGCCGGACGGTGTGAGCCTTGGCTACAGCGCGTTCTACCGCAAGACCGACTACAGCGACCTCGACGTTGACGTGGCGAGCTACTCGGTGGACAGCCTGGGTGGCGGTATCAACATGGGCTACCCGATCAGCGAGACTTCTCGTCTGAACTTCGGCCTGTCGGTACAGAAGGATGAAATCAGCACCGGTAAGTACACCGTTGATGAGATCTTCGATTTCCTCGAGAAGGAAGGCGACAGCTTCACAAACTTCAAGGCTTCGGTGGGCTGGTCCGAATCGACGCTGAACAAAGGCACGTTGCCGACCCGTGGCAGCTCCCAGAGCCTGACCCTGGAAACAACCATTCCGGGCAGCGACCTGTCGTTCTACAAACTTGATTACCGCGGTCAACTGTTCCACCCGATCACCAATAACTACACCCTCCGTCTGCACTCGGAGTTGGGTTACGGTGATGGCTACGGTTCGACCTCCGGTTTGCCGTTCTATGAGAACTACTACGCCGGTGGTTTCAACTCTGTTCGCGGCTTCAAGGACAGCACCCTGGGTCCTCGCAGCACACCGAGCAAACTCAACCCGGCCAAAGGTACCGCACTGGACCCGGATCAGGACCCACTGCCGTTTGGTGGTAACGTGCTGATCACTGGCGGTGCCGAGATCCTGTTCCCGCTGCCGTTCATCAAGGACCAGCGTTCGCTGCGCACCTCGATCTTCTGGGACGTAGGTAACACCTTCAGCACCAATTGTGGTGCTCAGAAGCTTACTGCCGACAATGAAAAGGTCCAATGCAACAGCCCTGATCTTTCCGGCCTGGCCAGCTCCGTCGGTGTCGGCGTGACGTGGGTCACTGCGTTGGGTCCGTTGAGTTTTGCCCTGGCGTTGCCGGTCAAGAAACCGGACGACAGCACCGAAACCCAGGTCTTCCAATTCTCTCTCGGTCAGACCTTCTAAGGGTCTGATCACTGCTAACGACAACGGATTCTGTAGGAGTTACATCGTGCGTAAGTTGACCCAATTGGCATTGCTGGCAACGGTTCTGATCGCAGGCCCGGCATTTGCTGACATGAAAATCGCTGTACTGAACTACCAGATGGCCCTGCTCGAATCCGACGCAGCCAAGCGCTACGCAGTGGACGCAGAGAAAAAATTCGGTCCTCAGCTGACCAAATTGAAAGCTCTGGAAAGCAGCGCCAAAGGTATCCAGGACCGTCTGGTCGCCGGTGGCGACAAAATGGCCCAGCCTGAGCGCGAGCGTCTGGAGCTGGACTTCAAGCAAAAGGCCCGCGACTTCCAGTTCCAGTCCAAAGAACTGAACGAAGCCAAGGCCGTTGCTGACCGCGACATGCTCAAGCAGCTCAAGCCGAAGCTGGACCAGGCGGTAGAAGAAGTCATCAAGAAAGGCGGCTTTGACCTGGTGTTCGAGCGCGGTGCCGTGATTGACGTCAAGCCGCAATACGACGTCACTCGCCAGGTGATCGAGCGCATGAATCAGCTGAAGTAAGTTAATGACCGCGACCATCACACTCGGCCAATTGGCCGAGTTCCTCGGCGCCACCCTGCGTGGCCCGGCGGACAAGCAAATCACAGGACTGGCAACCTTGCAGGAAGCCGGTCCTGATCAGGTCAGCTTTCTGGCCAATCCTCAGTACCGAAAATTCCTCGCGACCACCCAGGCCGCTGCCGTGCTGCTCAAGCCGGCGGATGCTGAAGGGTATGCCGCTGACGCATTGCTGGTGCCTGATCCGTATCTGGCCTACGCCCGTATTTCCCATCTATTCGATCCCAAGCCCAAGGCTGCCGTCGGTGTACACCCGACCGCCGTGGTAGCGCCGGATGCGTTCGTCGATCCGGCGGCCAGCGTTGGCGCTTATGCGGTCATCGAGAGCGGCGCACGGATTGCGGCCGGCGTGACCATTGGCGCGCATTGCTTCATCGGTGCCCGCAGCGTGATTGGCGAGGGCGGCTGGCTTGCCCCGCGCGTCACGCTCTATCACGACGTGCGGATCGGGCAGCGTGTGGTCATTCAGTCCGGTGCGGTGTTGGGCGGCGAAGGTTTTGGTTTCGCCAACGAGAAAGGCGTCTGGCAGAAGATCGCGCAGATTGGCGGCGTGACCATCGGTGACGATGTCGAGATTGGCGTGAACACAGCCATCGACCGTGGCGCCATGGATGACACCCGCATCGGCAATGGCGTGAAGCTGGATAACCAGATTCAGATCGCTCACAACGTCCAGATCGGCGACCACACGGCCATGGCCGCGTGCGTCGGCATTTCGGGCAGCGCCAAGATCGGCAAGCATTGCATGCTCGCAGGCGGTGTCGGGCTGGTGGGGCACATCGAGATTTGCGACGGGGTTTTCGTCACCGGCATGACCATGGTCACCCGGTCGATCACCGAGCCCGGTTCGTATTCTTCGGGCACGGCGATGCAGCCGGCTGCGGAGTGGCGCAAGAGCGCGGCACGCATGCGTCATCTCGACGACATGGCGCGACGCCTGCAGCACCTGGAAAAGATTGTCGAGGCAGTGACCTCAGGCGGTAAAGCTTCATCTGATGGCTGATACCTTTTTCTTATCAAGCGTGCACAGCCGATAAACTGCCTCCTTGATTTGCTAGAGGAGTGACGCGCGTTAGTCGCGCCCTCCCACTCTTTACTACAGGCTTCCTTTCGAAATGATGGACATCAACGAAATCCGCGAATATCTGCCGCACCGTTACCCGTTCCTGCTTGTGGACCGTGTGGTGGAGCTGGATGTCGAGACCAAGACCATTCGTGCCTACAAGAATGTCAGCATCAACGAGCCTTTCTTCAACGGTCACTTTCCTCAGCACCCGATCATGCCGGGCGTGCTGATTATCGAGGCCATGGCTCAAGCTGCCGGCATCCTGGGCTTCAAGATGCTCGATGTGAAGCCTGCCGATGGCACCCTGTATTACTTCGTCGGCTCCGACAAACTGCGCTTCCGCCAGCCAGTGCTGCCAGGCGATCAGCTGATCCTCGAAGCGAAGTTCCTGAGCTGCAAGCGTCAGATCTGGAAGTTCGAGTGCCAGGCATCGGTTGATGGCAAGCCGGTCTGCTCGGCCGAAATCATCTGTGCGGAACGTAAACTATGAGTTTGATTGACTCTCGCGCAATCATCGATCCGACGGCCGTGCTGGCCGACAATGTGGAGGTCGGCCCGTGGTCGATCGTCGGACCTGGTGTGGAAATCGGCGAGGGTACAGTGATCGGTCCGCATGTGATCCTGCGCGGCCCGACCAGGATCGGCAAACACAACCACATCTACCAGTTTTCATCGGTGGGTGAGGACACGCCTGATCTGAAATACAAAGGTGAAGCGACGCGTCTGGTGATCGGTGACCACAACGTCATCCGCGAAGGCGTGACGATCCACCGGGGCACCATTCAGGACCGTGCGGAAACCACCCTGGGTGACCACAACCTGATCATGGCGTACGCGCACATCGGTCACGACAGCGTTATCGGCAACCACTGCATTCTGGTCAACAACACCGCGTTGGCCGGCCATGTGCACGTGGATGACTGGGCCATTCTGTCCGGGTTCACCCTGGTGCATCAGTACTGCCACATCGGCGCGCACAGCTTTTCCGGCATGGGCACGGCGATCGGCAAGGACGTTCCGGCGTTCGTCACCGTGTTCGGCAACCCGGCCGAAGCCCGTAGCATGAACTTCGAAGGCATGCGCCGTCGCGGCTTCTCCGAGGAAGCGATCCATGCGCTGCGCCGCGCCTACAAGACCGTCTACCGTCAGGGCCTGACCGTGGAGCAGGCGATCGTCGAGCTGAGCGAACCTGCTGCACAGTTCCCTGAAGTCGAGCTGTTCCTCAAGTCCATCCAGTCCTCGACCCGCGGCATCACCCGCTGACCATGGCTCGCTTGCGTATTGCGCTGGTGGCCGGAGAGGCCTCCGGCGACATTCTCGGCTCCGGCTTGATGCGTGCGATCAAGGCGCGGCATCCGGACGCCGAGTTCATCGGTGTCGGCGGACCGCTCATGGAAGCCCAGGGCATGACCTCGTACTTCCCGATGGAGCGCCTGTCGGTGATGGGGCTCGTGGAAGTGCTGGGTCGCCTGAAAGAGCTGCTCGCCCGTCGCAAGTTGCTGGTTCAGACCCTCATCGATGAAAAGCCGGACGTGTTCATCGGCATCGATGCCCCGGACTTCACCCTCAATATCGAACTCAAGCTGCGTCAGGCCGGCATCAAGACCGTTCATTATGTCAGCCCGTCCGTGTGGGCGTGGCGGCAGAAGCGTGTCCTGAAGATCCGCGAAGGCTGCGACCTGATGCTGACCTTGCTGCCGTTCGAAGCCCGATTCTATGAAGAGAAGGGCGTGCCGGTGCGCTTTGTCGGGCATCCGCTGGCCGACACCATCCCGTTACAGGCAGATCAACGGGCCGCGCGCGATGAACTTGGCCTGGGCGAAGGCCCGGTGGTGGCGTTGATGCCGGGCAGTCGCGGTGGCGAAGTCGGTCGTCTCGGTGCCCTGTTTTTCGACGCGGCGGAGCGCTTGCTGGCCGCGCGTCCCGATCTCCGTTTCGTCCTGCCCTGTGCCAGCCCTCAGCGCCGTAAGCAGATCGAGCAACTGCTGCAAGGGCGCGAACTGCCGCTGACCCTGCTCGACGGCCAGTCTCACGTGGCGCTGGCCGCCTGCGATGCCGTGCTGATCGCCTCCGGGACCGCCACCCTCGAAGCGCTGCTGTACAAACGACCGATGGTGGTTGCCTATCGCCTGGCGCCACTGACTTACTGGATACTCAAGCGGATGGTGAAAAGCCCGTACGTGTCGCTGCCGAACCTGCTGGCCCAGCGTTTGCTGGTTCCGGAGCTTCTGCAGGACGCGGCGACCGCCGAGGCCCTGGCGCAGACGCTGCTCCCGTTGCTGGACAACGGCGACGCACAGACAGCCGGCTTCGACGCGATTCACCGAACCTTGCGTCGCGATGCCTCCAATCAGGCCGCCGAAGCGGTGTTGAACCTGATTGGCGCAACGCCTTCACAATGAGCAGGCAATCAATGCAAATGGGTCTGGACTTCAATCTTGTCGAGGATCTTGTCGCCGGTGTCGACGAAGTCGGCCGCGGCCCACTGTGTGGCGCCGTGGTCACCGCGGCGGTCATTCTTGACCCCAAGCGCCCCATCGTGGGCCTGAACGATTCGAAGAAACTCACCGAAGCCAAGCGCGAAAGACTGTTCGACGAGATCTGCGAGAAGGCGCTGTGCTGGCACATCGCGCGGGCTGAAGTCGAAGAGATCGATGAGCTGAATATTCTTCACGCCACCATGCTGGCGATGAAGCGTGCGGTGGAAGGCTTGATCATCACGCCGAAGCTGGCACTGATCGATGGTAACCGCTGCCCGCAGCTGTCGGTCCCCAGCGCGCCGGTCATTCAGGGCGATGCCCACGTGCCGGCCATTGCCGCCGCCTCGATTCTGGCCAAGGTCAGTCGCGACCGGGAAATGGCGCGCATGGAGCTGCTCTATCCGGGCTACGGCATTGGCGGCCACAAGGGCTATCCCACGGCCGTGCACCTTGAGGCCCTGGCGCGTCTGGGGCCGACGCCTATTCACCGGCGCTCCTTTGGCCCGGTCCGTCAAGCGTGGGCGGCGCGGGACATGATGGTCTCCACCGGCTTCATGTCGCTGCCACTCAGTTGATCGCAGGCTGATGTTTTCCTGAATGGCCGGTACAATCCGGCCTTCGTTTTTTGTGCACCATAGGATCACCCATGCCGGCTTCTTTCGTTCATCTACGCCTGCACACCGAATACTCCCTCGTTGATGGTCTGGTCCGTGTAAAACCCTTGGTCAAGGCGCTTACGGCCATGAACATGCCGGCCGTGGCGGTGACCGACCAGCACAACATGTGTTCGCTGGTGAAGTTCTACAAAGCGGCCATGGGCGCGGGCATCAAGCCGATCTGTGGCGCCGACATCTGGCTGGCCGGGCGCGACCGCGATGCACCGCTCAGCCGTTTGAGCCTGCTGGTGATGAACCCGAAAGGTTACCTGAACCTCACCGAACTGATTTCCCGTGGTTTCATGCACGGCCAGCGCAATGGCCTGGTGGTGATCGAGCGCGAATGGGTGGCCGAGGCCAGCGAAGGGCTGATTGCCCTGTCTGCGGCGAAGGAAGGCGAGATCGGCATGGCCCTGCTCGGTGGCAACCCGGCCGAAGCCGACGAGTTGTTGAAGGAGTGGCTAACGGTTTTTCCGGACCGCTTCTACATCGAAATCCAGCGCACCAACCGCATCAATGACGAAGAACACCTGCACGCCGCCGTCGCCCTGGCCGAGCGCCATGGCGTGCCGCTGGTTGCTAGCAACGACGTGCGGTTCATCAAGCAGGAAGATTTCGAAGCCCACGAAACCCGCGTGTGCATCGGCGAGGGCCGGGCGCTGGACGATCCGCGTCGCTCACACAATTACAGCGATCAGCAGTACCTGAAGAGCGCCGAGGAGATGGCCGAGCTGTTCAGTGATCTGCCGGACGCCCTCGCCAACACCGTCGAGATCGCCAAGCGCTGCAACATCGACGTCAAGCTGGGCACGCACTTTTTGCCCAACTTCCCGATCCCCGATGGCATGACCATCGACGAGTATTTCCGCAAGGTGTCCTTCGAAGGGCTGGAAGAGCGCCTCGCGGTGCTCTGGCCGAAGGAGACCACGCCGGACTACGAGGCCAAGCGACAGGTCTACGTCGATCGCCTGAATTTCGAGCTGGATATCATCATCCAGATGGGATTCCCCGGTTACTTCCTGATCGTTATGGACTTCATCCAGTGGGCGAAGAGCAACGGTGTGCCGGTAGGTCCGGGCCGGGGGTCGGGTGCCGGTTCGCTGGTGGCCTACGTGCAAAAGATCACCGACCTTGACCCGTTGGAATACGACCTGCTGTTCGAACGTTTCCTCAACCCCGAGCGGGTCTCCATGCCCGACTTCGACGTCGACTTCTGCATGGACGGTCGCGATCGGGTCATCGAGTACGTGGCCGAGAAATACGGCCGCAACGCGGTCAGCCAGATCATCACCTTCGGTTCCATGGCCGCGAAGGCGGTGGTCCGGGACGTGGCGCGGGTGCAGGGCAAGTCCTACGGATTGGCCGATCGTCTATCGAAGATGATCCCCTTCGAAGTCGGCATGACGCTGGAAAAAGCCTACGAGCAGGAAGAGATCCTGCGCGACTTCCTTAAGGTGGACGAAGAAGCGGCAGAAATCTGGGAAATGGCGCGCAAGCTCGAAGGCGTTGTGCGTAACGTCGGCAAGCATGCGGGCGGCGTGGTCATCGCGCCCACCAAGCTGACAGACTTCTCGGCGATCTACTGCGATGAAGAGGGCGGCGGTCTGGTCACCCAGTTCGACAAGGATGACGTCGAGGCCGCCGGTCTGGTGAAGTTCGACTTCCTGGGTCTGCGCACCCTGACCATCATCGACTGGGCACTGAAAACGATTAACCGTGACCGCGCCAAGGTCGACGAAGAGCCCCTCGACATCGCGTTCATTCCGCTGGACGACATGCCGACCTACGAGCTGCTGCAGCGTGCCGAAACCACGGCCGTGTTCCAGCTTGAATCCCGCGGCATGAAAGAGCTGATCAAAAAGCTCAAGCCCGACTGCCTGGAAGACTTGATCGCACTGGTGGCCCTGTTCCGTCCCGGCCCGTTGCAATCGGGCATGGTCGACGACTTCATCAACCGCAAGCACGGTCGTGCGGAGCTGTCGTACCCCCACGTCGATTACCAGTACGAAGGCCTCAAGCCTGTGCTTGCGCCGACCTACGGCATCATCCTGTATCAGGAACAGGTGATGCAGATTGCTCAGGTCATGGCCGGCTACACCCTCGGCGGCGCTGACATGCTGCGTCGTGCAATGGGCAAGAAGAAACCCGAGGAGATGGCCAAGCAGCGCGGCGGTTTCATCGAGGGCTGCAAGACCAACAACATCGACCCGGACCTGGCCGGCAACATTTTCGACCTGGTGGAGAAATTCGCCGGTTACGGCTTCAACAAGTCGCACTCGGCGGCCTACGGGCTGGTGTCGTACCAGACCGCCTGGCTCAAGCGTCACTACCCGGCGCCGTTCATGGCGGCGGTGCTTTCAGCGGACATGCACAACACCGACAAGGTCGTGACCTTGATCGAAGAAGTGCGGATCATGAAGCTGCGCCTTGATGCGCCGGACGTGAACAACTCCGAGTTCAAGTTCACCGTGAACGACGACGGCCGTATCGTCTATGGCCTCGGCGCGATCAAGGGCGTGGGCGAAGGCCCGGTGGAAGCGATCACCGAAGCGCGTCAGGAAGGCCCGTTCGCCGACCTGTTCGATTTCTGCGCCCGCATCGACCTCAAGCGCGTCAACAAGCGCACCCTCGACGGCCTGATTCGCAGTGGTGCGCTGGACCGTCTGGGGCCTTTTTTCTACGACGAGCCGAAACAGTACCAAGCCAACATCGACCGCAACCGCGGCGTCCTGCTGGCTGCCCTCGAAGAAGCCATCCAGGCGGCCGAGCAGACTGCGCGCAGTCACGACAGCGGCCATGCCGATCTCTTCGGCGGCCTGTTCGTCGAAGCCGACGCCGATGTTTACGCGAACCATCGCAGCGCCAAAGAGGTCACGCTCAAGGAGCGGCTGCGCGGCGAAAAAGAGACCTTGGGCCTGTACCTGACCGGGCATCCGATCGATGAATACGAAGGCGAGATCCGCCGGTTCGCGCGTCAGCGCATCGTTGATCTGAAGCCCTCGCGGGAAACCCAGACCATCGCTGGCCTGATTATCGCGTTGCGGGTGATGAAGAATAAAAAGGGCGACAAGATGGGCTTCATCACCCTGGACGACCGTTCGGGGCGTATCGAAGCGTCACTGTTTGCCGACTCGTTCCAGGCCGCCCAGTCGCTGCTGCAAACCGACGCGATGGTGGTGGTGGAAGGGGAGGTCAGTACCGATGATTTCTCCGGTGGCCTGCGGTTGCGCGCCAAACGGGTGATGAGCCTGGAAGAAGCGCGCACCGGGCTGGCGGAGAGTCTGCGACTGAACGTGCGGGCCGAAGCGCTCAAGGGCGATCGGCTACGCTGGCTGGGCGAGCTGTGCAAAAAGCACCGCGGCGCGTGCCCGATCACCCTCGACTACACCGGGCAGGAAGCCAAGGCACTGCTGCAGTTCGGCGAAGCGTGGCGAATCGATCCCGCAGACAGTCTGATCCAGGCGCTGCGTGACCAGTTCGGACGAGAGAACGTCTTCCTGCAGTATCGCTGACACCGATCAGCTCAATATTGATGACTCGACACTTTAAACTCGACCGAAAGGCGCCCGCTCCATTAAGGTATGGCGCTTATCGGATCAACCGGCCGGCCTCTTGGCCGTCGACCCAAGACGGATGCCTATGAACCCGAATTTTCTGGATTTCGAACAGCCGATCGCTGACCTGCAAGCCAAGATTGAAGAGCTGCGTCTGGTAGGCAATGACAACTCGCTGAACATCGGCGATGAAATCTCTCGACTGCAAGAGAAGAGCAACACGCTCACCGAAAGCATTTTCGGCAACCTGACCAGTTGGCAGATCGCGCGCATGGCGCGTCATCCGCGTCGTCCGTACACGCTGGACTACATTCAACACATCTTCACCGAGTTCGACGAGCTGCATGGCGATCGCCACTTCTCCGACGACGCCGCCATTGTCGGCGGTATTGCCCGCTTGAACGACCAGCCGGTGATGGTGATCGGTCATCAGAAAGGCCGCGAAGTGCGCGAGAAGGTTCGCCGCAATTTCGGCATGCCGCGTCCCGAAGGCTACCGCAAGGCCTGCCGTCTGATGGAAATGGCCGAGCGCTTCAAGATGCCGATCCTGACCTTCATCGACACGCCGGGCGCTTATCCTGGCATCGACGCAGAAGAACGTAACCAGAGCGAAGCCATCGCCTGGAACCTGCGCGTGATGGCGCGCCTCAAGACGCCGATCATTGCCACCGTGATTGGCGAAGGCGGTTCGGGCGGCGCACTGGCCATTGGCGTGTGCGATCAACTGAACATGCTGCAGTATTCGACCTACGCGGTGATCTCGCCGGAAGGCTGCGCCTCCATCCTGTGGAAAACTGCAGAAAAAGCGCCGGACGCTGCTGAAGCGATGGGCATCACTGCCGAACGCCTGAAAGGCCTGGGCATCGTTGACAAGGTCATCAACGAGCCTCTGGGTGGCGCGCACCGTGATCCGGCCGCTGCCGCTGCATTGATCCGCGAAGAATTGAGCAGCCAACTGAGCATGCTCCAGAAGTTCGATAACGACGCGCTGTTGGCCCGCCGTTACGACCGCCTGATGAGCTATGGCCTTTAACCGGACCGTTCTGCAAGAAGAGCGTCACCGAACCCGGTGACGTCTCCCGGTCCGGCGAGCTTTAAGCAGGGTTAACCAGCATGAGCAAACCGGACAGCATCAAACTCGCACTCTCCAGACGTCTGCTGTTGCGCCTCGAACCCTGGCGCGCTGCAGCCGCCTGGCGCGTTGCATTCTCCGGTGGGCTCGATTCCACTGTCCTGCTTCACCTGCTGGCCGAACTGGCCAGGGTTCACGCGCTTCCTCCTCTGACCGCTGTTCACGTCAACCATGGCCTTCAGGCTGTGGCGGCCTCGTGGCCGGTGCATTGCCGGCAGATGTGTCAGATTCTGGGTGTGCCGATGGAGGTTATCGACGTCCAGGTACGCCCTGGCGCAAGCCTTGAGCAAGCGGCACGCGACGCTCGATACGCCGCGTTCAACTCGACCCTCGGGGTGGGCGAGGTGCTGCTCACTGCCCAGCACCGTGACGATCAGGCTGAAACACTGCTGTTCCGCCTGCTGCGCGGCGCCGGGGTGCGCGGACTGGCGGCCATGCCGGCACAGCGTCCTTTGGGCACAGGGCACTTGTTTCGGCCGCTGCTGGACGAATCCCGCGCTATTCTCGAGGCCTATGCCCGGGAGCAGGGTTTGAGCTGGATCGAGGATCCGAGCAACAAGGACAGCCGCTTTTCGCGCAACTACCTGCGCAGCCATGTGCTGCCACTGGTGACCACCCGCTGGCCCCAAGCGATCACGAGCATGGCCCGCAGCGCGGCACATCTGGCCGAAGCCCAGCAGTTGCTGGACGAGCTGGCCGTGCAGGACCTCGTCCTCGCCGATACGCCGTGCCCCTGGCCCTGGCTGGACATGCCCTCCCTTGAACTCGCACCGCTCGAAGCCCTGTCACCCGCCCGCCAGCGCAACGCATTGCGTCACTGGCTGGCGCCGCTCACTCGATTGCCCGATACCGATCACTGGGTGGGCTGGGATTCGTTACGCGATGCGGGGCCGGACGGTAGGCCCATCTGGCGGCTGGCCGATGGTCAGATGCACCGTGCCGAGGGGCGCATCTGGTGGCTGTCGGGGATCTGGCTGAAAAACGTCGCCGGCTCGCAGCACTGGTCGCTGGCCTCGCAACCTCTCACGCTGCCGGGCAACGGCATGTTGCAGATCCTCGGCGCTGCGCCTGCGGGCGGCTTGCATGTGCACTACCGCCAGGGCGGCGAAACCTTCGATGTTCCGGAGCGAGGCCGACGAGACCTTAAACGGCTGCTCAACGAGAAGGGCGTGCCGGTGTTTCTGCGCGGCCGATTGCCGCTGTTGTACCGCGGCGAGCAGTTATTGGCCGTGGCAAACCTTCCGGGACTGGACGCCAGCCCCCGTGGCGACTGGCGATTGCACTGGTTGCCACCGACGAATGACCAAAGTTTGAGCTGAATGGTCGTTTCCGGTAGACTACGCTCCCTTCTTGATACAGCTTATGTCGATCCTTCCGGAACGATGCAAGTTGCCGATTACCAGCCAGTTTTTACTGGGCGATTCTCAAAAATGTGGCGAGCCACGGACAGACCTTTTCAAGGCCGGTCGTTGACTTGGGCGCGACAGATTCGAAAATGCACAGTGAAACACGCAGGTTGTCGGGGGCTTCGGCCTTCCTTCGCTTTCCCCGGCGGCTCTGACCGCTTTAACGCAGACTTCTAGGGTTTTTCATGACGCGCTACATCTTCGTCACGGGCGGTGTTGTTTCTTCATTGGGGAAAGGCATCGCCTCGGCTTCATTGGCGGCCATCCTGGAGGCGAGGGGACTTAAGGTCACCATGCTCAAGCTGGACCCCTACATCAACGTCGACCCCGGCACCATGAGTCCGTTCCAGCACGGTGAGGTGTTCGTCACCCACGACGGCGCCGAAACTGACCTGGACCTGGGTCACTACGAGCGTTTCATTCGCACCACCATGACCCAGAACAACAATTTCACCACCGGCCGTGTGTACGAACACGTCCTGCGCAAAGAGCGCCGTGGTGATTATCTGGGCGCGACCATTCAGGTGATCCCGCACATCACCGACGAAATCAAGCGTCGCATCATCAAGGGCGCCGGCGATGCCGACGTCGCCATGGTCGAAATCGGCGGCACCGTGGGCGACATCGAGTCGCAACCGTTCCTCGAAGCGATCCGTCAGCTGCGTTTCGAAGTGGGCGCCAAGCGCGCCATGCTCATGCACCTGACACTGGTTCCGTACATCGCCACCGCGGGCGAAACCAAGACCAAGCCGACTCAGCATTCGGTGAAGGAACTCCGTTCGATCGGCCTGCAGCCAGACGTACTGGTGTGCCGCTCCGACCACCCGATCGACATCTCGTCGCGCCGCAAGATCGCGCAGTTCACCAACGTTGAAGAGCGCGCGGTCATCGCCCTCGAAGACGCCGACACCATCTACAAGATCCCGGGCATCCTGCACTCCCAGGGCCTTGACGATTTCGTCGTCGAGCGCTTCGGCCTGCAGTGCGGCAGCGCCGACCTGTCCGAGTGGGAAAAGGTCGTCGACGCCAAGCTCAATCCGGAACACGAAGTCACCATCGCGATGGTCGGCAAGTACATGGAGCTGCTGGATGCGTACAAGTCGCTGATCGAAGCGATGAGTCACGCCGGCATCAGCAACCGCACCAAGGTCAACCTGCGCTATATCGATTCCGAAGACATCGAGAATCAGGGCACCGGCCTGCTCGAAGGCGTCGACGCGATTCTCGTCCCGGGCGGCTTTGGTCTGCGCGGCGTCGAGGGCAAGATCACGGCCGTGCAGTTCGCTCGCGAAAACAAGGTGCCGTACCTGGGCATCTGCCTGGGCATGCAGGTGGCAGTCATCGAGTTCGCCCGTAACGTGCTGGGCTGGAAAGACGCCAACTCCACCGAGTTCGATCGCGCCAGCCAGCACCCGGTCGTCGGTCTGATCACCGAGTGGGAAGACGCCACCGGCGCTGTCGAAACCCGTACCGAAACCTCGGACCTGGGCGGCACCATGCGTCTGGGCGCACAGGAATGCCTGCTTGAACCGGGCTCTCTGGTGCACGATTGCTACGCCAACGACGTCATCGTCGAGCGCCATCGCCACCGTTATGAGGTGAACAACAAGCTGCTGCCGCAACTGGTCGAAGCCGGCCTGAAGATCTCCGGTCGCTCCGGCGACGGCGCGCTGGTGGAAGTGGTCGAGTCCGCTGACCATCCATGGTTCGTGGCCTGTCAGTTCCACCCCGAGTTCACCTCTACACCTCGCGATGGCCACCCGTTGTTCAGTGGTTTCGTCAAGGCAGCGCTTGCCCAACACCAGAAGAACGGCTGATAGGGATTTATCACATGGCACAGAAAATCATCCGCGTCGGCTCTATCGACATTGCCAACGACAAACCCATGGTTCTGTTCGGTGGCATGAACGTCCTGGAATCGCGCGACATGGCGATGCAGGTCTGTGAAGAATACGTGCGAGTGACCGAGAAACTCGGCATTCCGTACGTGTTCAAGGCCAGCTTCGACAAGGCCAACCGTTCGTCCGTGACCTCCTATCGCGGCCCGGGCCTTGAAGAAGGCATGCGGATTTTCCAGGACATCAAGCAAGCGTTCGGCGTGCCGATCATCACCGACGTGCACGAGCCTGAGCAGGCCGCTGCGGTGGCGGAAGTCTGCGACATCATCCAGTTGCCGGCCTTTCTGTCCCGTCAGACCGACCTGGTCGTGGCCATGGCCAAGACCGGCGCCGTGATCAACATCAAGAAAGCCCAGTTCCTCGCGCCCCACGAGATGAAGCACATCCTCGCCAAGTGCGTGGAAGCGGGCAACGATCAGTTGATCCTGTGCGAGCGGGGTTCGAGCTTCGGCTACAACAACTTGGTCGTCGACATGCTCGGTTTCGGCATCATGAAATCGTTCGAATACCCGGTGTTCTTCGACGTGACCCACGCCTTGCAGATGCCCGGCGGTCGCTCCGATTCCGCCGGTGGCCGTCGCGCCCAGGTCACGGATCTGGCCAAGGCCGGGATGAGTCAGGGCCTTGCCGGTCTGTTCCTGGAAGCCCATCCGGATCCGGACAACGCCAAATGCGACGGTCCTTGCGCCCTGCGTCTGGACAAGCTGGAGCCGTTTCTGGCTCAGCTCAAGGCGCTCGACGAACTCGTTAAAAGCTTCCCGACGATCGAAACGGCATAAAACCCGCTTCTCCGGCGCCGAGCCCTCCGGTAGAGTGCCGCTCGTTGTTTTCCCGACCAAAGGGTCGGGAAAATTGTCGTTTCAGGGCCTGCCCGTTGTCCTAGAGCCCTGAGACGCCGAATCGTTTTCCCAGCTGCGTCGTTTTCGTCAATCTTGGAGTGTTAACAACAATGGCAAAAATCGTCGACATCAAAGGTCGTGAAGTTCTCGACTCCCGTGGCAATCCCACCGTGGAAGCAGACGTGCTCCTCGACAACGGCATCATCGGCAGCGCCTGCGCGCCGTCCGGTGCTTCCACCGGCTCGCGTGAAGCGCTCGAGCTGCGTGATGGCGACAAGAGCCGTTACATGGGCAAGGGCGTTCTGAAGGCTGTGGCCAACATCAATGGCCCGATCCGCGACCTGCTGCTGGGCAAAGACCCGGTTGACCAGAAAGCCCTCGATCACGCGATGATTGAGCTGGACGGTACCGAAAACAAAGCCAGCCTGGGGGCCAACGCGATCCTCGCCGTGTCGCTGGCCGCTGCCAAGGCAGCTGCTCAGGATCAGGACCTGCCGCTGTACGCGCACATCGCCAACCTGAACGGCACGCCGGGTGTTTACTCGATGCCGGTTCCGATGATGAACATCATCAACGGTGGCGAGCACGCTGATAACAACATCGACATCCAGGAATTCATGATTCAGCCAGTGGGCGCCAAGACCTTTTCCGAAGGCCTGCGCTGGGGCACCGAGATTTTCCACCACCTCAAAGCGGTGTTGAAAGCACGTGGCCTGAACACTGCCGTGGGTGACGAAGGTGGCTTCGCGCCGAACCTGAACTCCAACGGCGACGCGCTGGACGCCATCGCCGAAGCCGTTGCCAACGCGGGCTACAAACTGGGCACCGATGTGACCCTGGCGCTGGACTGCGCAGCGAGCGAGTTCTACAAGAACGGCAAATACGTGCTGAGCGAAGAAGGCGAGTACGACTCGGCCGGTTTCGCCGACTACCTGGCTGACCTGGTCAGCAAGCACCCGATCATCTCCATCGAAGACGGTCTGGACGAGTCGGACTGGGATGGCTGGAAAGTCCTTACCGACAAGATCGGCGACAAGATCCAGCTGGTGGGCGACGACCTGTTCGTGACCAACACCAAGATCCTGAAAGAAGGCATCGACAAGAAGATCGGTAACTCGATCCTGATCAAGTTCAACCAGATCGGTACGCTCACCGAAACGCTGGAAGCCATCCAGATGGCCAAAGCTGCGGGTTACACCGCCGTGATCTCGCACCGTTCCGGTGAAACTGAAGACTCCACCATTGCCGACCTGGCCGTGGGCACCGCCGCTGGCCAGATCAAGACCGGTTCATTGAGCCGTTCCGACCGTATCGCCAAGTACAACCAGCTGCTGCGTATCGAAGAGCAACTGGGCGCCAAAGCGGTGTACCGTGGTCGCGGCGAGTTTCGCGGCTGATTGCAAAGATGGTAAAAAGGCAGCAGGCGTTGTAGGAGAAGTCACTGAAACGTGACTTCTCTTGTCGTCCTGATCCATAAGCCCGGTGACCACCGGGCTTATGGGCATTTGAAATGGTCGGTTTTGCTGTCTTTATTCGCCGGGTAACAGATATTCACAATGCGCAGTCCTAACTGGTTGTTCCTCGTTCTGCTTTTGATGCTCGCTGGCTTGCAGTATCGCCTATGGGTAGGTAATGGCAGTCTCGCGCAGGTGGCCAGTCTGACGCAGCAAATCGCCGATCAACACGCCGAAAACGATGCTTTGCTGGAGCGCAATCGGGTCCTCGACGCGGAAGTGCTGGAGCTGAAAAAAGGCCTCGAAACCGTTGAAGAGCGGGCCCGTCATGAACTGGGCATGGTCAAGGACGGCGAAACCCTCTATCAGTTGGCACAGTGACGTTGGCGTAATGACTCAATCCCTTCCTGCCTTCTGGGCAGTGATTCCCGCAGCGGGCGTTGGCGCGCGCATGGCGGCAGACCGTCCCAAGCAATACCTGCAACTGGGCGGCCTCACGATTCTTGAACACAGCCTGCTTTGCTTTCTCGATCACCCCCGGCTCAAGGGCCTGGTGGTCAGTCTGGCTGTGGATGACCCGTATTGGCCTACGTTGCCTTGCGCGCTGGATTCCCGTATTCAGCAGGTCGCGGGCGGCAGAGAGCGTGCGGACTCGGTGCTCAATGCGTTGCTGCACCTGCACGCCAACGGCGCCGATGACAACGATTGGGTGCTGGTGCATGACGCTGCGCGCCCGAATCTGGCGCGTTCGGACCTCGACACCTTGCTGGGTGAACTGGCGGAAGATCCGGTCGGCGGCTTGCTCGCGGTGCCGGCGAAAGACACCCTCAAGCGTGCCGACGCCAATGGCCGCGTGACCGAAACCGTGGACCGCAGCCTGATCTGGCAGGCCTACACGCCGCAGATGTTTCGTCTGGGTGCGCTGCACCGGGCGCTGGCGGACAGTCTGGTGTCGAATGTGGCGATCACCGATGAAGCTTCGGCCATCGAGTGGGCCGGGCAATCGCCGCGTCTGATCGAAGGGCGCGCGGACAACATCAAGGTCACCCGCCCGGAAGACCTTGAATGGCTGCGTCAGCGTCGAGTCGAATTCAACGGCTGATCTGTTTGCAATAAAGGCGGGTACATTCGCTGACTTTGCTTGTGTAGGAGCGCGCTTGCCCGCGAACGCGGTAGGTCTGCACCGTCGTTGCAGCCTGCCCCAGTGCATTCGCGGGCAAGCGCGCTCCTACAAAGGATCGGCATGATTGCTGTACTCATCCCGCGACGCCAATCCCGTCTTCAGATAATCCACCAGCTTTCTCACCTTGGGCGACAGATGCCGCTGCTGCGGGTACAGCGCCCAGACCGCGGTGTTGGGCGGCTGATGGCCTTCCAGCAACGACATCAGCGCACCCCGCTTGAGATGTTCCAGCACGTAGTAATCCGGAAGCTGACACAGCCCGACCCCGCGCAACGCCGCATCCAGCACCGCCTGACCACTGTTGCAGCGCCAGTTGCCTTGCACCCGCTGGGAAAATTCCCGCCCGTTTTGCTGCAACAACCAACTGTCCGAGCTGCCGATCAGGCAGTTGTGTCGCGCCAGTTCCGACACGCTGTGGGGCCGGCCGTACCGTTCGAGATAAGCGGGTGAGGCGCACAGGTACATCTTGCGTGGCGCCAGTCGGGCGGCCATCAATCGTGACTCCTGCAAGCGACCCAGCCGGATCGCCAGGTCCAGGCCTTCATGCACCAGATCCAGCGTGTTGTTGGTCAGCTCGATGTCCACGCGCAGTTGCGGGTATTCCTCCATGAAGCGTGTCACCAGCGGTGCGATGAACCGCTCGCCGTACGCCACGGCGCAGGTCATCCGCAGCAGCCCCTTCGGCTCGCTGGTCAGGTCCGTGACCGCACGCAGCGCTTCTTCGCGTCCGTCCTGCAAACGCTGGCAGTGATGCAGAAACGTCTGACCCGCTTCGGTCAGCGCGACCTTCCGGGTGCTGCGATAGAGCAGGCGTGTCTGCAAACGCTCTTCGAGCCGGGCGATCTGGCGACTGATGTGCGACGACGAAACCCCCAGCCGCTCAGCAGCGGCGGTGAACTGCCCACATTCCGCGACGGCAACGAACTCATCCAGACCTTCCCAGCAATTGATCTGCATCGATTGTCCCTGTACAGCATTAATGTTTTGCTTTCAGGCGGATTATTCATCAGCCAGCACTGTATTACACTCCGGGCTCGTATTTATTTAGCTGGAGATCATGATGATCAAGTCACGTGCTGCCGTTGCCTTCGCGCCCAATGAACCACTGCAGATCGTCGAAGTGGACGTTGAAGCCCCGAAAGCCGGCGAAGTGTTGATTCGTACCGTCGCATCCGGCGTTTGCCACACCGATGCCTACACCCTGTCCGGCGCCGATTCCGAAGGCGTCTTCCCGTGCATCCTCGGGCACGAAGGCGGCGGCGTCGTTGAAGCCATCGGCGAAGGCGTGACCTCCCTCGCGGTGGGCGACCACGTCATTCCGCTGTACACCGCCGAATGCCGCGAGTGCAAATTCTGTAAATCCGGCAAAACCAACCTCTGCCAGAAAGTCCGCGCCACCCAAGGCAAGGGCCTGATGCCCGACGGCACCACCCGCTTCAGCTACAACGGCCAGCCGATCTATCACTACATGGGCTGCTCGACGTTCTCCGAATACACCGTGGTCCCGGAAATCTCCCTGGCGAAAATCCCCAAGGAAGCGCCGCTGGAGAAGGTCTGCCTGCTGGGTTGCGGCGTGACCACCGGCATCGGCGCGGTGCTGAACACGGCCAAGGTCGAGGAGGGCGCCACTGTTGCGGTCTTCGGTCTCGGCGGTATCGGCCTGGCGGCGATCATTGGCGCAAAAATGGCCAAGGCCTCGCGCATCATCGCGGTCGACATCAACCCGTCCAAATTCGACGTGGCCCGTGAACTGGGGGCGACGGAATTCGTCAATCCGAAAGACCACGACAAGCCGATTCAGGAAGTGATCGTCGAAATGACCGACGGCGGCGTCGATTACAGCTTCGAGTGCGTAGGCAACGTCAACCTGATGCGTGCGGCACTGGAATCCTGCCACAAAGGCTGGGGCGAATCGGTGATCATCGGCGTCGCCGGCGCGGGTCAGGAAATCTCCACCCGTCCGTTCCAGCTGGTGACCGGTCGCGTCTGGCGCGGTTCGGCCTTCGGTGGCGTCAAAGGCCGCACCGAACTGCCAAGCTACGTCGAAAAAGCGCAGGCCGGCGAGATCCCGCTGGACACCTTCATCACCCACACCATGGGCCTGGACCGGATCAACGAAGCCTTTGACCTGATGCACGAAGGCAAAAGCATTCGTACGGTCATTCATTTCTGACAAGCAGCGGTAAGCGACAAGCTTCAAGCCGCAAGTGGAGGTGAGTCAGGACTCCTTGCTGCTTACCGCTTGAAGCTTGCCGCCCGGAGATCCCCATGAGTCTGGAAAACATTTCGTGCCAGAAAAGCTTTGGCGGCTGGCACAAGCGTTACAAACATCACTCCGAGGTGCTCGGCTGCGACATGGTGTTCGCGGTGTATCTGCCGCCGCAAGCGGAGCAGGGCGGCAAGTTGCCCGTGGTCTATTGGCTGTCCGGACTGACCTGCACCGATGAAAACTTCATGCAGAAGGCCGGTGCGCTGCGCGTGGCGGCGGAGCTGGGACTGATCATCGTGGCGCCGGACACCAGCCCGCGCGGCGCCGACGTGCCGGATGATCCTGACAACGCCTACGACTTCGGCCTGGGCGCCGGCTTTTACCTGAACGCCACCGAGCAACCGTGGGCGCGGCACTACCGCATGTACGATTATGTGATCAGCGAGCTGCCCGCGTTGATCGAGGCGCACTTCCCGGCCTCGGACAAACGCAGCATCAGCGGACATTCCATGGGTGGCCATGGCGCGCTGGTCGGCGCGTTGCGCAACCCGGGCCGCTATCAATCGGTGTCGGCATTCTCGCCTATCTGCAATCCGATGGATTGCCCCTGGGGGCAGAAAGCCTTTTCCCGTTACCTGGGCGAAGACCGTTCGCGCTGGCGTGAATGGGACGCCAGCGTGCTCATCGCCGAGGCCACCGAGCGCTTGCCGTTGCTGGTGGATCAGGGAGATCGCGACGACTTCCTCGGCAATCAGCTCAAGCCGGAATCACTGGTTCAGGCTGCAAAGGCGGCCGGTCATCCTCTGGAATTGCGCATGCAGCCGGGGTACGACCACAGCTATTACTTCATCGCCAGCTTCATCGAAGACCACTTGCGCCACCACGCCCGAGCCCTGGCCGGCTGACGAGTTCGCCTTCAATTGCAGCGTCTCGGGCAATTGAGCGCGGGCCGGCCCTAATCTCGGTCAAAGTAGGTAGAATCACGCCCTGACTTTTTCAGGGCGTTTTTTTATGCGTATTGGCCACGGCTACGATGTGCACCGTTTCGCTGAAGGCGATTTCATTACCTTGGGCGGCGTGCGGATTGCGCACACGTCGGGTTTGCTCGCGCATTCCGATGGCGATGTAGTGCTGCATGCGTTGAGCGACGCCCTGTTGGGTGCTGCCGCGCTGGGCGACATCGGCAAGCACTTCCCGGACACCGATCCGCAATTCAAGGGCGCCGACAGCCGGGTTCTGCTTCGTCACGTGCTCAAGCAAGTGCAGGGCAAGGGCTGGAAGGTCGGCAACGTCGACGCCACCATCGTTGCCCAGGCGCCGAAGATGGCCCCGCACATCGAAAGCATGCGCGCCTTGATTGCCGAAGACCTGCAAGTCGATATCGACCAGGTCAACGTCAAGGCCACCACCACTGAAAAGCTTGGCTTCACCGGCCGCGAAGAAGGCATCGCCGTGCACGCCGTTGCGTTGTTGATCAGCGCATGACCGAGCTCGAACTGCTGGGTCCGAGCGCCTACGGCGATGCGTTGGGTACTGCCGTGCTGAAGGCGACCGCCGAAGACTTCCAGGTTGATGAAGTCCTCGACATCCCGCTTTCCGGGGATGGCGAGCACCTGTGGCTGTGGGTCGAAAAACGCGGACTGAACACCGAGGAAGCCGCCCGGCGTCTGGCCAAGGCGGCCGGCGTGCCGTTGCGAACCGTCGCCTACGCCGGTTTGAAGGACCGTCAGGCGTTGACCCGCCAGTGGTTCAGCATTCAGCTGCCGGGCAAGGCCGATCCGGACATGTCGGTGGCACAGAACGATTCTCTTAAGATCCTCGACAGCAAACGCCATAAGCGCAAATTGCAGCGGGGCGCCCACGCCGCCAATGGTTTTACGCTGCGTCTGACGCAATTGCAGGCCGACAAGGCCGCGCTCGACGCACGTCTTGAGTCGATCAAACAACACGGCATCCCCAATTATTTTGGCGCCCAGCGTTTCGGCCATGAAGGCGGGAACCTCGGTGAAGCCCGGCACTACGCCGAGCGTCAGGCCCTGCCCGAGCAGCGCAATGTGCGCTCTCGGTTGCTCTCCACCGCCCGCAGCTACCTGTTCAATCAGGTCCTGGCCGCGCGGGTCGTCGATGGCAGCTGGCAACGAGCGCAAGTGGGCGATCTGCTGGCGTTCACCGACAGCCGCAGCTTTTTCCCCGCAGGGGAAGCCGAATGCAGCGACCCGCGGCTGGCGATCCTCGATCTGCACCCGACAGGGCCGCAGTGGGGCGAGGGAGATTCCCCGGCGTCCGGCGCCACCGCCGAGCTTGAAAACAGCATCGCGGCGCGCGAGGCGTCGCTCTGTAACTGGTTGATAAAAGCGGGAATGGAGCATGAACGGCGCATCCTGCGACTGCCCATCGGGCGGTTGACGTGGCATTATCCCGAGCCTGACATTCTGCAACTGGAATTCGTCCTGCCGGCCGGATGCTTCGCCACCGCATTGGTGCGCGAACTCGTCGATCTCGCGCCAGCAGGGCAGACGGACAGCTCATGCGTATTCTGATTTCAAATGATGACGGGGTTATGGCCCCCGGGCTTGCTGCGCTCCATGGCGCGCTGGCCGGGTACGCCGAGTGCGTGGTGATTGCCCCCGATCAAGACAAAAGCGGCGCGAGCAGTTCGCTGACGCTGGACCGGCCGTTGCACCCGCACACCCTGGACAACGGCTTCATCAGCCTTAACGGCACGCCCACCGATTGCGTCCATCTCGGACTCAACGGCCTGCTGCCCGATGAGCCGGACATGGTCGTTTCGGGCATCAATCTGGGGGCCAATCTGGGTGACGATGTGCTCTATTCAGGCACCGTCGCTGCGGCGCTGGAAGGCCGTTTTCTGCAACGCCCGTCATTTGCCTTTTCATTTTTGTCACGTCAGGTCGATAACCTGTCAACCGCCGCGCACTTTGCCCGGCTTCTGGTCGAAGCCCACGAGCGCCTCGACCTTCCACCCCGTACCGTATTGAATGTGAACATCCCTAACCTGCCGCTGGCACACGTGCGTGGTATCCAGCTGACCCGTCTTGGTCATCGCACCCGTGCGGCGGCGCCTGTGCGCGTGGTCGACCCGCGCGGAAAGGCCGGTTACTGGATCGCTGCTGCCGGAGATGCCGAGGACGGCGGGCCGGGCACCGATTTCCACGCCGTGATGCAGGGTTACGTGTCGATCACCCCGTTGCAGCTGGATCGTACCTATCAGGACGGTTTCAACAGCCTGAACGCATGGCTGGAGGGAATGGCCTGATGTCGCGTGAGCAAGATGATCTGTTACGACGTGGCGTGGGGATGACTTCCCAGCGTACCCGCGAGCGTCTGATTCAACGGTTGTGCGAAGAAGGCATCGCCAACACCCAGGTGCTGGACGTCATTCGCAAGACCCCTCGACACCTGTTCGTCGACGAGGCCCTGGCGCACCGCGCGTACGAAGACACCGCGCTGCCGATCGGCAACAACCAGACGATCTCCCAGCCTTATATGGTGGCGCGCATGAGCGAGCTGCTGTTGGCGGCAGGTCCCCTGGATAAGGTGCTGGAGATCGGTACTGGCTCGGGCTATCAGACCGCGGTGCTGGCGCAACTGGTGGAGCGTGTGTTCTCCGTCGAGCGCATCAAGGTGCTGCAGGACCGCGCCAAGGAACGCCTCGTCGAGCTGAATCTGCGCAACATGGTGTTTCGTTGGGGCGATGGCTGGGAAGGCTGGCCGGCGCTCGCGCCCTATAACGGCATCATCGTCACCGCAGTGGCCACCGATGTACCTCAGGCGTTGTTGGACCAACTGGCACCCGGCGGTCGTCTGGTGATTCCGGTGGGTTCGGGCGAAGTGCAGCAACTGATGCTGATCATCCGCGAGGAAAACGGCTTCTCCCGGCATGTGCTGGGCGCCGTTCGTTTCGTCCCGTTGCTCAACGGACCGCTGGCCTAAGCGCTATTTTGCGGCGGCAATGAATTCCACAAGACGCAGCCGGTCTACAGGCTGGCGTTTTGCGACGATGCTTCGGTTGTTTGCCGCAGCGCCGTTTCACACCATATTTTTCGTGGCTGCCTGTCTTTTCATGACGCAGGGCAGTTTCTTCTTCAGTCACCGGTAAAGGGAGTGGCGGGTGAGTCTCACAGTCATTCGGCAGCGTAGTGCTTCAACAAGTTTTCAGCGTCTGGTGATTGGAGTTGCCCTGAGTATCCTTCTGGTCGGCTGCTCCAGCACGCCATCGGGCGGCGTGCGGGTTGTCGACCGAAACGGCAAGTCGACGGTGCCGACACGTCAGCCGGTCACCACCGGTCAGTACGTCGTGAAGCGCGGCGACACGCTGTTTTCCATTGCATTCCGTTACGGCTGGGACTGGAAAGCGCTGGCCGCACGCAATAATATTCCAGAGCCGTTCACCATTCATGTGGGTCAGACGATCCGTTTCGACGGGCGCGCCAGCTCGCCGTCCACGGCAGTGGCTTCTGGTTCGGCCAGCGTTCCGCAGACCACCACGAGCAGTTCGACATCGCCTTCCGGGTCGCTGAAAACCACCGTGATTTCAAGGCCCGTAGGCGCTGTCGCCGCCACGACGCCTCCGCCGACCAGCAACTCGACGACCACGCCAGTCAACACAACGGTGGTCACTGGCGCCCGCTCGCCAAGCGGCTGGACATGGCCGACCAGCGGCGTTTTGATCAGCAAGTTCTCTTCAAACGGTAGTTTGAATAAAGGAATTGATATCGCTGGTGATTTGGGACAGCCTGTTTTGGCCGCGTCTGATGGGACCGTGGTATACGCCGGGAGTGGATTAAGGGGCTACGGCGAGTTGGTCATCATCAAACACAGCGATACCTACGTCAGTGCATACGGACATAACCGTCGGCTCTTGGTTCGGGAGGGACAACAGGTCAAGGCAGGGCAAAGTATTGCCGAGATGGGCTCGACGGGAACGGACCGGGTGAAACTGCATTTCGAGATTCGCCGCCAGGGTAAACCTGTAGATCCACTGGAATTCTTGCCACGTCGCTGATCGGTTGTCAGCCTGTTCCTGCGTAGAGGGGATAGGCTCAAGTGCTGCCATGGAAGAAGGCGTCACTGGAGCTTGAGGTCGAACTCACCAAAGGACTATAACAATGGCTCTCAGCAAAGAAGTGCCGGAGTTTGACATAGACGACGAGGTCCTCCTGATGGAGCCCGTAATCGTCCTGGATTCTGCAACGGATGAGAAGCCAGCTACACCTTCTGTTCGTGCAAAACCCAAAAACTCTGCAGCGCTCAAACAGCATAAGTACATTGATTACACGCGGGCACTGGATGCTACGCAGCTGTATCTCAATGAAATCGGCTTTTCTCCCCTGCTCTCCCCGGAAGAAGAAGTTCACTTTGCGCGACTGTCGCAAAGCGGCGATCCGGCTGGGCGTAAACGCATGATTGAGAGCAATCTGCGGCTGGTCGTGAAAATCGCCAGACGCTACGTCAATCGTGGTCTGTCATTGCTGGACCTGATCGAGGAGGGCAATCTGGGCCTGATTCGAGCGGTCGAAAAATTCGATCCAGAGCGCGGATTCCGGTTCTCGACCTACGCCACCTGGTGGATTCGTCAGACCATCGAGCGCGCGATCATGAATCAGACGCGCACGATTCGTCTGCCGATCCATGTCGTCAAAGAGCTCAACGTCTACCTGCGCGCCGCCCGGGAGCTGACGCAAAAGCTGGATCACGAACCCTCTCCCGAAGAAATCGCCAACCTGCTGGAGAAGCCGGTCGGTGAGGTCAAGCGCATGCTGGGCCTCAACGAGCGCGTGTCTTCGGTGGACGTGTCGCTGGGTCCTGATTCGGACAAGACGCTGCTCGACACGCTGACCGACGATCGTCCTACCGATCCATGTGAGCTGCTTCAGGACGATGATCTGTCCCAGAGCATCGATCAATGGCTCTCCGAGCTGACCGACAAACAGCGTGAAGTCGTTGTCCGTCGCTTCGGGTTGCGCGGGCATGAAAGCAGCACCCTTGAAGACGTCGGGCTGGAAATCGGCCTTACCCGCGAGCGTGTAAGGCAGATACAAGTGGAAGGGCTGAAACGCCTTCGCGAGATTCTCGAGAAGAATGGTTTATCCAGCGAGTCACTCTTTCAATAGGCGCTGAGGGTTGGCGCAAGTTACATCAGGCAATACGAAAGCCCCGACGCGTCGGGGCTTTTTTATGTCGGTTGAATGTACTTTTGATGGACTTTCCATGACGGCTTCTTGATACGGAAACGATCATTTTCACAATCGGGTAAGTGATGCTTACTCAGGCTGTAAGCCGTTTCTTACACGTTATGTGAGTTATCGTCTCTTCTTTAGCGGATCATGTCTCCGTCAGTTGAAAGCCGATGGTTATCTCATTGATTTAATTGTTAATTTCAAACTAGCGCCGGCCAGCGGCTGAATTTTCCTGAAAACTCTGAGCCCTTGCCCTGATCGTTTAAATCACTAATATCAGTCCTGTACCGACGGATTGGTACAGGCGGTCAAGGAAGACTGCTCAAGGACATCGCAGGATGCGATTCATCAGGATGATGAACAAGGATTGAAGGGATTATGGAAAAAATGTGGGCGGGTCAGACCGCCCCTTTTTTCGTCTGCAGAAAAGTGAGGCTTTAGCAGAGCCCCATGAAAAAAAGCCCCGAAGGGCCTTTTTTATCAGCAAGCGCTTAGCGCTCCAGATCGGCGATCTTGCCGGTCTTGCCGTCCCACTCCTTGGCATCCGGCAGCGGGTCTTTGCGTTCCGTGATGTTGGGCCAGATGTCAGCCAGCTCTGCGTTCAGCTGAATGAAATTCTCCATGCCGGCCGGAATCTCGTCTTCCGAGAAGATCGCATTCGCAGGGCATTCAGGCTCGCACAGGGCGCAGTCGATGCACTCGTCCGGGTGAATCACCAGGAAGTTCGGGCCTTCGTAGAAGCAGTCCACCGGACAGACTTCTACGCAGTCGGTGTACTTGCACTTGATGCAGTTGTCGGTGACGACGAAGGTCATTTCTAATTCTCTCCTCAGGCGGCGGCAGCAAGGCCGTTCAGTCCGGCTTGCCAGGTACGGGACGTCCCCCGGCCGTAAAACTCAGCTTCTCGAGCAACGCGGCAGGCAGGGTGTCCTGCGCGGCGATGTCCGACCTTGGTTCGCTGCGTTCAAACGCGGCCAGGTGCGCTGTAAAGCCAGGCTAAAAGCTCACAGCGTCCCGAACCGCGCGGGATTCTAACAGCTTGTTACGAATCACGTTAGATGCGTGTCTTCATCGAATACAACAACTCAAGCGCCTGTCGCGGCGTCAGGTCGTCGATCTTCAGGTTCGACAACTCGTCCAGCACGGGGTGCGGCAGGCTTGCAAACATGTCGCTCTGCATCGGCAGCGGTGGTTTGCCAGGCTTGGCCCTGGGCTGCTCGTGGGGCAGGCTGGTGGTCTCCAGACGCAACAGATGCTCCTTGGCCCGCGTGATGACGCGCCCCGGCACGCCGGCCAGTTGCGCCACGGCCAGACCATAGCTCTGGCTCGCCGGGCCCGGCAGCACGCGGTGCAGGAAGACAATGCGCTCGTTATGCTCGGTGGCATTCAGATGCACGTTGGCCACCAGCGGCTCGCTTTCCGGCAACACGGTCAGCTCGAAGTAATGCGTCGCGAACAGCGTGTACGCGCGCAGCTGGGCGAGGCATTCTGCCGCAGCCCACGCCAGGGAAAGCCCGTCGAAGGTGCTGGTGCCACGTCCGACTTCATCCATCAGCACCAGGCTTTTGTCGGTGGCGTTATGCAGAATGTTCGCCGTCTCGCTCATCTCCACCATGAAGGTCGAGCGCCCGCCGGCCAGGTCGTCGCTTGAACCGATCCGCGTGAAGATGCGGTCGACCAGCGAGAGTTCGCAGCTCGCCGCCGGCACGAAGCTGCCGATATGCGCCAGCAGCACGATCAAAGCGGTCTGGCGCATGTAGGTGGATTTACCGCCCATGTTAGGACCGGTGATGACCAGCATGCGCGTGCTGTCGTTCAAGTCTAGGTCATTGGCCACGAATGGCGACGACAAGACCTGCTCCACCACGGGATGACGACCTTGCTCGATGCGCATGCACGGCTCATCGGTGAAGCGCGGCCGGTTCAGGTCCAGGTTCAGCGCACGCTCGGCCAGGTTGCTCAGCACATCCAGCTCGGCCAGTGCGGCGGCGGTGTCCTGCAGCGGCGCGAGGTGACTGATCAGGTCGTCCAGCAGCGTCTCATAAAGCATCTTTTCCCGAGCCAGTGCGCGGCTCTTGGCCGACAAGGCCTTGTCTTCGAATTCCTTGAGCTCAGGGGTGATGAAACGCTCCGCGCCTTTCAGCGTCTGGCGACGGATGTAGTCAGCCGGCGCCTGTTCCGCCTGCTTGCTCGGCAGCTCGATGAAGTAGCCGTGCACGCGGTTGTAGCCGACCTTGAGGTTGGCCAGCCCGGTGCGCGCCTTCTCCCGGGTTTCGAGATCGATGAGGAACTGCCCGGCGTTCTCGCTCAGCGACAGCAACTCATCGAGCTCGGCGTCGTAACCGGTCTTCAGTACGCCGCCGTCGCGAATGACGGCAGGCGGATTGTCGATGATCGCGCGTTGCAGCAGGTCGGCCAGCTCCGGGTAGGTACTCGCGGTTTTCGCCAATTGCTGAATGTGTGGCGCTTCAAGTTCGGCCAGTGCCAGCTGCAATTCGGGCAGGGCGCCGAGGGCATCACGCAGCCGCGCCAGGTCTCGCGGGCGGGCGTTGCGCAGGCCGATACGCGCAAGAATGCGCTCGATGTCGCCGATTTCTTTCAGTTGCGGCTGCAGGTTCTCGAAGCGGTAGCGCTCAAGGAAGCAGCCGATCGACTCTTGCCGGGCCTGAAGGATGCGCAGATCGCGCAGGGGACGGTTCAGCCAGCGAGTGAGCAGGCGCGTCGCCATGGCGGTCTGGCAGCGATCCATCACCGACTGCAGGGTGTTGTCGCGCCCGCCCGCCAGGTTGGTGTCGAGTTCCAGGTTGCGGCGGCTGGCGCCGTCCAGAATCACCGTGTCGTCGAGACGCTCATGGCGCAGGCTGCGCAAGTGAGGCAATGCCGTGCGCTGGGTTTCCTTGGCGTAAGCCAGCAGGCAGCCCGCTGCGCCGATTGCCAGGGTCAGGTTC
The DNA here is from genome assembly GCF_050268485.1 of Pseudomonas sp. NPDC078416. Classification (NCBI taxonomy): domain Bacteria; kingdom Pseudomonadati; phylum Pseudomonadota; class Gammaproteobacteria; order Pseudomonadales; family Pseudomonadaceae; genus Pseudomonas; species Pseudomonas sp. NPDC078416. The sequence continues at coordinate 229,238 of NZ_JBNNGV010000002.1, read as the reverse complement.
TCGCAGCCGAAGCCTTTCAGATCCTGGGTGGAAAACTGCTGGCACAAACTTTTGTGCGCCGAATCGCGCTCGAAGTCCCACGGCGCGCGACGACGGGCACCGCGGCGTTTCTCTGCCGGCAGGCCTTGTGGCCAGTCATCGGGAATCAGCAGCTCGACCGGATTGATCCGCTCAAGCTCGGCCAGCAGGTTTTCCCAGCCCTTGATTTCCAGCACGGTGAAATTGCCGCTGGTGATGTCCAGAACGGCAAGGCCGAACAGGCGTTCGTCACCCAGTACGGCGGCGATCAGGTTGTCCCGACGCTCGTCCAGCAACGCTTCGTCGCTGACGGTGCCTGGGGTGATGATGCGCACCACCTGACGATCAACCGGCCCTTTGCTGGTCGCCGGATCGCCGATCTGTTCGCAGATCACCACCGACTCGCCCAGCTTCACCAGCTTGGCCAGATAGCCTTCCGCCGCGTGATAGGGGATGCCGCACATGGGAATGCTTTGCCCCGCTGACTGACCGCGGGCGGTCAACGTGATGTCGAGCAGCTTGGCCGCCTTCTTGGCGTCTTCGTAGAAGATCTCGTAGAAGTCACCCATGCGATAGAACATCAACTGGTCCGGGTGCTGATTTTTCAGCCGCCAGTATTGCTGCATCATGGGCGTGTGCGAGGAGAGGTCGGAAATTGCTTTATTCATCAGGTATTTAGGCAAATTCTGTAGGAGATTGAGGCAGATTTCGGGCGACGACGGGGATTCCACCTACGTGGCTCGGCGTCAGATCCGATTGCATTTTCGATGGCGGCAAGGTTACCACGCACGTTCGCGGGCCGCAGGTCCCGCTGATTCGTCACGGCGCGTTTCCGAACCGACACGAGACGCTTTGAGCTGGCTAGGATGTCGAGCACCGCCCGACGGGAGGCGGCATCATCGACAAGGATTGCCCTATGCAACGCAAGCGAGGACGAGATTCAACCAACGGCCGTTTCATCCCTCTGGAGGAGGCCAAGCGACGTCCGCGGGAAACCATCGTGGAAACCATCAAGAAACCCTGCTCCGAAAAACCGGAGCGCAAATAAGTGTCTTCCAGGCGTGATCCGGATTCAGGTCACGTCCTGTATTGCACATCCATTCTGCTGGTGTAGCGTGTCTGCTTTGCCTCGACCGATACGGAGAACCCTTTTGGACGACATCACTCACCTGGCAGCAACCCTGGGTCAGCAACTGTTGGCGACAGGCGCGCAGGTCAGCACGGCAGAATCCTGCACCGGAGGCGGCATCGCTGAAGCCATCACGCGTATCCCGGGAAGTTCGGCTTGGTTCGAGGCCGGCTATGTCACCTACTCCAACCGGCAGAAGACCCGACAACTGGCAGTGCCGGAAGCGTTGTTCGGCCAGGTCGGTGCCGTCAGCCGCGAAGTGGTTGAAGCCATGGCCAGGGGCGCGCAGGCAAACAGCGGCGCGCAGTTTTCCGTTGCGGTCAGCGGGGTGGCCGGGCCGGATGGGGGCTCGGCGGAGAAACCCGTCGGCACGGTGTGGGTGTGCTGGGGCGCGGCGGAACGATTGATCGCCGAGCGATTTCTGTTTGCAGGTGACCGTGATGCGGTCCGCCGACAAACGGTGAGTGCCGCGCTAGAGGGGCTTGTCCGGCTCTCTCGCGGAGAAATACCAAATCAGGGGTAGGCGCGCGTCAGACCCTGTGGAATAATACTGGCTACTTATACAGTTATATCGGCCGTCAAGGCCTAACCTATTACGAGAGGATTCAATGGACGACAACAAGAAGAAAGCCTTGGCTGCGGCCTTGGGTCAGATCGAGCGTCAATTCGGCAAAGGTGCCGTAATGCGCATGGGTGACCATGACCGCCAGGCTATTCCTGCTATCTCCACCGGCTCGCTGGGTCTCGATATCGCACTCGGTATCGGTGGCCTGCCAAAAGGCCGGATCGTTGAAATCTACGGCCCGGAATCTTCGGGTAAAACCACACTTACTCTGTCCGTCATCGCAGAAGCCCAGAAAATGGGCGCCACCTGCGCATTCGTCGACGCCGAGCACGCGCTCGATCCAGAGTACGCCGGCAAGCTGGGCGTCAATGTCGATGACCTGCTGGTCTCACAGCCAGACACTGGCGAACAGGCCCTCGAAATCACTGACATGCTGGTGCGCTCGAACGCGATCGACGTCATCGTCGTCGACTCCGTGGCCGCTCTGGTACCAAAAGCTGAAATCGAAGGCGAAATGGGCGACATGCACGTCGGCCTGCAAGCCCGACTGATGTCCCAGGCACTGCGCAAGATCACCGGTAACATCAAGACTGCCAACTGCCTCGTTATCTTCATTAACCAGATCCGTATGAAGATCGGCGTGATGTTCGGCAGCCCGGAAACCACCACCGGTGGTAACGCACTGAAGTTCTATGCGTCGGTCCGTCTGGACATCCGCCGTACAGGCGCGGTCAAGGAAGGCGACGAAGTCGTCGGTAGCGAAACCCGCGTCAAAGTCGTCAAGAACAAAGTGGCCCCGCCGTTCCGTCAGGCTGAGTTCCAGATTCTCTACGGCAAGGGCATCTACCGTAACGGCGAGATCATCGACCTCGGCGTGCTGCACGGTCTGCTGGAGAAATCCGGCGCCTGGTACAGCTACCAGGGCAGCAAGATCGGTCAGGGTAAAGCCAACTCCGCGAAGTTTCTGGCGGACAACCCGGAAATCGGCACCACCCTCGAAAGGCAGATTCGCGAGAAGCTGCTGACGGCAGCGCCTGATGTGAAAGCCCAGTCGTCCCGCGTAGCGGCAGACGATGTGGCTGAAGTCGAAGCTGACGCGGATATCTGATCCCCGCCATGCCCGCTGTGCTTGATACCCCCGTCGCTGTCAGGCGGACTGCAATGGACCTGCTCGCGCGACGCGAGCATGGTCGTGTCGAGCTGACGCGCAAACTGCGTCAGCGCGGCGCCCCTCCCGAACTGATTGATGCAGCGCTCGACCGTCTGACGGAAGAGGGTCTGCTGTCTGAATCCCGATACCTCGAAAGCTTCGTTTCCTACCGTGCCCGTTCTGGCCACGGCCCTTTGCGTATCCGCGAAGAGCTGGGGCAACGCGGCTTGCTGCGTGCGGACATCGAACAGGCACTGCGCGAGTGCGGCGTGGACTGGTGGGAAAAGCTGGAAGCGCTGTGGCAGCGCAAGTTCAGCGGCCAGCTACCCAGAGATGCCCGCGAGCGTGGGCAGCAAATGCGCTTTCTGAGTTATCGCGGTTATCCACCCGAGCTCATAGGGCGTTTGCTGAGTGGCAAGGGCAACGACGACTGATGCTTGATCTGCGTAAAGGCGCACAGAGGCGCCCTCACGCATTCATCATCACATCGATTTCACGGGTTCGGTTCCTCGAGCCTGCTGAGAATGTGCAGGTTTCGCCCAGTTTTCCTCCAGGTTTATGAAGTCCACCAGTTCGCGCAAGCGGCCATGGTTGCGGCCGGTGAAGGCGAACGCCAGACGCGTGAGGTGGCTGAACTGCGCTTCGTCATATTCGTCCTGATGGCCGTATTGCTGGAATTCGCCACTTAACCGCAGATCAGCGAATCGGTCCTGCAGGGCATTGAGTGCATGTTCGCTCAAGGCGTGATGCATGCGGATGACAAAGGTGTTCTTCAGCCAGCGGCTGGAGTGGAAGTTGGCGTAGAACCGATTGATTTCGGCAACGGCCTCATCGGCGCTGTACACCAGCTTCATCAGGTTCATGTCCGTGGGCAGGATGTATTTGTTCGCCTCCAGTTCGTTCGTGATGAAACTGAGTGCGCCTTCCCAGAACGTTCCGCCTGATGCATCCAGCAGCACGATCGGCACCAGCGGGCTTTTGCCGGTCTGGATCAGCGTCAGCACTTCCAACGCTTCGTCGAGGGTGCCAAACCCGCCCGGGCAGAGCACCAGCGCGTCGGCTTCTTTGACGAAAAACAGCTTGCGCGTGAAGAAGAAGTGGAACGGCAGCAGATTCCCGGTGCCATCCACGGTCGCATTGGCGTGCTGCTCAAACGGCAGGGTGATGTTGAAGCCCAGGCTGTGATCCAGACCGGCGCCCTCGTGGGCCGCGGCCATGATCCCGCCACCGGCGCCGGTGATGACCATCAGGTCCGAGGCGGCCAGTTGCTTGCCCAATTCACGGGCCAGCGCATAAACAGGATGTTCGAGGGGCGTACGTGCGGAGCCGAACACGGTGACCTTGCGCCGGCCTTTGAATCGTTCGAGCACCCGAAAGGCATTCTCCAGTTCACGCAGCGCTTGCAGGGTGATTTTGGCATTCCAGCGATTCAGGTCGTCCTGGGCCATGCGCAGGACGGTCAGGGTCATGTCGCGGTAGAGCGGAAGATTGGGGCTGTCCGGGGCGACCGAACCGAGGAGTTCTTCGACCTTGCGGGTGAGGTCGTTTCCGTTGCTCTGAAAGTGCTGAGACAACGCGTCACTGGGTACGTACGGCATTCACGCTTTCTCCTTCTGCAGAATCATTGACCGGCGCCAGAGGGCGGGATCGCGACGCTTCATGCGTCGGCGTGCGCAGCGAATCCCAAAAACAGAGAGACATCACATCTGCGCGGCGCCCGATTCTGGACTAATCCATGGTTGGAAAGAGAAAACATTGATGGCAACCGGCGCCGCAGGCAACCCTTTCTTGCATGCAAAATGTGATGAGGGAGAATGGGCACGGCGAAACGAAAAGCCGGTCCGAAGAGCGGCGGGCAAGAAGTGCCGAGTGGCGGGAATTGGAATAGCGCATGTATCGAATGAAGGGGGAGGGCAAGGCTGCGCGTTGAGGTGATCTCGAAACGCGCAGCCCGTAAAGCGGGTTACATCACTTCTTGTGGGCAGGGGGTTTGGCAGCGCAGTCCGCCGCTTTGATTTCCTGAGTCGTGATGAGCTTGTTGGTTTTGTATTCGGTGAACTGGTAACGCAGGATCGCGCCCTTGGCCATCAGTTGGCGATAACCGGCGTTGCGGCACACGCTGCCGCCCAGCTGACCGCGGACGTCGTCCGGGTTTTCGCGCATCTGAGCCGCTTGGCCAGACTGCACACTGAGGTGGTTGATCAGCATTTTGCCTTCAACGGTGTAGCCTTCGTCGAGGATGTCTTCGTTGATGGCGCGTGGCGTGCCGACACTGCTTTCCTTCGCGACTTTATCAAGCATCTGGCTCAGTTCGTAATCCTGCTTGGACGCCGCGTTGGCGCACAGTGGAGCGACGAGCAAAAGCGTGAGAGTGGGGGCGATGAGGCGCAGCATTGAATTCTCCTGGTGCATGGACGGGTGGTGCAGAGGCAGGCCGTTGGACCGGCGACATCCCAAGGCGTTCACTGCGAGGGTGAGTGCTCTCAAGGCCGGGCAGTATAGGTGAGGAGCCTCGGCGGACACCAGAGAGCACGGCGCGTTGGACGGTGTCTGATAGAATGCCGCGACTTTTCGACCTGCCGGATACCCCTCGTGTCACTGCCTTCTTACCCTTCGATGACGCCGACTCTTTTTCACAGAAACTCTGTCGCATGTCTGAGAGATGAGCGGGAGGAGGAGAGTACAAAGCCTTACCTGGCTCGCGGATCACGTGCGCCAAGGTGTCAATACTGTCGAGTGATCGAAAGTCATTGCCTGTGCAGGTGGCGTCCCAAGGTCGAGGCAAAATCAGGGGTGTGCCTGATCATGACGACAAAAGAGGTCTTCAAACCCAGCAATACGGGTTGGCTGATTGCAGACGTGATCAAGGATAACCATGCGTTTGTGTGGTCACGCACCGAAGTCGATGAAAAGCTGATTGCATTGCTTAACGATCCGCAGTGGCAACCCTATCTGGTCTTTCCGGGGGAATATGTAGCGGCCGACCGCGTCACCAATACCGTGACGATTAATCCGAATAAGAGACCGCTGTTCGTGCTGCTTGACGCTACATGGACTGAAGCGAGGAAAATCTTCCGTAAAAGCGCTTATTTCGACTCCATCCCCATTTTGAGCCTGATCCCCGAAAAGCTTTCACGGTACAAGTTGAGACGGTCCACCCGCAGCGAACATCTCTGTACCGCTGAAGTGGCCGCTCTGTGTCTCGATCTGGCCGGCGACAATGAAGCAGCTTCGGCTCTAAGCTGCTACTTCGATGTCTTCAGTCAGCACTATCTAGACGCTAAAAATCAGTTGCCCCTTGATTTGCTGAGCGATGCCCATCAAGAGCTCAAGGGCTATCTTGAGTAGTCACAAGTAAGGCCGGTGCCAGCGAGTCGCATCAACACTGCTCGCAATAGAAACATGACCTCAGGCGAGGCTTTTCTTCGGCCACAACTGCGCCAGCAGCATCCCGGCCAGCATCAATCCGCAACCGATATAACCGCGCAGTTGCAACGCCTCCCCGAGAATCCAGGCGCCGGCGATGGCGGCGAACACGGCCTCCAGCGAAAGGATGATGGCGGCGTGGGAAGCAATGGCGTGTTTCTGCGCGACCACTTGCAGCGTGTAGCCGACCCCGACCGCGACGATGCCGCCGTAGAGCAGGGCAGGGGCCGCGGCCATGATCGCGTCGAGGGCAATCGGTTCGAAGAGCACTGCCAGCAGCAGACTCACCACCGAACAGGTGGCGAACTGCAGAAAGGCCAGACGGATCGGGTCGTGGCGGCTGGCAAATAAACTGACCAATACCACGTGTCCGCCCCACACGAACGCGCCGATCAACTGCAGCCAGTCCCCCGAGGCGACGTGAAAGTTATCGCCAATACTGAGCAGGCACATGCCGACTACGGCCAACAGGCAGCCCAGCCAGGTGCCCAGCCCGGTTTTATGGCCGAGCAGCAAGCCCAGTAGCGGAACTACAATCACGTACAGGCCGGTGATGAAGCCGGAGTTGGTCACGCTGGTAAACAGCAGTCCCACCTGTTGCAGGTTGATGCCCAGTGCCAGCGCCAGGCCCATGATGATGCCGGCGCGTAACATGCCGCGATTGAGCAAGGGCTCTGGCACGCGCGCGGTGTTGGCGTTGCGCAGAATCAGCGGGATCAGGCAGAGGGAACCCAGCGCGAAACGAAGCCCCGAGAACAGATAGGGGCCGATGTGATCCATCCCGGCGGTCTGGGCGACAAAGCCGGTGCCCCAGATCAATGCGGTCAGGAGCATGAGCAGGTCGGCTCGCAGGGCATGGTTTGGCATGATGGCACTCGTCAGATCGGGGGCGCAGACTTTGCCGCAAAGCGTCAGGCTTGACCACCCCGGCTTCGCTGGGCATTCTTGGCGCCGCTCACGTATGGTCCCTGTGTCAAGATGTCGCGGGTGTCCTCATTGGGTGTTGAATTCGTCGGCGCTGAGTCACTTAAAGGATCATGAAATGCCATACGAAATCCTGATTGCCGACGACCATCCCCTGTTTCGCAGCGCATTGCATCAGGCGCTTAGCCTGGGGCTCGGGCCGGATGCAAGGCTGGTAGAGGCCGAGAGCATCGCTGATCTGGAAGCGCGACTGACCGAGAAGTCCGATTGGGATCTGGTCCTGCTGGACCTGAACATGCCCGGCGCTTATGGCTTTTCGGGGCTGGTGCTGTTGCGCGGTCAGTACCCGCAAGTGCCAGTGGTGATGGTCTCCGCTCAGGAAGAGGCCGCGGTCGTGGTCAAGTCCCGCGAATTCGGCGCCAGCGGTTTCATCCCTAAATCCAGTTCCCTCGAAACCATCCAGAAGGCCGTGCGAACGGTGCTGGATGGCGATGTCTGGTGGCCTCCCCAGGTCAACGAAAGCATTAGCGTGTCGCCGGAGGCCAAGGCTGCCAGCGAAGGCCTTGCCAGCCTGACGCCCCAGCAGTTCCGCGTGTTGACGATGGTCTGCGAGGGGTTGCTGAACAAGCAGATCGCCTACGAGCTGAGCGTGTCGGAAGCGACGATCAAGGCCCATGTCACGGCGATCTTTCGCAAGCTCAATGTGCGCACCCGGACCCAGGCAGCCTTGCTGCTGCAACAATTGGAATCCATTCCGCAGAGCTGATTCCCGCGAATCAGGCTAAACCCCGGGCTTTACGCGGCCGACCTTCACACTTTTTTGACCGTCGCCGCACTAGCCTCCACCGCTTTCATTCATCAGTAGTTTTCCTATGACGTCCCCATTCAAAGGCCAGACTGGTCTGAAACGTATCCTCAACGCGTCGGGCTATTCCTTCGACGGCCTGACCGCAGCATTCAAAGGCGAAGCCGCGTTCCGTCAACTGGTGCTGCTCAACGTTGTATTGATCCCTCTGTCGTTCGTGTTCCATGTCAGCCGTGGCGAGCGCGCGATCCTGATCGCGGTGTGCCTGTTGGCGCTGATCGTCGAACTGCTGAATTCGGCCATCGAAGCGGCGATTGACCGGATTTCCCTCGACCGCCACCCGCTGTCGAAGAACGCCAAAGACATGGGCAGCGCCGCGCAATTCGTAGCGCTGAGCATGATTGCCGTGGTCTGGGGCCTGATCCTGCTGGGCTGACAATCGTCCTCAGCCGGGCGGCGCGTCAGGCAATGCTCGGCAGGACAATCTCGTCGCTGCGGTTTACACCGGCGGTGAAGGAACGACAGAGGTCGAGGAATTCGCGGATAGCCGACGTCTGATATTTCTGCTTGTGCCAGATGAAATAGAACTGCCGCACCAGATCCAGCTCCGGCGTTTCAACGGCCACGAGGCTGCCCCGGCGAAAGGCGTCACGCAGGGCCAGACGCGAGATGCAGCCGATTCCCAGCCCTGACTCCACAGCGCGTTTGATCGCCTCGGTGTGTTCCAGCTCCAGCCTCACGTTCAGGCTGTTCAAGTGATGACGCATGGCCTGATCGAAGGTCAGGCGCGTCCCCGAACCCTGTTCCCGCAGAATCCACGCCTCCCGCGTCAGTTCCTCCAGTGATGCCCGGCCCTTTTTGGCCAGCGGATGCTGAGGGGCGCAAAACACCACCAGCTCATCCTCGACCCAGGTTTGCACTTCGATGTCAGGGTGGCTGCAGTCGCCTTCGATCAGGCCCAGATCGATCTCGTAGTGAGCGACCTGCTGAACGATGTTCGCCGTGTTCTGCACGTGCAGCTTCACCTGGCTCTCAGGGTGGCGCTGCATGAAGCTGCCGATCAGCAGCGTGGCGAGGTAGTTGCCAATGGTGAGGGTTGCGCCGACCGCCAGTGAACCGAAACCGGACTTGCCGTTGAGCAGGTCTTCGATCTCCTTGGCCTGATCGAGCAGCGCAACGGCCTGGGGCAACAGCTGCCGGCCGGTCGCGTTGAGGCTCAGCCGTTTACCGGCGCGGTCGAACAGCTGGCAGCTGGATTGGCGTTCCAGTTCTGTGATGGACGTACTCGCCGCCGATTGCGACAAGGACAGCAAGACCGCCGCGCGGGAAACGCTTTCCTGCTGGGCGACGGCGACGAAAACCTGGAGCTGACGGAGAGTAAATCGCATATCTATATAACCGATAACCTATATCTTGATAATTCAGTTAACAGATATTGTGTCTGCCACTAGAATGTCGCGCAATGGCGCATTGACTGGCGCACGTTATTTATCAGGAGCTCCCACGTACCATGAGCAACATGAATCACGAGCGTGTCCTCAGCGTTCATCACTGGAACGACACCCTCTTCAGTTTCAAGTGCACCCGTGATCCTGGCCTGCGCTTCGAGAACGGTCAGTTCGTCATGATCGGTCTGCAGCAGCCAAACGGGCGCCCGCTCATGCGTGCCTACTCCATTGCCAGCCCGAACTGGGAAGAGCACCTGGAGTTCTTCAGCATCAAGGTACCGGACGGCCCGCTGACCTCGCAGCTGCAGCATTTGAAGGAAGGCGACGAGATCATCATCAGCAAGAAGCCTACGGGCACGCTGGTGCTCGACGACCTCAAGCCGGGCAAGCACCTTTACCTGCTTAGCACCGGTACCGGTCTGGCGCCGTTCATGAGCGTGATTCAGGACCCTGAGACCTACGAGCGTTTCGAGAAGGTCATCCTTTGCCACGGCGTGCGTTACGTGAACGAAGTCGCTTACCGCGAGTTCATCACCGAGCACTTGCCGCAGAATGAATTCTTCGGTGAGATGCTGCGCGACAAGCTGATCTACTACCCGACCGTGACCCGCGAGCCGTTCGAAAACGAAGGCCGCCTGACCGACCTGATGCGCAGCGGCAAGCTGTTCAGCGACATCGGTCTGCCGCCGATCAACCCGCAGGACGACCGCGCCATGCTGTGCGGCAGCCCGAGCATGCTCGACGAGACCAGCGAAGTGCTCAACAGCTTCGGCTTGACCGTTTCGCCACGCATGCGTGAGCCGGGTGATTACTTGATCGAGCGCGCCTTCGTCGAGAAGTAACACTGTTCAGCTACGACCCAATCGCCGATGAATCATCCTCGCAGCACTGCGGGGGTGACGTCATCGGCGAATAGGTCAGTACAGGCACCCGCGTTTTTGGAGTCTGAAAAAAACCGCCTGGAGGTCACGGACCAGGCGGTTTTTTTGTGGGCGGGTGTAAGCGGTTTATCAACCGGCGGCGGGGACGACTTCCAGCACGCAGATGACGCCGGCTTGCGGGTAATGCCAGCGCACGTCCAGGTCCCAGAACTGCGCGCCGTAGCGTCGCTCCGGCGTGGGCGTCTGATAGGCCGGTCGCGGGTCTTGAGCCAGGCACTGCTCGATCAGCTCGATCAGCGGTTCTTCGAGGCGCAGTCCATGTTCGTGGGCCTGGGTCAGCGCCGCGTCTGCCCACTGCACCGGAATCATCTCCGGGGCGGCGGCAGCCATGCTGTTACGTGCATCAACGATCACATCGGCATAGGGCACGTAGGGTTTGACGTCCAGCACCGGCGTGCCGTCCAGCAGGTCGATGCCTGACAGCCACAGGCGCCCGGCTTCGACCTTATCCAGCTTGATCACCGACTGACCGATGCCGTTGGGCCGATGGGTCGCGCGCGTGGCGAACACGCCCATCGACTGATTGCCGCCCAGGCGAGGCGGGCGCACCTTAAGTCGCGGCTTGTCCTCCAGGGCTTGGTGAAACAGAAACAGCAGCCAGACATGGCTGACCTGTTCCAGACCCTGAACGGCATCACCCTGATCAAAGGGCGCGACCAACTCCAGCACGCCCCGCGCGGCAGGCGCCAGTTGCGGCTGCCGGGGAATGGCGAACTTCTCTTTGAAGCACGAGCGCATGAAGCCGATCGGCGAGACGTTGTAGACCTGGGTCATGGACGAGCTGCAGCGCTTAGCCGCGCACGCGCAGGGTCAGGCCGCGCAGGAAGTTGCGCAGCAGCTGGTCGCCGCAGACGCGGTAGTTGGTGTGGCCCGCCTTGCGGAACAGGGCGCTGAGTTCAGGCTTGGACACCGGGAACTCGGACGCCTTGAGGATCGCGTGCATGTCGTCTTCTTTCAGTTCGAAAGCCACGCGCAGCTTCTTCAGGACGATGTTGTTGGTGATGGGCAGTTCGACAGGCAGCGGCGGGCGGCTCTCGTCCTTGCCACGCTTGAAGAACACCAGGCCGTCGAGGAAGTGCGCCATGACTTCGTCGCTGCATGGCACGAAGCCTTCTTCTTCGTCTTTCTTCATGTAGGCCGCGACATCGGCTTTGGTCGCGTCGAACCCGCCGAGCTTAATGATATCGACCACTTTGGCGTCGTTGATATCAAGCATGTAACGGATGCTGCGCAGTACATCGTTGTTCATCATGGTGCGTGTATTTCCTGGGGATTCGCAGATGAGCGCGCGCAAGATGGGATGCGGCGCTCAGAAAGGGGTTTCAGAATTTTTCTTTGTCGGTCATGTAGCGCCACTGGCCTTCAGGCACCTTGCCGATGGACACGCCGCCGATACGGATGCGCCGCACCGAAACAACCTTCAGGCCCACCGCCTCGCACAGCTGGGCGATGACGCCGGGCTGCGGGTTCTTCATGGCGAAGCGCAGGCGGTTCTCGTTCTGCCAACTGGCTTTGACCTTCGGCAGCTCCTTGCCCTTGTAGGTCATGCCGTGGTTCAGGCGGTTGAGGCCGTGGGCAACCATGTCGCCCGCGATCTCGACGACATATTCCTGCTCGATCTTGCTGCGGTCGTCGGTGAGTTTGCGCAGGATTTTCCAGTCCTGGCTGAACACCATCAGGCCGCTGGCGTTGGCTTGCAGCGTGGAAATCGCTTCCAGGCGCAGGAAGTGCCCCTTGAGCGGACGTCGGCCGATGCTGTGGTCGGCGGATAACGTAGCGGGTGTGATCAGCGCCAAGGCATTTTCAGGGGCCATACCCGCCGGGGCGTTGAACAGAAGGGTGACGGATTCAGGCGTATCGGCTTTCGCTTCCGCGTTCAGCACCACGGTCTGGTTTTCGACCTTGAACTGAGGCTCGTCGACGACAACGCCGTCCACCGTGACCCAGCCGCCTTCGATGAACAGCTCGGCCTCGCGACGGGAGCAGCCGACCAGCTCGATCAGGCGTTTGGAAAGGCGAATGGGGTCAGTCATGAGAAAAGCCGTAACAAAATGGAAAGGCGCCTATTGTACCCGCGCAGGCACCGTTAATCGCGGCCACATTGAAATTGGCGGGTGAATAAGCCTCCAGTCCATGGATTTTTCCGGGACCGACGCAGGTCTGCTCTGTATTCCTACATTGTCTGGAGCGAATTCATGACCAAATGGCTACCCGCATTGCTGATGACTGTCAGCCTGCCGCTGCTCGCTGCGCAAACCTCGTCTTACGGCCCGCAGCTGGAAGGCTTCCAGTATCCGTTCCCGGCGCAGAATTACAGCTTCGAATCCCAAGGCGCGCCGGTGCAGATGGGTTACATGGACATCAAGCCAGCCGGGCCTGCCAATGGCCGCAGCGTGGTGCTGCTGCACGGCAAGAACTTCTGCGGCGCCACGTGGGAAGGGACCATCAAGGCGTTGACGGGCGCGGGCTATCGGGTCGTTGCGCCGGATCAGATCGGTTTCTGCCGCTCCAGCAAACCGGCGGATTATAAGTACTCTTTTGAACAGCTGGCGCAAAACACCAAAGCGCTGCTGACCCAACTGGGCATCGATCACGTCACCGTGGTCGGGCATTCGATGGGCGGCATGCTGGCGACCCGCTTTGCGCTGATGTACCCCGAGCAAGTGGATCAGCTACTGCTGGTCAACCCGATCGGCCTGGAAGACTGGAAAGCCAAAGGCGTGCCGGATCGAAGCTTTGACGACTGGTACGCCCGGGAGCTGAAGACCAGTGCCGACAGCATTCGCAAGTATCAACAGTCGACCTATTACGCCAATGAATGGCGGCCCGAGTTCGATCATTGGGTCGACATGCAGGCCGGCATGTTCAACGGCAAGGGCAAGGAGGAGGTCGCTCGGGCATCTGCGCAGACCTACGGGATGATCTTCAATCAGCCGGTGTTCTACGACTTCGAGAAATTGAAGATGCCGACGGTGTTGTTGATTGGGCAGAAGGACAATACCGCCATTGCCAAGGACGCCGCGCCCGAGGACCTTCGCAAGACGTTGGGCAACTACCCGGAACTGGGCAAGGCCGCCGCCAAGCGCATTCCGCAGGCAACGCTGGTGGAGTTCGCAGGGCTTGGCCATGCGCCGCAGATTCAGGACCCGCAGCAGTTCAACAAGGTGCTGCTGGAAAGCTTGAAGCGCTGATGCAGATCTGACCGGCAACTGCATTCTGGCAGGAGCCGGCTTGCTGGCGAACGCGTCGGGTCAGGCGCTGCTGGTTGCCGACCGATTGGGTTCGCCAGCAAGCCGGCTCCTACAGTCCGAACCTCTCTCTGGCCCGGTTCAGGCGTCACAGCCCCGATTTCACCCGCATCCGCAACATCGGATGCGGCCGACCGAGTCCATCGACCTCCGCCCGGCCCACCACCTCAAACCCCTGCCGTTCATAAAAGCCCAATGCCTGGACGTTCTGCTCGTTCACATCCAGCTCGGTGATGCGGAAATGCTCGATCGCATAGTCCAGCAATTGCTTCCCCAGGCCCATGCCACGGTGGTCAGGGGCGATGAACAGCATTTCGAGCTTGCCCGGCGTGGTGCCGGCGAAACCGGTGATGCGCAGGTGCGAGTCGCGGGTGCAGAACAGGTTCACGGCGCCCAGGTATTGGGTTTCCAGCAGATGCCGGAGCAGCGTGATGTAGTTCTCGGGCAAAAAGTCATGGGTTGCGCGCACGGAGGCTTCCCAGACCCGGGTGAGTTCGGCGAAGTCGTGCTGTTTGGGCAGATAGATGACCGAGTGCTGGGTCATGTTGCCGCTGCTCCCTGGGAATTGATCCTGATGAGGGGACGATAGCCAGAAAAAACAAACCCCGCCGTTTTACGGGCAGGGCTGTTGGAGGTGAAGCGGCTGTCGAGCCGGAGATTGAGCGTTAGATCGGCTCAGCCCACAGGTCGTACTCATCGGCATCCACCACGCGGCACATGACCTTGTCGCCCGGCTTGAAATCACGGTCGCTTTCAACGAACACATTGCCGTCGATTTCCGGTGCATCGAAAAACGAACGGCCGACGAAACCCTGCTCGTCCACTTCGTCGATCAGCACTTCGATTTCCTTGCCGATCTTCATCTGCAGGCGGGCGGCGCTGATGGCCTGCTGGTGCGCCATGAAGCGGTCCCAGCGGTCCTGCTTGATGTCGTCCGGCACGATAGGCGCATCCAGCAGATTCGCCGGCGCGCCCTCGACGGGGGAGTACTGGAAGCAACCGACGCGATCGAGCTGGGCTTCAGTCAGCCAGTCCAGCAGGTACTGAAAATCTTCTTCGGTTTCGCCCGGGAAGCCGACGATGAAGGTCGAGCGGATGATCAGGTCCGGGCACTGTTCGCGCCAGTTCTTGATGCGCGCCAGGGTCTTGTCTTCGAAGGCCGGGCGTTTCATCAGCTTGAGGATCTTCGGGCTGGCGTGCTGGAACGGGATGTCCAGGTACGGCAGGATCTTGCCCGCCGCCATCAGCGGGATGATCTCGTCGACGTGCGGATACGGGTAAACGTAGTGCAGGCGTACCCACACACCCAGCGAACTCAGGGCCTGGCACAGCTCGGTCATGCGCGTGCGGACCGGCTGGCCGTTCCAGAAACCGGTGCGGTACTTGATGTCGACGCCGTAGGCGCTGGTGTCCTGGGAAATCACCAGCAGCTCTTTCACGCCGGCTTTGACCAGACGCTGGGCTTCGTCCAGCACGTCGCCAATCGGGCGGCTGACCAGCTTGCCGCGCATGGACGGGATGATGCAGAAACTGCAGCTGTGATTGCACCCTTCGGAAATTTTCAGATAGGCGTAATGACGCGGAGTCAGCTTGACGCCTTGCGGCGGCACCAGATCGATCAGCGGGTTGTGATCGAGCTTCGGTGGCGCGGCGTCGTGGACGGCATTGACCACTTGCTCGTACTGCTGCGGACCGGTCACGGCCAGCACGCTCGGGTGCACGGCGCGAATCACGCTTTCGTCCACGCCCATGCAACCGGTGACGATCACTTTGCCGTTTTCGGCCAGCGCTTCGCCAATGGTCTCGAGGGATTCAGCCTTGGCGCTGTCGATGAAACCGCAGGTGTTGACCACGACCACGTCAGCGTCCTGGTAGGTCGGAACGACCTGATAGCCTTCCATGCGCAGCTGGGTCAGGATGCGCTCGGAATCGACCAGAGCCTTCGGGCAACCGAGGCTGACAAAGCCGACCTTGGGGGCGGCAGACGTGGTGACGGTGGACATTGACTAACCTCGGCGTAGGATGCCCGGCGAATAGCCGAGGCATTGACTGGGCGCTTGGGGCGCCTCTGATCAAAAAGTGCGCAATTCTAGCGGCGCGTCGAACGATTGACCAGTGTTATACAGAGAATTACGACGAGTGCTGCGCTATGCTTCGCGGCGTTACGCCCGGCACCCCAAGTGGGCCGGGCGCATCGGAATTTACCGGTGCGGCGTGGGTCAATCCGACAACGCCGGATCGCGGTGCTCGAGTCATGGTTTCAGGAGTGGTAAATGGGTCACGCAACGAGTCAGGCAGAGGTCGGGCATTCTTCGGCGAAACCGTTGAGTCTGTTGGTGGGTGCGGTGGGTGTTGCCTATGGCGACATCGGTACCAGCCCGCTGTACACCATCAAGGAAGTGTTCCTCGGCGGCTATGGCGTGCAAGCCGGCCATGACGCCGTACTGGGCATTCTGTCGCTGATCTTCTGGTCACTGATCTGGGTGGTCTCCTTCAAATACATGGCCTTGGTGCTGCGTGCCGACAATGACGGCGAAGGCGGCATCATGGCGCTGATGGCGTTGGCGCGCAGGGCGTCGGCCAATTATCCGAGGCTGCAGGCGAGCATGATCGTCTGCGGGTTGTTTGGCGCGGCGCTGTTTTATGGCGACAGCATGATTACCCCGGCGATCTCGGTGCTGTCGGCGGTCGAGGGCATGGAGCTGGCCTTTGACGGGCTTGAGCGCTGGGTGGTGCCGATCGCTCTGGTTGTGCTGGTGGCGCTGTTTCTGATTCAGCGTCACGGCACTGCGCGGATCGGCGTGATGTTTGGCCCGATCATGGTGCTGTGGTTCGTGACCCTTGGGGTACTCGGTGTTCACGGCATTTTCCAGCAGCCGGAGGTTCTGCACGCGGTCAATCCGGTGTGGGCGGTTCGCTTCTTTATTGACCATCCCGGCATTGGCGTTTCGGTACTGGGCGCGGTAGTGCTGGCACTGACCGGAGCCGAGGCGCTCTACGCCGACATGGGCCACTTCGGTCGCAAGCCGATCTCCCGCGCCTGGTTCGCGTTGGTCCTGCCGGCACTGGTGCTGAACTACTTCGGGCAGGGCGCCCTCGTGATTCAAGACCCTGAAGCGGTGCGCAACCCGTTCTACCTGCTGGCGCCGAGCTGGGCGCTGTTGCCCTTGATCGCCCTGTCGACACTGGCAACCATTATTGCTTCGCAGGCGGTGATCTCCGGGGCGTTCTCGATGACGCTGCAAGCGATTCAGCTTGGCTACATCCCGCGCATGTACATCCAGCACACCTCCAGCGACGCCCAAGGGCAGATCTACATCGGCGCGGTGAACTGGGCGCTGATGGTCGGGGTGATCCTGCTGGTCCTCGGCTTTGAGTCTTCCGGGGCGCTGGCCTCGGCTTATGGCGTGGCGGTGACCGGTACGATGCTGTGCACGACGATTCTGGTGGCGTCGGTCATGCTGCTGGCCTGGAAATGGCCGCCGCTGATCGCGGTGCCCATTTTGATCGGATGCCTGTTCGTGGACGGCATGTTCTTCGCGGCCAACGTGCCAAAAGTCATTCAGGGCGGGGCGTTCCCCTTCCTGGCGGGCATCGTGCTGTTCATCCTGATGACCACCTGGAAGCGCGGCAAGCAGTTGTTGGTGGACCGCATCGACGAAGGCGGCCTGCCGCTGCCGATCTTCATCAGCAGTATTCGCGTGCAGCCGCCCCATCGCGTTCAGGGCACGGCAGTGTTTCTCACGGCCCGTGCAGACGCCGTTCCCCATGCGCTGTTGCATAACCTGCTGCACAACCAGGTGTTGCACGAGCAGGTGGTGTTGCTGACCGTTGTGTACGAAGACACTCCGCGCGTGCCGACGGCCCAGCGCTTCGAGGTCGAGGCGTTTGGCGAGGGCTTCTATCGGGTGATCCTGCATTTCGGCTTTATCGACGAGCCTGACGTGCCGGCAGCGCTGAGCTTGTGTCACCTGAAGGAGCTGGACTTCAGCCCGATGCGCACGACTTACTTCCTCAGCCGCGAAACCGTGGTTTCGTCGAAACTGGTGGGCATGGCCCGCTGGCGCGAGGGGCTGTTCTCGTTCATGTTGAAAAACGCCAACGGCAATCTGCGTTTCTTCAAGTTGCCGTTCAACCGGGTGATCGAACTGGGCACGCAGGTGGAGATGTAAGCGGCCCTTGGCCTCTGTAGGACCGGCTTTAGCCGGGAAGGCGTTTGGTGCCGCGCTGAAAGATTGATGGCGTATGCAGCGGCCTCTTCCCGGCTGAAGCCGGTCCTACGGGGACAGTGCGTAACCGGAGGTGGGACCCGTCGTGAGCAGGCCCTGAAACAAAAAATCCCCGCAATCGCAAGAGAGCGGGGATTTTTTATGGGCGGGTGATTACTCGGCAGCGGGCTCTTTGCCTTTCCACTTGTCGATCACTGCACTCAGGCGCTTGGCCAGGGCCGGGTAGTCTTCGTCGAAGTGATGGCCACCGGGCAGCTGCATCTTCTCGCCAGGCGCGGTGGTTTCCGTGCAACCGCTTTCATCCTTCTCTTCGATGCCGTAGACGCACAACACCTTATCCCCGGGCAGCTTGGCCATTTCAGGCCCTGTCGCGGCTTCTTTGCCGGCAGCGCCCAACCAGCCTTCAACGGCAATCTCGAAGCTGCCAGTGCGGGCGAAGGCCAGCAGGATGATGCCGTCGACCCGCGCCTTGTCTTCTTCCGGCAAACGGTTGTAGATCGCTGGCAGCACGTCGGCGCCGAAGGAGTAGCCGGCGAGCACAAAGTGCTTGGCGCCCCATTTCTGGCGGTAATGGGCCATCAGCTCGCTCAGATCAGCGGCTGTTTGCTCAGGCGATTTGTGCTCCCAGTAGTAACGCAGGGTGTCGATGCCGACGACCGGGTAGCCGCCCATTTTCGCCATGTCGCCTGCTACGTCTTTGTCGAGGTCGCGCCAGCCACCGTCGCCGGACAGGAACAGCGTCACCGTGTCAGAGGGCTGCGAAGACGGTACCTCAACCACCGGAATGTTCAGGCCGCCGTTGTCGTCACCCCCGATCAGGCGACGGCGCACTTCGTTGTTCAGCACCTGCGGGTACTTGATGTCGTAGTCGCTGATGCTGGTTTCGGTGTTGGGTGCGTCACGGACCAGCGTGGCGCTTTCGTCGTCGGGGCCGTCGTTCCAGGCGACCGTCCACTTGCCGTGGGCGGCGGCTTTGGGCACAGGGTCGGTGCAACCCGGTTGATCGCGGACGAAGCCGACCGAGATGGCCCGGGCGTTGTCGTTGTTCTGACCGGCCAGCCAGCGCCACGCCAGGGAAGCACCGGAGCCGACACCGGCAACCAGATCGGGCGCACCGTCGAGCTTCTGCAGCGCGGCATTGAAGGTCTTGGCCTGAAGCTGGCAGTCGTCCTTCGGCAGCGTCACTTGTATGACCCGGGCGGAAGCGTCGTAGCTCAGGGCGAGCAGTTGCTTCTCGGTCAGTGATTCTTCAGTGGTAACGGCCAGCGCGACCTGGGTCTTCACCTTGGTCGAGGGCACCACACGGATCAGCGCAGCGCCGTCATCCAGGGTGATGTGTTCGAGAGTCGGTTGCGCGGCGGGGCGGTTCCACAGCCAGAAACCCAGTGCCACCACCAGGATTACCAGGGCCGCGAGCAAAAAGCGCCAGTAGCGTTGAATCATCAGCGTTTCACCAATCCAGTCAGGCCGCCTGCGATCAGGGCGGCGGTATCTGCCAGTGCCACGAGCGGATCAAGTCCTGCGGGCACGGCCATATAACGAGGTTCCCAGTCAGGCTGGAATTTGTCTTTGAAACGGCGCAGCCCCTGGAAGTTGTAGAGTTGTTCGCCACGGCTGAACACCATCGAACCCAGACGCTGGGTCAGAGGCGCGCCACGCCGCGGTTGCAGCCCGGACAACGGCACCATGCCAAGGCTGAAGCGGGCGTAACCTTCTTTTTTGTAATGCAGGATCAGCCCGACCATCATGAATTCCATGGTCAGCTTTGGCGCTTCCGGGTGCGAGCGCATCAGGTCCAGGCTCGCCAGGTCATTGCGCGAGGTCTCCAGCAAATTGGAGAACGCGACCGGCTTGCCCTGGAAATGAACGATAGCAATGCGAAAATGCTTGAGGTAATCCAGGCTGAACCGGCCCAGCGAAAAACCTTTTTCGCGCACGTTCTTGCCCATCAGCCACGCATCGGAAATCACTTTGAGCTCGTCCATGGGCGCTTGGCCCACTTCGTAGATTTCCAGCGACAGACCGTCGCGCCCACCCCGATTCCAGGTGTAGCGCAGGTCCTTCATTTCCTTGCCCTTGGCTTCGATGTCGAACTTGTGCAGATCGACCCGGGCTTCTTCGCCCAGCTTGATCGCGGTCAGACCGATGTCCATGTAGAACGGCAGATTCTCGGCACGCACCTGATAGAACACGGGGCGTGCATGGTGAACGTCGCACAGATCGCGGAACTGCCAGATCAGCTCGGCCCGTTGCTGGGTCGGGCCAATCGGGTCGTACAACGCGACAAGGCTACGGCCGCGATGGGCGTACATCAGGAAGGCGTTGCCATCCGGGTGCATGAGCACGGCTTTGTCGCCGGTCAGCACCAAACCGCCGTCGGGCTGGCTGGACGCTTTGATGATCTCCGCGGCTTTGGCAAGCTGTGCCTCGTCGGGCAGGTTGATCACCGGGCGGGCGGTGCGCAGCAGCCAGGTCAGCGAGACGATCAGCAGCAACACCGCGCTGCCCAGTGCCGAACGCAGACCGCGAGGGGCGTCGGCATCCAGCGTGAACTGCCACCACAGCTGATGGCTGTAGGGCACGTCTTGATAGGCGAACAGCAGCAGCCAGAACGAAGCGCCCAGGACGCAGACACTGGCGACCAGATACAGGGGGGAAAACGGCAGTTCCAGCAAACGACTCGGGCGGTAGAACGAGCGCCGGAAGATCGCCAGCAAACACGCGGTCAGCAGCAGCAGGCTCGCTTCTTCCCAGTCGAAACCCTTGAGAATCGACAGAATGGAGCCCACAAACAGCAGGATCGTGGTCAGCATCCACGCAGCTGAAAGACGACGGCGCAATCCCTGCGCGAGCAACAGGCACAGCACGCCGATCAGGCTGGCGCCAAAGTGCGAAGCGTCGATCAGTCGATGGGGAATGAGAAACCCGAGGCTCTCCAGGCGGGTGTCGATCTCGGGCGTGGAGCCGGAAAACAGCAGCACCACCCCGGAGAGAAATACCAGCAATGCCAGAATCGGCGCACCGAGGCCGGACGCAACGCGCATGGCCTGCTGCGCAAACAGCAATCGCTTGGCCTCGCTGTAAAGCAGCACCAGACAAGCGATCAGCAGCGGCATCACCACGTAGATCAGGCGGTACAGCAGCAGCGCGGCGGCCAGCGGTGCGGCGCCCAGTTCGTCAGCAAAGGCGGCGAGCAGAATGGCTTCAAAGACGCCGACGCCACCGGGCACGTGGCTGAGAACACCGGCGGCCAGGGCCAGCAGGTAAACCAGCAGGAACGCGCCGAAGGGCGGGGCAGAGGGCAGCAACAGATAGAGGACGGCAGCCGCCGCCGCGACGTCCAGCGCGGTGATCACCAATTGCATCAGCGTCAGGCGCACGCCAGGCAGACGCAGCGTGCGGCGTCCGGCGCGGACCAGCAAATTATGCGGGATCGTCTGTTCCGGCAGACGCCGGCGATAGATCGCGTAACCCAGGATTGCGCTGATCGCCAGGACCGCGACCGCGACGGTGGCCAGTACCGGCACCGACACATGCAGCGCCAGCGAAGCGGCGGGCAGATCGCTCAAGGTCGCAAGGGCCGCCAGCGGGGGAAGTGCGCAACCCAATGACAGGCTGGCAAAGAGGGTCATGTGGGCAACTTCGCCCGCACCCAGTCCCAATCGCGAGTAAAGGCGGTAACGAACCGAGCCGCCGGAGAGCATCGACAGACCTACCGCGTTACCGATGGCGAACGCGCAAAAGCCGCCCATGATCAGCGACTTCGGTGGCAGATCCACATTGGCGTAGCGACTGGCGGACCACTCGTAGCCCAGCAGAATCACGAAACCGATGGCTGTCGCCAGCACTGCGCCCGCCAGAGAAGGCAGCGGCACACTGAGCAGCGAATCCTGCAGAGCGTAGATGTCCAGCTCGGTCAGCATGTGCCGACAGGCGATCAGGGCGACGGCGAACAGAAGGATGGTGACGCCCAACCCGATGGGTTGACGGTACTTGCTCACCAGTTCGCGTAGACGCAGTCGTTTCGGGGGAGCCGGAGGATGCTCCGTCACTGCTTCATTTGTGTCGGACGGGTTGGCGCGCATCAATCACTCCTTGGATCGTGCGCGACAGGATGGAGGTATACAGCCAAGTTACCAATCCCTACGCAAAAAATAATTCAGGATGTTAGCGCTTCAACGTCTAACGGGCGAATACCACGGATACGTATCGGTGACCGTTCAGTCTAGGTTCAGTCGCTGGCCAGCGTATCGGCAGGGGAGGTGAAAACTATCGCTCCCGGCAACATACAGTAACAAGACCTCTCGGATGAACGCACCCCGGTAATGGGATGTGACAAGGATTCAGGCTCGCTGTTCGTGAGCTTTCAGCGAGGCAAAAAAAAGGCCACTCTTTCGAGTAGCCTTTTTAGATGTTGGTTGCGGGAGCCGGATTTGAACCGACGACCTTCGGGTTATGAGCCCGACGAGCTACCAGACTGCTCCATCCCGCGTCTGTGTGGCGGCATTCTACAGTCGAACGACAAAGTGTCAACCTTTAATGCCGGAGATCGACAAAATAACCTCATCGGGAGCGTTGGTGTGCCTAAGTGGCGGTTGGACAAGGCTTTTATCGCACTCCGCACCTGACGGCATGTCGCCATCATCCACGGGCCTTGTTTCATTTATATGAAGAGGTGGGGGGAGGTAGCGATGGGAGCGGGCTTGCTCAAATGACGGCCACAAAAAAGGCCACTCTTTCGAGTAGCCTGTTTTGATGTTTGGTTGCGGGAGCCGGATTTGAACCGACGACCTTCGGGTTATGAGCCCGACGAGCTACCAGACTGCTCCATCCCGCGTCTGTGTGGCGGCATTCTACAGAGGATCGCCGGGCTGTCAAGCAATCGGCAGAAAAAAATGCTTTTTCTTCAAGTGGTTAGCGTGGCGCGTGGGGCGGATGGCTGCGGCGCGCGTCGCTTTAAGGGAGTTTCAGGGAGGTTTCGTGGAGTGCACGTTCCGTAGGGGCGAGGCTTATTCAGTGTCAGAAAGTCACGTGAATGAGATACTGCACGACCGTTTTCCTACGACCCCATGTGATGCCGCAGCGCAAAATCATCCATATCGACTGTGATTGCTTCTATGCCGCTATTGAGATGCGCGACGACCCGCGTCTGGCCGGCAAGCCGTTGGCAGTCGGCGGGTCGGCAGAACGGCGGGGTGTGATCGCCACCTGCAACTACGAAGCCCGGGCCTACGGCATCCGCTCCGCGATGTCATCCCGGCATGCGCTGACGCTGTGCCCGGACCTCACCATCGTCAAACCGAGAATGGATGCCTATAAAGAAGCATCGAAAGAGATCCAGACGATATTCCGCGACTACACCGATCTGATCGAGCCGCTGTCGCTGGATGAGGCTTATCTGGATGTGACGGATTGCGAGCACTTTGCCGGCAGTGCGACGCGCATCGCCCAGGATATTCGCCGGCGGGTCTCCAATCAGCTGCACATCACGGTTTCCGCCGGCGTGGCCCCGAACAAGTTTTTGGCCAAGATCGCCAGCGACTGGAAAAAGCCAAACGGGCTGTTCGTGATCACGCCTGATCAGGTCGAGGACTTTGTCTCCCAGCTGCCGGTGTCCAAATTGCACGGTGTCGGCAAAGTGACCGCCGACAAGCTTGGCCGCCTGGGCATCGTCACCTGCACCGACCTGCGCGGCTGGACCAGGCTGTCGCTGGTGCGTGAATTCGGCTCGTTCGGTGAGCGGCTGTGGAATCTGGCCCATGGTGTGGATGAGCGGCCCGTGCAGAACGACAATCGGCGCCAGTCAGTCAGTGTCGAAAACACCTACGACACTGATCTGCCGGACCTGGCCAGTTGTTTATTGATGCTGCCGGCATTGCTGGAAACATTGAACGACCGCATCGCGCGGATTGACAGCCTTTACCGCCCCGGCAAGCCGTTCGTGAAGGTCAAGTTTCACGACTTCACTCAGACGACGCTGGAACAGGCGGGGGCAGGGCGGGACCTGGGCAGTTACGAGCAACTGCTGACCCAGGCCTTCGCACGCGGCGGCAAGCCGGTGCGATTGCTGGGAATCGGTGTGCGTCTGCATGACCTTCGGGCTGCCCATGAGCAGCTGGAGTTGTTCAGCTGAGGCGAGTTCAGGCCAGGCTATTCACTGCCCGGTGGCACCGCGACCAATCGACCGGCGTCTTTTGCCAGTGACCGAAGGAATTCATGCTGGAGTTGCGGATCGTTGCGGGTCAGCTCGATCAGCGACTGTTCCAGCTCACTGGCTTCCTCTTCAAGGCCCAGTTCGGACAGGCGCTTGACGCGGTGTACCCACTGGCTGACTTCGTCATCTTCCAGGTCGTCATAGATCAGATCGTGCGCTTCAATCAGCTTGCCGCGCAGTGATTTGCTCAGCGGCAACGTAGCGATTGCCTGAACGTTGCTCTGGTCATCCTGCACTTTGAGGTTCAGTTGCGTGACATAACTGAGGTTTTGCTCGGCGAACGGGCTGTCCAGCAGATTCACCCGGAGCACGCCGTTGCGGTCCGTATTCAGCTCGTGGGTCTCTTTGCCCGCAGTGACTTCAACCGGCGCTTCACTCCAGGGCAGGCTCGAATGCTCGACCCGGTGATCGAGCTGTACTTCGTCGATACCGGCCAGGTTCTGTTGAGCGCGACCATGGGAGGGTGCGTTCATGAACGGGTTAACGCCCGCGACGCCGTACGTGAGCCAGTCCTTGGTGACGCTGTCGGGCAGACTGCCAAACGTCAGCACGTTGACCACATTGGCGCCGATGCCCGCGACGATGGCCACGGCGCCCAAGGGGATTTCATAGACTTCCCGCCACGGTTGATACGGCGTGTACCGGTCGTAGTGCCGGGTGACTTCGAATTCGGTGATATCGAAGGTTTTCAGTTCGTGGATGCGTATCCGGCGCTGGGGCAACTCCAGCGTCTTGGGTTCGCCCAGGTCGACCTGAAAACTGTGGTCGAGCAATTTGCGCTCGACACGTTCTTCATGCTCGCTGCGTTGAGACAGATGGTTGGCGCAGCCGCCGAGTAACAGGCTGGTGCACAACACAGCGCCTGCGAGACGTGAGGGATTTCGCTTGAACATGAGATCTCTAGTGCAGGTAAGGCGCATCGCAGAGGCGTGGCGGATAAAAGCGCGCCTGCACAATCGCAGGCGCGCCATCCGGTCAGCGCTTGATCCGGTCCTTGATGAAAGACAACACATCGGCAACAGGCAGGGCCTGTGCTTCGGCTTCGGTGCGGCTCTTGTACTCGAGGTTGCCTTCGGCAAGGCCGCGGTCACTGACCACGATGCGATGCGGAATGCCGATCAGTTCCATGTCGGCAAACTTGATCCCCGGGCTGGTCTTCTTGTCGCGGTCGTCCAGCAGCACTTCGAAGCCAGCTGCCGTCAGTTCGGCGTACAGCTTGTCCGTTGCCTCTTTAACCGCGTCGGTTTCGTAGCGCAGCGGCACGAGGGCGATCTGGAAAGGCGCGAGTGCGTCGCTCCAGATGATGCCGTTTGCGTCGTTGTTCTGCTCGATCGCGGCAGCCACAACGCGCGACACACCAATCCCGTAGCAGCCCATGGTCAGCGTGACGGGCTTGCCGTTCTCGCCCAGGACCTGGCACTTCATCGCTTCGCTGTACTTGGTGCCCAGCTGGAAGATGTGGCCGACTTCGATACCGCGCTTGATGATCACGGTGCCCTGACCATCCGGGCTCGGGTCGCCGGCGACGACGTTACGCAGGTCAGCGACGGTCGGAACCGGCAGGTCCCGCTCCCAGTTGACGCCGAAGTAGTGCTTGTCATCGATGTTCGCGCCAATGCCGAAGTCGCTCATCAGCTCTACCGAGCGGTCGATGATGCACGGCAGCGGCAGATTCAACGGGCCGAGGGAACCCGCGCCGGCGCCAATGGCGTCACGCAATTCGGCTTCGGAGGCCATGACCAGCGGGCTGGCGACCTGCTCCAGATTGGACGCCTTGATTTCGTTGAGTTCGTGATCGCCACGGATGATCAGCGCAATCAGCTTGCCTTCTTCAGCGGCATGCACGACGAGGGTTTTGACGGTCTTTTCGATCGGCAGATTGAATTGCTCGACCAGGGCCGCGATGGTCTTGGCGTCCGGGGTGTCGACCAGGCGCAGTTCTTCAGTCGGCGCAGGGCGGCTGGACTCGCGCGGAATGGCTTCGGCTTTTTCGATGTTCGCGGCGTAGTCGGAGGTGTCGCTGAACACGATGTCGTCTTCGCCGGATTCGGCCAGCACGTGGAACTCATGGGAGCCTGCGCCGCCAATGGAACCGTTGTCAGCCACTACCGGACGGAAGTTCAGGCCCAGGCGGGTGAACACGTTGCAGTACGCCTGATGCATGCGGTCGTAGGTTTCCTGGAGGGAATCCTGGGTCGCATGGAAGGAATAGGCGTCCTTCATGATGAATTCGCGGCCGCGCATCAAACCGAAGCGGGGACGGATTTCGTCACGGAATTTGGTCTGGATCTGGTACATGTTGATGGGCAGCTGTTTATAGCTGTTGAGTTCGTTGCGGGCCAGATCGGTGATGACTTCTTCGTGGGTCGGGCCCGCGCAGAAATCACGATCGTGACGGTCTTTCAGGCGCAACAGCTCAGGGCCGTACTGTTCCCAGCGACCGGACTCCTGCCAGAGCTCCGCCGGCTGGATGCCAGGCATCAACACTTCCAGCGCGCCCGCTGCGTTCATCTCTTCACGCACTACCGCTTCGACCTTGCGCAATACCCGCAGGCCCATGGGGAGCCAGGTGTAGAGACCGGAGGCAAGTTTGCGAATCATGCCGGCACGAAGCATCAGCTGATGGCTGATCACGACCGCATCGGATGGCGTTTCTTTCTGTGTGGCGAGCAAATATTGACTGGTGCGCATGGTCGGCCGTTGTCGGTTGCGGTGACTGGGAAATGACCCGGCATTGTACGGCGGTGATATCGATGAGTACAGGCCGGGCGGGCGCTGCGAGGGGAGGGATTGTCTACCGTGCGCCCATGAAAAAGCCCGGCGTGAAGGCCGGGCTTTTCGGTAACGAGTGTCAGACCGCGCGATTACAGGACCGAAATCGGGTAGTCGACGATCAGACGGAACTCGTTGATATCGCCTTCGCCTTCGTCCGTGTTGGCACGGTGGAACGCTTGACGGATGCGGAACGACAGGTCTTTGGCGGGGCCGGTCTGAACAACGTACTTGGCCTCGACGTTGGTCTCGTGGTGGCTGCCATCAGAGCCGTACAGACCGGTGTAGGTGCTGTTCGATGGGGTGTGGGTGCCGTCGATGTCAGTACCGGTCACGTAGCGAGCCATGAAGCTCAGGCCTGGAACACCGTAGGTGGCCATGTTCAGGTCGTAGCGGGCTTGCCAGGATTTTTCACCCGGGGCGTTGAAGTCGGAGTATTGAATCGAGTTCGCCAGGAAGATCGAGTCGCCACCGCGGTTGTTGTCGCCGATACCGATGTAGTCGAACGGTGTATCACCATTAACTTTCTGGAATGCCAGGGTCAGGGTATGAGCGGCCAGGAACGAGTAGGCTGCAGACAGGGAGAAAGCGTTGTTGCTGATGTCGCCTGCTTTCTTGCTGCCGGTGTCCTGGGTGTTGTAGTAGTTGAAGTCGAACGCCAGTGCCTGGTCGTCGGTCAACGGCAGTGCGTAGTTCACGTTGCCGTAGTACTGATTCCACACGTCTTCCAGTTTGTTGTAGTAGAAACCAACGCCCAGGTTGTCGGTGATCGAGTACTTGCCGCCGCCGTAGGTAGCGGACTTGGAGGTCACGCCAGCGTAGGTGGCCCAGATATCGCCGTTGCGATTGGTCTCGTCCTGGCTGGTGCCCGAAGTGAAGCGACCTGCTTCTACGTCAAGACCTTTGATTTCGCTGCTCTGCAACGTCACGCCAGTCGCAGTTTGTGGCAACAGGCGAGAACCGCCGACTGCGAAGACCGGGTTCTGCGGCTGCATGTCGCCGATTTTCAGCTCGGTCTTGGAGACGCGGAATTTAACAGCGCCACCGGCCTTGCCGAAGCTGTCTTCGTTCTTGCCTTGGCTGTCGGTCACCAGGTTGCCCGAACCCGAGTACTTGTCGGAACCATCCAGCTTGAAGCCGGCGTAGCCGAACGCGTCGACACCAACACCAATCAGGCCCTGGGTGTAACCGGAGCTATAGTTTGCCCAGAAGCCCTGAGTCCAGTCCTTGTCATCGACAGCGCCGTTCTTTTTGTCGCGGTTGAAGTAGTAGTTACGAGCCTTAACGTCCAGCTTGCTCCCCTCTACAAAACCAGTTGCTTCGGCCTGATCGCTTACGAATGCCGCAGCCGATGCCAATTGGGTGCTGGCTGCAGTAACGGCCAGTGCGATTGCGCTCCACTTCATCACTCTCATCGTGACTTTGCTCCTTTGGTTTTTAAGAAGAGTACTGCCGTCCACCTGTTTTTTTATCTGGCCGGCTTCTTTCTTTTTGGTGTCGGCGAAATTTATAGCACGCTGACATTATTGGCGATAGTTACGAACCTACCCTTTCAATTTCTTTACGGCCTTGTCGCCGCCCGCTCTGTCCATGTCGCTAGGAAACAGCTCCTGATTCTTTAAACCGTGCAACTACCGGGTCACTTTGAGCGCTGGATTCATTCTCACCCTCATCGAATCCAAACCCTCCAGCTACCTTGTCAAACATCGTTGCTTCCCTTCGGTCCCGGCCTGTCTCTCGACATGCTCGTCTTCAAGCTTGTGTGTGACAAAGCAACAACCGTGCACAAAATTTCAACGAACATGAAAAAAATGTCGGAAGTGCTGGAAAAGCATTCGATATAGGCTCCAAGTTGCTGAAATCAAACGATAAAAATATTTTCGATAGCCTGCTTTGCAACGGCATTCTTCTTGAGAATAGCGCGGGCAAATGTCACTGACGTTACCTGTTACCCCTCGGAAGTGGGTAAATCGCGGATGGCTGTCACATATTCGGGCCTCATCTGAGTCGTTTTGGTGCGTCATTCCGCAAAAATGCCTGCGTTTGGTTCTTCCCTTCTGGTTTCGGGGGTGCGCCGCGCATCATGACTGCAGGGCCACCCAGGAATGTCGTCCGTGAGGCCCGGATTAGCTGGGCGTATCCGTAATCCTGTGCCTGTTCATGCCTGACCTGCGCGTGCGACTGCCTGCTTCAAGACAGTGCGTGGCGGTTTGTTTCGAGCGTTCCTGGTGCGAAGCGGATATGGATTGCTTACCCATCAACACCAGATCCGCAAAATGCCCAGAACCGCAGCGCTGGATGAATCGTCCGGAATTCGCGAGTATCCTTCCCGCTACCCAGGACCTTTATCGGGCCAGTCAGCCGGCTCAATCAACCTAATTCGCGATCAGGAGTATTTACGTGTTTGTTCTAGATCCGCGCTTGCTGCAAGACACACTACCCATCGGCGACTTCCCGCTGTGCACGCTGCTGCTGTCCAATGATTCAAATTACCCATGGTTCATTCTGGTGCCGAAGCGTCCGGATATCAGTGAAGTGTTCCAACTGTCCGAAGCGGAGCAGGCGCAGTTGTGGAAAGAAACCACCTACCTCTCGTCCGTAGTTGATCGTACGTTTCAGGCCGACAAGATCAACGTCGCTGCGCTGGGTAATGTGGTCAGTCAGCTGCATATGCATGTCATTGTTCGCCGGGTCGGTGACGCGGCCTGGCCTGCGCCGGTGTGGGGCAAACATCCCGCCAAGCCTTATTCGCCGGATGAAGTTGCCCGGATCACCTCGCAACTGAAGTCCGAATTGACCGAATCATTCATCTTTAAGGAGGACTGACCATGGATCTCGAATCACGTGTCATGGAGCTGGAAAGTCGACTGGCCTTTCAGGACGACACGATTCAGGCCCTCAACGACGTATTGGTCGCCCAGCAGCGCAGTCTTGATCGTCTGGAATTACAGATCGCCGCCCTGATCAAGCGTCAGGAGGAGATGGGCGGGCAGGGCGACGGCTTCGTTGAAGACTCGCGTCCCCCTCACTATTAAGGGAAGAGAGCTGAGGGCAGGCATTTCAGCCAAAAAAAACCGCGCTGGTGAGCGCGGTTTTTTTATGCGGCGAAGTTAACGGCGCGGAAGCGCAGCGATGACGTCTTCCGCTTGCAGGCCTTTGTCGCGGTTCATCACCGAAAACTCGACGCGCTGGCCCTCGACCAGAACGCGGTGGCCTTCACCGCGAATGGCGCGAAAGTGCACGAAGATATCGTCGCCCGAATCACGGGAAATGAATCCGAAGCCTTTGGAGGTGTTGAACCACTTCACCGTGCCTGTATCGCGGTTGCCCAGATCCTGGGACTGTGCGGCAGGCGCAGGAGATGAGCGGTAGAAGCTGACCGCCAGGTGCAACGCCACGGCAATGACGACGGCAAGCAGGCTGACCAGAACGGCTGGCTGGCCGGCAATGGTTTTAAGCGGAACGAGCAAGGCAAGGGTCTGGGCCACTACGGCGAGAACCAGCAGGACGCTGACCAGGCTTTGCAATTGATGACGTGGACCTTTGTTCCAGTAAGGAATCACTGGCGCAAGCACCAGGTTGATGAGGCCGAAGAGCGCCAGGTACAGCGCATCCGGTTGGGACAGGTATGGAGACTGTGCTTCATTACCTAGACTTGGGATGAAAGACAGCAGCAGGGCAGCTGCGCCCGTTAGCAGGTGGACTATTTTCAACATTTCGATGACTCACATTAAGATGGATCACAAGGAAATAGCGGGTGACCTTCGGTACGCTTCGTGAAAAAAGGAAGGCGTGATGCACGAGTGTCTGTCCTGCCTATGCGCTGCCACCGGACGGCACTTTGGCGGCAGCGCGTCTGTATTTAACAGCAAAGCCGAGAGCTACTCAAATCAAGCGCTTAGCGCGCGTGCAGGCGTGTGATGGTTGCTGTCTGCCGGTTTTTGTTGATTCCGATCAAACGCTTGTTCCAGAGCGGCCCGCATAAACAAACCGTCACGCCGAACGTTGCTATTAAAGGAAGCGGGTCTGACTGAGGCCGCTGTGGCTGGACTAATCCCGACAGATGGCTGCGCAGGGTCGACGGTCTTGATAGAGTGGTCGGCAGTCGTTTGAAAAAAACCATCATAGAAGAGGGCTGAACATGGCAATCGATATCGGCATCAGCGAAGAAGACCGCAAGTCCATCGTGGACGGTCTTTCCCGCCTGCTGGCAGACACCTACGTGTTGTATCTGAAAACCCATAACTTTCACTGGAACGTGACTGGCCCGGCTTTTCGTACGCTGCACCTGATGTTTGAAGAGCAATACAACGAACTGGCGCTGGCGGTGGATCAAATCGCCGAACGCATCCGTGCGCTGGGCTTCCCGGCGCCGGGCACCTATTCGACCTACGCACGCTTGTCGTCGATCAAGGAAGAAGAGGGCGTACCCGCGGCCGAGGACATGATTCGTTCGCTGGTTCAGGGTCAGGAAGCGGTCACCCGCACGGCCCGTGGCATTTTCCCGTTGCTGGACAAAGTCAGCGACGAGCCAACAGCGGACTTGCTGACCCAGCGCATGCAAGTACATGAGAAAACGGCCTGGATGCTGCGCTCGATGCTGGAAGCTCAGTAATCAGAAGCTGATCAGTGAAAACAGGAGCGGGCCGCGTAAAGATGGCCCGCTCCGCATTGCTGTAACCCCCCGCGCAACATAATCCCCGTCCGAATCACCCTCTGCCTTTACCCTTTCACCTTGGCCTGCAAGGCTTACACGCCCTCTTATCGAGTGGCGCTGTCGCCGGCGATCGGCTGAGCGGGATGAAATAAATCAGCAAAAAATACATATCTAATACCTCGAGCGGGATAGGGTCTGGGCCTTTTGCTGGCTCTCGAAAATCACCCCTGCAGCGTGGTGATCTCCTACAGGTTCAAAGTGCTCCTTCTGCTGGTTGCGCCTCTTGGATTACGGCTTGATAGACACCTCTTTTCAACTGATTGCGAAGGTGCCGATGCCATATCCGTGATCGCAACAAGGGGGAACTGCATGAACCTGAACACTGCCCGAGAGGGATGGGAACCGACCCAGTGTCTGAACGCCCGGGGCGACCCGTTTATCGAAAATTTCAACATGAGCCTGGCCCAGCCGCACTCCAGGTCGGTGAGGCTCAACGGTCTGGCCACATGCCTGCGACTTGAGGAGGTGTACTGGAATATTCTGTCGGAAATGGCACGATTCAACGATTGCTCCATCAATGCCGTGCTGTCCTACGTCGATCGCGAGGTTCACCTGCGTTACGGCGGCGTCAAGAACTTCAGCGGCCTGATCCGCGTCGTGTGCGTGGCGCACGTATTGAGTGCCGAGGGCCTGCGCTTGGCGCCATCCCCGACCTGACCTGATTTCAGTGGGCCCGTTGCGGCGGGCCTGCATTCGCTGGCGGCACCGCGGCATCCACGCCGCGTGCCGACATCTTCTTGCCCGGTATCGGGCTGCGCGGCTGCACAGCGATGATTATCCCTATATAATCCCCCGCCTTACTGTGGAAGGCAGGAACTGACCGTCAGGTCGGACTGCATGCCAAAGCTTGCGCACCCTCGCACCGGCGACGGGCGAAAGCTCCATCGAATTCCGAATTACGAGAAGTGAACACACGATCATGATGCGCAGCCATTATTGCGGCCAACTGAACGAGAGCCTGGAAGGTCAGGAAATTACCCTTTGCGGATGGGTCCATCGCCGTCGCGACCACGGGGGGGTGATTTTCCTCGACATTCGCGATCGTGAAGGCCTGGCCCAGGTGGTTTTCGATCCGGATCGTGCTGACACCTTCGCCATCGCCGACCGTGTTCGCAGTGAATACGTCGTCAAGCTGACCGGTAAGGTGCGCGCGCGTCCTGCCGGCGCCGTCAACCCGAACATGGCGTCGGGCGCGATCGAAGTGCTGGGCTACGAGCTGGAAGTGCTCAACGAGTCGGAAACCCCGCCGTTCCCGCTCAACGAATACTCCGACGTCGGCGAAGAAACGCGCCTGCGTTATCGCTTCATCGATCTGCGTCGTCCTGAGATGGCGGAAAAACTGCGTCTGCGCTCGCGCATCACCTCCAGCATCCGCGGCTTCCTGGATGGCAACGGCTTCCTCGATGTCGAGACGCCGATCCTCACCCGCGCCACACCGGAAGGCGCCCGCGACTATCTGGTTCCAAGCCGTACCCACCCGGGCAGCTTCTTCGCCCTGCCGCAATCGCCTCAGCTGTTCAAACAGCTGCTGATGGTTGCCGGTTTCGACCGTTACTACCAGATCGCCAAGTGCTTCCGCGACGAAGACCTGCGCGCCGATCGTCAGCCTGAATTCACTCAGATCGACATCGAGACAAGCTTCCTCAACGAAGCCGACATCATGGGCATCACCGAGACCATGGTCCGCAAGCTCTTCAAGGAAGTGCTGGACGTGGAGTTCGATGACTTCCCGCACATGACCTTTGAAGAAGCCATGCGCCGCTACGGTTCCGACAAGCCGGATCTGCGTAACCCGCTGGAGCTGGTTGACGTTGCCGATCAGCTTCAGGCAGTGGACTTCAAGGTATTCAGCGGTCCTGCGAACGATCCGAAGTGCCGTGTCACTGCGCTGCGCGTTCCCGGCGGCGCGAGCATGCCGCGTAGCAAGATCGACGACTACACCAAGTTCGTCGGCATCTACGGCGCAAAAGGTCTGGCCTACATCAAGGTCAATGAGCGCGCCAAAGGCGTCGAAGGCCTGCAGTCGCCAATCGTCAAGAACATCCCGGAAGCCAACCTCAACGTGATCCTCGATCGCGTGGGTGCAGTGGACGGCGACATCGTATTCTTCGGTGCCGACAAGTTCAAAATCGTCAGCGAGGCGCTGGGTGCTTTGCGCATCAAGCTGGGCCACGACCTGAACCTGCTCACCTGCGAGTGGGCACCGATGTGGGTCGTCGACTTCCCGATGTTCGAAGAAAACGACGATGGCAGCTTCTCCGCGCTGCACCACCCGTTCACCGCGCCGAAATGCTCGCCTGAAGAGCTCGAAGCCAACCCTGCCACCGCGCTGTCCCGCGCGTACGACATGGTGCTGAACGGCACTGAGCTGGGCGGCGGGTCGATCCGTATTCACCGCAAGGAAATGCAGCAGGCCGTGTTCCGTCTGCTGGGTATTACCGAAGACGAACAGCAAGAGAAGTTCGGCTTCCTGCTCGATGCGCTGAAGTACGGCGCGCCGCCCCACGGCGGTCTGGCGTTCGGTCTGGACCGCCTGGTCATGCTGATGACCGGTGCTCAGTCCATTCGTGAAGTTATTGCCTTCCCGAAAACCCAGAGTGCTGCAGACGTGATGACCCAGGCGCCGGGCGTGGTTGATGCCAAGGCGCTGCGCGAGCTGCACATCCGCCTGCGCGAGACCCCGAAGGCCGAGTAAGCCGTGTAGCCAAGGGCTCGGCGGACCGACCATTCGGTCCGCCCTGATCCCCGCCCATTCCGGGCACAGATTCGAGTGAAGCGTCTGCGGTTGAGCGATCAAGCGCGGGCGTGCGTGTTTCAAGGTTTGGAGCGTGTTATGGCTGGTCATTCCAAGTGGGCGAACATCAAGCACCGCAAAGAGCGTCAGGATGCCAAGAAAGGCAAGATATTCACCAAGTGGATCCGCGAACTGACCGTCGCTGCCCGTCAGGGCGGTGGTGATCCTGCGTCCAACCCGCGCTTGCGTCTGGCCCAGGACAAAGCCCTTGGCGCAAACATGAGCCGCGACATCATCGACCGAGCCATTGCTCGCGGTGCCGGCGCCGCCGATGCCGATGACATGGTCGAACTGGGCTACGAAGGTTACGGTCCTGGCGGCGTTGCGGTCATGGTCGAAACCATGACTGATAACCGCAACCGTACCGCGGCCGCTGTGCGCCATGCGTTCAGTAAATGCGGCGGTAACCTGGGGACTGACGGTTCGGTGTCGTATCTGTTCGAACGCAAAGGGCAGATATCCTTTGCGCCGGGCGTGGATGAAGACGCGTTGATCGAAGCTGCCATGGAAGCGGACGCTGACGACGTGGTCACCCACGACGACGGCTCCATTGACGTGTTTACCTCGTTCTCCAGTTTTTACGCTGTGCGCAATGCTCTGGAAGCCGCTGGTTTCATGCCCGCCGATGCGGAAATCGTGATGCAGCCGACCACCAGTGCGGTGCTCGATCTGGACATGGCGGAGAAAGTCCTCAAGCTGATCGATATGCTGGAAGACCTGGACGACGTGCAGAACGTCTACTCAAACGCTGAAATCCCGGACGAGGTGCTGGAGCAGCTCGGCTGATCCTTTGCCCGCTCGGACTGAGGCCGGAGCGCACGAAGCGTTGATGATCAACGCTATCGGCCTCCGGCTTCTGCCTTTATGCTGCGTCCAATTGTTCGCGTTACCTCTCAAGCTGCAGGCGTTATGACTCTTATTTTAGGTATCGACCCCGGTTCACGAATTACCGGGTTTGGCGTGGTGCGTGATACCGGGCGTGGCTGCGAGTACGTGGCCTCGGGCTGCATTCGCACGGGCACCGGCTTGCTCCATGAGCGGTTGCAGATCGTGTACCGCGGCGTGCGCGAAGTCATTCAGACGTACGGCCCGGTGACGATGGGTATTGAAAAGGTGTTCATGGCGCGTAACCCGGACTCGGCCTTGAAGCTGGGTCAGGCCCGGGGTGCCGCGATCGTCGCAGGCGCCGAAGAGGGGCTGGAGATCGCCGAGTACACCGCGACTCAGGTCAAACAGGCCGTCGCCGGAACGGGCGGCGCCAACAAGGATCAGGTGATGATGATGGTCATGCATCTGCTCAAGCTGACCACCAAGCCTCAGGTCGATGCGTCTGATGCACTGGCGATCGCCATGTGTCACGCGCATACCCGATCCAGCCTCATTCCTCACGGCCTCAATACCGCGCGCAGTCGTGGCGGTCGTCTGCGGCTCTGATGGCATTATTTGCGTTAGCACGGCCCGTCGCAGCGACGGGCATCTGGAAAGGATTTGATTCGTGATTGGACGTCTACGCGGTACGTTGGTCGAGAAGCAGCCGCCGCATCTGGTACTGGATGTCAACGGCGTGGGTTACGAAGTCGAAGTGCCCATGACCACGCTTTATCGCCTGCCTCATCTGGGCGAAACCGTGACGCTGCATATCCATCTGGTGGTCCGCGAGGACGCGCACCTGCTGTTCGGTTTCTACGAAAAGCGTGACCGCGAGATGTTCCGCGAGCTGATTCGCCTGAACGGTGTCGGGCCGAAACTGGCCCTGGCCCTGATGTCGACGCTGGAAGTGGATGAGTTGGTGCGCTGTGTCCAGGCACAGGATACATCCGCGCTAACCCGGGTCCCGGGGGTTGGCAAGAAGACCGCCGAACGTCTGCTGGTGGAACTGAAGGATCGCTTCAAGGCGTGGGATTCGTTGCCGGGCACCTTCGCCCTGGTGTCGGACGGGCCGGGCGCGCCGATTGCCGTGGCGACGGCCGAGTCGGACGCTGTCAGCGCGTTGATTTCCCTGGGCTACAAACCCCAGGAGGCGAGCAAGGCAGTGACCGCGATAAAGGACAAGAATCTCAGCAGCGAAGACCTCATTCGCCGCGCACTGAAGGGGATGCTGTAAGTGATAGATGCCGACCGTCTGATCGCCGCCACCGGGCGTGACCGTGACGAGCAACTGGACCGTGCGATCCGGCCGCTGAGCCTGGCCGACTACATCGGTCAGCCCACCGTGCGTGAGCAAATGGAGCTGTTCATCCAGGCGGCGCGGGGGCGCAGTGAAGCGCTGGACCACACGCTGATTTTCGGTCCGCCGGGCCTGGGTAAAACCACGCTGGCGCACATCATCGCTCAGGAAATGGGCGTGTCGATCAAGAGCACTTCGGGCCCCGTGCTTGAGCGGCCGGGTGATCTTGCGGCGATTCTCACCAATCTTGAGCCGCACGATGTGCTGTTCATCGATGAAATCCACCGTCTGTCCCCTATTGTCGAGGAAGTGCTGTACCCGGCAATGGAGGATTTCCAGCTGGACATCATGATCGGTGAAGGCCCTGCGGCGCGCTCCATCAAGCTCGATCTGCCGCCGTTCACGCTGGTGGGCGCGACCACTCGCGCGGGCATGCTGACCAATCCGCTGCGTGACCGATTCGGTATCGTGCAGCGTCTTGAGTTCTACAGCACTGCGGACCTGGCCACGATCGTGTCGCGCTCGGCGAAAATTCTCGGGCTGTACATCGAAGACGAAGGCGCATTCGAGATTGCCCGCCGTGCACGGGGAACGCCACGAATCGCCAACCGGTTGCTGCGTCGGGTGCGCGATTTCGCCGAGGTACGCGCCAAGGGCGAGATTACGAAGGCGATTGCGGATCTCGCCCTGAATCTGCTGGATGTCGACGAACGCGGTTTCGATCATCAGGATCGACGCTTGCTGCTGACAATGATCGAGAAGTTCGATGGCGGGCCGGTCGGGGTGGATAACCTGGCGGCGGCCATCAGCGAAGAACGACACACAATTGAGGATGTGCTGGAGCCCTATTTGATTCAGCAAGGCTATATGATGCGCACACCTCGCGGCCGCATGGTGACGCGGCATGCGTATCTGCACTTCGGTCTGAACATTCCCTCAAGGATGGGTGAACGTGCAGTGATGGATGAACCGGTCGAAGACCCTGACGAATAAATGCACGATCAACCGATTTATTCGGGTGTTTGATGGTCTGACGGGCAGTCACCGCAAAGTGATGTGGCGCGGGCGGTAAAAACGATGAAAAACAGTTGCCTGGCCGGATTGGCAACCTGAGGAGTAAGCACTAGAGTATGCGCGCGCAAAACGGGGCTCAGTCGTTCGCACATCGTTGTCGCGTTTATTACGAGGACACCGATGCCGGCGGCATCGTTTATTACGTCAATTACCTGAAATTCATGGAGCGGGCTCGAACCGAGCGACTGCGGGAGCTGGGCTTTGCCCAATCCGCAATGGCGGGTATCGAGAACCTGTTATTCGTCGTGCATTCTAGCGAGGCTCGGTACCATAAGCCCGCGCGGCTGGACGACGAACTGCTGATCAGCGCCGAAGTAATCGAATTGAACCGCGCCAGCCTGCGCTTTCAGCAACAGGTCAGGCGGGCTGCGGATGATGTGCTGCTCTGCGAAGGGCAGTTTTTGGTGGCGTGTGTGCGCGCCGACAGTTTGAAACCCCGGGCCATTCCCGAAGCTCTGCGCACGGCCTTTGCCGGGCAGGGCGGCGCGGGTACACATTCAGAGCAGGAGATACAGCGTGGAAGCTAACGTCGTCGACCATTCCTCCATGTGGAGTTTGGTCAGCAATGCCAGCGTGGTTGTGCAGTTGGTAATGCTGATCCTGGTGGCCGCCTCGGTCACCTCGTGGATCATGATTTTTCAGCGCAGCGCCATGCTGCGCGCCGGGCGTAAGGCCTTGGACAGCTTCGAGGAGCGCTTCTGGTCAGGCATCGATCTGTCCAAGCTCTACCGTCAGGCTGGCAGCAACCCGGACCCTGACTCCGGCGTAGAGCAGATCTTCCGCGCGGGTTTCAAGGAATTCTCCCGTCTGCGTCAGCAGGCTGGCGTTGATCCGGACGCGGTCATGGAGGGTGTTGCACGGGCCATGCGCGTTGCCATCTCCCGTGAAGAAGAGAAGCTTGAGCAGAGCCTGCCGTTCCTGGCAACCGTCGGTTCCACCAGCCCGTACATCGGTCTGTTCGGTACCGTGTGGGGCATCATGAACTCCTTCCGCGGTCTGGCCACTGCGCAACAAGCCACTCTGGCCACCGTCGCTCCGGGTATCGCCGAAGCGCTGATTGCCACCGCCATCGGCCTGTTCGCCGCGATCCCTGCGGTCATCGCTTACAACCGTTTCGCCGCTCGTGGCGAGAACCTGATCGGTCGTTACTACACATTCGCCGACGAGTTCCAGGCGATCCTGCACCGTAAAGTGCACACCAGCGAAGAATAAGCAGGTATTTCCCAATGGCTTTAATCGCTCGCGGCCGACGCAACAAGCGCAAGCCGGTCGCCGAAATGAACGTGGTGCCGTACATCGACGTGATGCTGGTGCTGCTGGTCATCTTCATGGTGACGGCTCCGATGATCAACCAGGGCGTGAAAGTTGATCTGCCCAAGGTCTCCAGCGAGGCTTTGCCGCAGGACAACAACAATCAGGTCCTGACGATCTCGATCAAGGCTGACAAGACCTATTACTGGAACCTTGGCAGCGAAGTCGACACCGACAAGCAAATGGACAAGGCGATGACCTTGCCGCAACTGACCAGCGCAGTGACCAAAATCATTGCTGCCGGCCGTGATGCTGGCAAGCAGACTCAAGTGTTCATCCGTGGCGACAAGACGGTCGACTACGGTGCCGTCATGGGCACGATGGGCGGGTTGCAGAAGGCCGGGGTCGGGAACGTTGGTTTGATTACCGAGGCCCCCTGATGCAGCCGATTCGAGAGCCGTCTGCCTCGGAAAGCTACTTCTGGCCGTCCGTCTGGGCGGTGGGGCTGCACGTCCTGATTTTTGGTTTGTTGTTCGTCAGCTTCGCAATGACGCCCGAGCTTCCTGAAGCCAGGCCGATCGTTCAGGCCACGCTCTATCAGTTGAAATCAAAAAGTCAGGCAACCACCCAGACCAACCAGAAGCTTGCCGGTGAGGCGAAGAAATCCGCTGCGCGACAAACCGAAGTCGAGCAGATGGAGCAGAAAAAAGTTGAGCAAGAGGCGGTGAAGGCGGCGGAACAAAAGAAAGCCGATGCCGCTCAAAAAGCCGAAGAGCAAAAGGCAGAGGAAGCGAAGAAAGCTGACGACGCCAAAAAAGCCGATGACGCTAAAAAGGCTGCGGAAGACGCCAAGAAAGCCGAAGCAAAAAAAGCGGATGACGCGAAGAAAACCGCCGAAGAGAAACAATTGGCTGATATAGCCAAGAAGAAAGCCGAAGACGACGCGAAGAAGAAAGCCGAGGAAGACGCCAAGCGTGCGGCCGCCGAGGAAGCCAAGAAACAGGCTGCCGAGGACGCGAAGAAGCAGGCTGCGGACGACGCCAAGAAAAAGGCTGCTGAAGACGCGAAGAAGAAAGCGGCTGAGGATGCCAAGAAGAAGTCGGCCGAGGACGCGAAGAAGAAGGCCCAGGACGCAGCCCGCAAATCGGCGGAAGACAAGAAGGCGCAAGCACTGGCCGACCTGCTTTCCGACAAGCCGGAACGCCAACAGGCGCTGGCCGATGAGCGTGGGGACGAAGTGGCTGGCAGCTTCGATGACTTGATTCGCTCTCGGGCGGCTGAAGGCTGGGCTCGTCCACCTTCTGCGCGCAAGGGCATGACAGTTGTCTTGCAGATCAACATGTTGCCGGACGGCACCGTGACTTCGGTTAACGTGAGCAAGTCCAGCGGCGACGGTCCTTTCGACAGTTCAGCAGTAGCGGCGGTCAAGAATATTGGTCGTTTGACAGAGATGCAGGGGATGAAGCCTTCGGACTTCGCACCTTACCGTTCATTCAAGATGACATTCACACCTGAGGACCTAGCCTTGTGATTAACCTTCTTCGAGGAATGCTTGTCGTTCTGTGTTGCGCAGCGGGTTTCGCCGCTGCCGACGAAAAGAACATTCTGGTAACAAGCGGCAGTGACCGCGCCACGCCTATCGCGGTCGTGCCATTTGGCCTGCAAGGCGGCAGCGTGCTGCCGGAAGACATGGCCAAGATCATTGGAAACGACCTGCAGAATTCGGGCTATTACTCGCCGATTCCAAAGGAAAACATGATCAGCCAGCCGAGCCAGGCCAGCGAAGTCATCTTCCGTGACTGGAAAGCGCTGGGTGCCCAGTACGTCATGGTTGGCAGCATCGTGCCTTCGGGCGGTCGCCTTCAGGTTCAGTACGCGCTGTTCAACGTAGCCACAGAACAACAGGTTCTGACTGGCAACGTTTCGGGCACCACCGACCAGCTGCGTGACATGTCGCACTACATTGCCGACCAGTCGTTCGAAAAGCTGACCGGCATCAAGGGCGCGTTTTCGACCCGCATGCTGTACGTGACGGCTGAGCGTTTCTCGACTGACAACACGCGCTACACCCTGCAGCGCTCGGATTACGACGGCGCACGCGCGGTGACGCTGCTGCAATCACGCGAGCCGATCCTGTCGCCTCGCTTTGCGCCGGACGGCAAGCGTATTGCCTATGTGTCGTTTGAACAAAAGCGCCCACGCATCTTCGTTCAGCACATTGACACCGGTCGTCGCGAGCAGATCACCAACTTCGAAGGCCTGAACGGCGCCCCTGCGTGGTCACCGGATGGCACCAAGCTGGCCATGGTCTTGTCGAAAGATGGCAACCCGGAAATCTATGTGATGAATCTGGCGTCGCGTCAATTGTCGCGAGTGACCAACGATTCTTCCATTGATACAGAACCGTTCTTCGGTAAAGACGGCTCCACGCTTTATTTCACGTCTGACCGCGGCGGCAAGCCACAAATCTATAAAACCAATATTAATGGCGGAGGGGCAGAGCGCGTTACTTTCATCGGTAACTACAATGCCAACCCTAAGTTATCGGCGGATGAAAAGACTCTGGTGATGATCCATCGTCAAGATGGCTTCACCAACTTCAAGGTGGCGGCTCAGGATTTGCAGCGCGGTAGCGTAAAAATCCTCACAGACAGCAACCTTGATGAGTCGCCTACTGTTGCGCCTAACGGCACCATGGTAATCTACGCCACCCGCCAGCAGGGCCGGGGAGTCTTGATGCTCGTGTCCATTAATGGACGCGTAAGGCTCCCGCTTCCTACCGCTCAAGGCGAAGTCAGAGAACCTTCCTGGTCCCCTTACCTGAACTGACGCGGCGCTTTACGTTGTACTTAACACACTTGGGGTTCATTAGGAGTTTTACGATGGAAATGCTGAAGTTTGGTAAATTTGCTGCGCTGGCTCTGGCCATGGCTGTAGCTGTAGGTTGCTCGTCCAAAGGCGGCGACAATGCCGGTGCTGGCGGCGCTGCTGTAGATCCTAACGCTGGTTACGGCGCTAACTCTGGCGCTGTTGATGGCAGCCTGAGCGAAGAAGCTGCTCTGCGCGCTATCACTACTTTCTACTTCGAATACGACAGTTCTGACCTGAAACCAGAAGCCATGCGCGCTCTGGACGTTCACGCCAAAGACCTGAAAGCCAACGGCGCTCGCGTAGTTCTGGAAGGCAACACCGACGAACGCGGTACTCGCGAATACAACCTGGCACTGGGCGAGCGTCGTGCGAAAGCCGTTCAACGCTACCTGGTTCTGCAAGGCGTTTCGCCAGCTCAGCTGGAACTCGTTTCCTACGGTGAAGAGCGTCCAGTTGCTACCGGTAACGACGAGCAATCGTGGGCTCAAAACCGTCGCGTCGAACTGCGTAAGTAATTTGACATGCGAACGTGCCGACGTGCTTTAACCGTTTTGGCTCTCACCCTTCCTCTTGCAGCGATGGGTGCGGTTCCTGTGGTCGATGACAACTCTGGCTCTGCTGGTAGCAGTTATCCGCCATCGGGTTATGGTACGTCTGGCGCCTACGCCGGAGGTGCGGCTACGGCCGCGCCTTCGGCGCAAGGTCAGCTGTTCATGCAATTGCAGCAAATGCAGGACGAAATTTCGCGCTTGCGCGGAATAGTGGAAGTCCAGCAGAACGATATCCAGCAGATGAAGCAAGAAGCGCTGGATCGCTACAAAGATCTCGACTCCCGTATCGGAGCTGGCGGCGCATCTGCCCCATCAGCTGCCAACAATTCTGCTTCCGACGGCGGCGCCAATGCCGGCGGAGCACCCGCGTCACAAGCCGCTCAAGCGCCCCAGGCGAGCAGCGAGCCCGGTGACCCAGCGAAAGAAAAGCTCTACTACGACGCTGCTTTCGACTTGATCAA
This sequence comes from Pseudomonas sp. NPDC078416, assembly GCF_050268485.1. Taxonomy (NCBI): domain Bacteria; kingdom Pseudomonadati; phylum Pseudomonadota; class Gammaproteobacteria; order Pseudomonadales; family Pseudomonadaceae; genus Pseudomonas; species Pseudomonas sp. NPDC078416. Next base: position 186,483 of record NZ_JBNNGV010000002.1, on the reverse strand, counting down.
GGCGAAGGATTTCGACAAGGCCAGTCAGGCCTTTGCGGCATTCCTGCGCAAATACCCGAACAGCCAGTACGCGGGCAATGCCCAATACTGGTTGGGCGAAGTGAACCTGGCCAAAGGCGACCTTCAAGGTGCCGGTCAGGCCTTTGCAAAGGTCAGTCAGCTCTACCCAAAGCACGCCAAAGTGCCTGACTCCCTGTACAAGCTGGCGGACGTCGAACGTCGCCTGGGTCACACCGACAAAGTGAAGGGGATCCTTCAGCAAGTCGTTGCTCAGTATCCAGGCACTTCGGCCGCTCAGTTGGCTCAGCGGGACCTGCAGCGTCTCTGATTACCAGGTAATCTGACCGCTGATTCAAGAAAGCCGCGCATTGCGCGGCTTTCTTCGTTAGAATCCCGCCCCCGAAATTCCGGTATTGATTACGCTTCTGTGGATTCTGCGTGTGCAGGGTGTACAGAAGTGCCTGACGGAGGCGGATGGCCTGTTTAGCCGTTACGCCCGTGGCCCCTATGCAAGACACATTACGCATCACTGAAGTTTTCTACTCATTACAGGGTGAAACGCGCACGGCAGGCTTGCCTACCGTTTTCGTGCGGCTCACCGGCTGCCCATTGCGTTGCGGTTATTGCGACAGTGAATACGCTTTCACTGGCGGAACGATCCAGACCCTCGACTCATTGATGGAGCAGGTTGCCAGCTACCGCCCGCGCTATGTCTGCGTAACGGGCGGCGAGCCCCTCGCTCAGCCGAACGCCATTCCTTTGCTTCAGCGGCTGTGTGACGCGGGCTACGAGGTTTCTCTGGAGACCAGCGGCGCGCTGGACATCTCGAAAGTCGATCCCCGCGTAAGCCGTGTCGTCGACCTGAAAACCCCGGGTTCAAAAGAAGTGGCGCGCAATCGATACGAAAATATCGAGCTGCTCACGCCCAACGACCAAATCAAATTCGTCATTTGTTCGCGGGAAGATTACGACTGGGCCGTCTCGAAGATCATTCAGTACGGTCTGGACCGTCGCGCCGGCGAAGTTCTGTTTTCCCCTGTCCACCGCGATCTCAACGTCAGAGACCTGGCCGACTGGATCGTTGCCGACAACCTCCCGGTGCGCCTGCAATTGCAGTTGCATAAAATCCTCTGGAACGACGAACCGGGGCGCTGAATGAGTGAGCAATCCATGACTGAGAAAAGAGCGGTAATCCTGCTGTCCGGCGGGCTGGATTCGGCCACTGTGGTGGCGATGGCCAAGGCCGACGGCTTTAGCTGCTACACCATGAGCTTCGACTACGGCCAACGGCATCGCGCCGAGCTGCAGGCGGCGGAGCGTGTGGCGGCCGATATGGGCGTGGTTGAACACAAGGTCATCGGCCTCAGCCTGAACGGCATCGGCGGGTCCGCGCTGACTGACAGCAGCATCGCGGTGCCCGAGACGCCGGGCGAGGGCATTCCGGTGACGTACGTACCGGCGCGCAATACTGTTTTTCTCTCTCTCGCGCTGGGCTGGGCCGAAGTGCTGGGTGCCCGGGACATCTTCATCGGCGTCAACGCGGTGGATTACTCCGGTTACCCGGATTGCCGTCCGGAATTTGTCGAGTCGTTCGAGCGCATGGCCAATCTCGCCACCAAGGCTGGCGTTGAAGGGCAGGGCTTCACGATACAGGCGCCTCTGCAGATGCTGAGCAAGGCCGATATCGTCAAGACCGGTACGCGTCTGGGTGTGGATTACGGGTTGACGGTTTCCTGCTATCAGGCTGACGAGCAGGGACGTGCGTGCGGAAAATGCGACAGCTGCCGCCTGCGTGCTGAGGGCTTCGCCGCAGCTGGCGTGACGGACCCGACGCGTTATTTCTAAATTATTTTCGCTTAGGTGTTGAATTACTGTGAAATATCAGTAATATACGCGCCACAACGAAGCGGGTCGTTAGCTCAGTTGGTAGAGCAGTTGGCTTTTAACCAATTGGTCGTAGGTTCGAATCCCACACGACCCACCATTTCGAAAATCTGGAAGGCCCATGAAAATGCGGATTTCCAGATTTTTTTTTGCCTGTCTGAAAGCTGGCGGGACGGGCTGACTCAATAGCTCAGTGCCCCTCGCGTTCATCTCACGCCTTGCCGAACACCACGTCCAGGGACATCGAATCAGTGTGCCGCATCGGGTTACTGCCCTGGCCGAGGGTGTCGTCATTCGGATGCTGATACGTCATTCCAGTGCCCAGCGCTTTGGTCAGGAAATCGCCTCCCTGTTTCATCTTCTCCGTGGACCCGTCGTACCAGCCGGCAATGGTCTTGTTCCCCGCAGAATCCAGGGAAGTAATGCTGTCAGGTGCCTTGTCAGCGATACTTTGCTTGTCGCCGACTTCAAATCCTTTTCCATCGGTGGCATGGATCGCTGCATTGCGGCCATCAATGTCGCTGGTATTGATGAAACCGTTGTAGAACTCCAGGCGGCTCGCGTCAGGCTTGTAGTTGCCGTCCGCGTCGGCCTGTTTAAGCAGCCCCGTCGTGTCCGCCTCATACTTCATGGTTCCTTTTTGCCCAGGCTCCAAGGACAGTTCACCTACCAGCTTTTCATTTTTGTCGAACTGGCCAATCTTTATCGCATGGTCTTGCGTGTTAGTGATATTGAGCGAGTAAGGCCCGCTGCCAGCGGTGGCGGCGTCGCCTACCGCGGTACTCTTGCCTGCAGGTGCAAGCGCAGCTGTCGCCTCCGGCGCGGCCTGAGCATCTGCCGGAGGTGGGGATGCCACTTGAGGCCCGGCTGCTGATGGCTGGGCCGCACCTGGCGTCGCGGCTGCTTGCTGGGACCCCGCGTTGGCAGCCATCGGCTGAGCAGGTGCGGAGACTGCCGCCGACTTGCCTTGCGCACTGCCACTGTCTTGAGAAGACGCGCCCGTGTCGCTTCGGTTTTGCTGCATGAATTGTGCGAGCGCCTGCATGATCTGCTCGACCAGATTACGTACTGATGCAGCCAGGTCCTGATCGGTGGGATTGGCGGCACGCTCGCCTGGGGTCACTCGGCTGTCACTGATTTGCGCCGATGGGCCCCCATAGCTCACCGACTGCGCACCGGCACCGGGCGAACTACCGAAATCGATGCCTGCGCCCGCTTGCCGCTGATCAGCGAAACGCCCTTGGGGCGAGCCTAAATCACTGGTGTCCAGGCTAAAGCCCTGATCAACAGGCCCACTCACTTTCATCGACATACGTCACCCGCTCTGGACTTTATACCGCTTGAGTGGCAACTGATCCGCTTTGGTTCCGTCATCCCACGCTATGGGTCCGACCCCGTTTCTTTTGACGCGCGGCCTATGAGCGTTCGGTTATATGAGAGAGAGCAGCGTTTCCAGCCGACCACGTTCCCAACTGCTCAGCAGCTCAAGCGGATCAGTGCCGTAGCGTTGGCGGGCGTCAAAAATATAAGCCCTGCCTTCGGGGCTGAGGCAGCGATCGCAGTGATCCAGCGCGTGGCGCTCTTTGTAAAACGTGATCAGCCAACGATCGGCCTCGACGGTCATCAGACCGCTGTCGATTTCGACATGAGCGTGACTGCCCTCCCGACGCATTACCCGAATGCCGAGGGCAATATCACGCAGGACCTGACAGGTTTCGCGCGCAGTGAGAGGCTTTGCTGACAACTGGATTTACCTTGATGGCTCAGCTTGAAGGGCGGGCGACATGAAGATGTCTACCCGAGGCATGCGGCGGTGGCATCGATTTGGTAGCCTCGTGTCACTTTTTTGGAGAGATTTCATGACCACAACCAGCCAATCGAAAATGGCGGCGCGCTACGGTGAACCCGATGCATCCGCGCTCGCCACCTGGAACGATACCATCGATCAGTTGCTCGACCATCGCAGCGTTCGCGCTTTCACCGCCGAGCCTCTGCCGGATGGGCTGGTCGAAACACTGGTCGCTGCTGCGCAGTCTGCGGCCACCTCTTCGAACCTGCAGGTCTGGAGCGTCGTCGCGGTGCGGGACACGGATCGTAAGGCGCGTCTCTCGGCGCTGGCTGGCAACCAGGCTTACATCCGACAGGCGCCGCTGTTCCTGGTATGGCTTGCCGACCTCTCTCGCGTCTCCCGTGTAGCCGAGCAGCAACATGCCGAACTGCATGCGCTGCCCTACCTCGAGAGTCTGTTGCTTGGAACCATAGATGCTTCACTGGCGGCTCAAAATGCAGTTGTAGCGCTCGAATCGCTGGGGCTTGGAAGCGTTTACATCGGGGCCATTCGCAATGACATCGAGGGGGTTGCCAAGGAGCTTGGACTGCCTGCACATGTTTATCCCGTATTTGGCCTCTGCGTCGGGTATCCCTCCAGGGAACTGCCAGCGAAGGTCAAACCCAGGCTTCCACAGGCTGCGGTGCTTCACCACGAAACCTACACGGCGGCGCCGGAGTCGGCCGCAGTCGCCACGTATGATCAGCGGTTGGGGGCTTTCTACCAGCGCGAGGGAATGAGGGCAAACGGTTGGTCCGAACAGGTCGTCAACCGACTTAGGGACGTCTCGAACCTCCATGGTCGTGAACATCTCGTTGAGCAGTTGGTCCGGATGGGATTTGGCCTTCGCTGATGACCTCGCTCAAGGGCCTGAGCCACGCGGCTGGCGCGCCTCGATTGTGCATGACAGAGGCAGAGCGCAGCGTCAGTGCTGCGCGCCGGAGGTTGTCCCGACCGTTGAAGCGATGAGGTCGCGCAGCCACATGTGGGCGGGATCGCGATGCAGGCGCTCCGGCCACAGCATCAACATTTCAAACCCGGGGATAACCAGAGGAGGATCCTGAACATGCAAGGCTGGCTCGTTGTGCACCATCCTCTGCGGCACGATTGCCACCAGATCACTGTGCGTCAGGGCTGAAATGAGTGAGTTGAAATTGGGCACCGACAACACGACGCGGCGTTGCAGACCCTTGATCGCCAATGCCTGATCAGTGGTGCCAGTAAAGCCTGCGCCGTTGGGGGACATGATGGCGTGTTCAAGGGTGCAAAATGCTTTGAGGGTCAGCCTTGACTGGAAGGCCGGGTGCCCGTGCCGGCCGGCCAGGACGTAGCGTTCGTGGACCAGCGAGCGTTGACGCATCTTTGGCGGAGCTTCGTCGCGAATGTGCAGAGCGAGATCAAGGTGACCATTTTCCAGGTCGCTGGCGAGGTCGAGAGGGGGCTTGTTCAGCAGCGCCAATCGAGTGTTCGGCGCGATGCCCCTGATCAGTCGCAGTGACGGCCAGACCAGAGCGGTGGTGGCGTAGTCGCTGGCGGCTACTTTCCAGGTTTGATGTGAAGAGGCGGGGTCAAATGCATCAGCAGGGCTCAATGCGCTATTCAGTGCTGCCAGTGCTTCGCTCAACGGCTTGCGCAACTCGCGGGCGCGCTCGGTGGGCAGCATGCCTCGGGGACCTGGCAAGAGCAAAGGATCACCCAGCATGTCCCTGAGCCTGCCCAGTTGCAGGCTGACAGTTGGCTGCGCAAGGTTCAGGACGCGCGCCGCGCGGGTGACGTTCTGCTCAGCCAGCAACACATCCAGCGTCAGCAGCAGATTGAGGTCCAGTTGGCGCAAGATATTGTGCATGCAAATACCAGCTGTTTCAGGAATTCATTTCTAGCATAGCGCGATCGCCGCTACGGTGAGGCATCCATCCCTACCCGGAGCCTCTTGTGAACATACTGTTGATCTACGCCCACCCTGAATCTCGCTCCCTCAATGGATCGCTGAAGGACTTTGCGATCGCTCATCTGAAGGCGGCTGGCCATGAGGTCGAAGTATCGGATCTCTACAAAATGAAGTGGAAGGCGGTGCTTGATCCTGATGACGCCCCTGGTTACGACCCCAAAACGCCTTTCAATCCCGCCATTGAGTCACACCGAGTGTTTGTCGCCGGCGCCCAGCCGCAAGACATCGAGAACGAGCAGGCCAAGTTGCAGTGGGCTGATGCCGTGGTGTTCCAGTTTCCACTGTGGTGGTTTTCGATGCCGGCGATCCTGAAGGGTTGGGTCGAGCGCGTTTATGCCTATGGTTTTGCCTACGGTGTGGGCGAGCACAGCGAACGCCATTGGGGTGATCGCTACGGCGAGGGCCGGATGACCGGCAAGCGCGCGATGCTCGCGGTCACCATGGGCGGATGGGAGTCTCACTACAGCGAACGCGGGGTGAACGGTGCGTTGAATGACGTGCTCTTTCCGATACAACACGGGGTGCTGTTTTACCCCGGGTTTACAGTTCTGCCACCTTTCCCGATCTATAAAACCGGCAAGGTCGACGCTGTGCGGTTCGACCCGTTGTGCGCTGAATATGCGACGCGGCTGGATAACCTCTTCACCGATCCGCCGCTGCCGTTTCGTCGACAGAATGCCGGCGATTACGAGATCCCGGCGCTCACGCTCAAGCCCCACCTGGCGCCGGGGCGCCACGACTTTGGCATCCATTACACCGACGGCGATTAAAGCTGGAGCAACCGTACGGGCTTCGGTTCAAATCCCCCGACCAACGCCACGTCCTGTCCTTCAAGTCAGAATTTCCACGGCCGATACAGAGGAAAGCTGCCGCGTATGCACCCATGCGCCCAGCGATCCTTTCTAGTGAGCCGACGATGAACCCATTCAACCTCTTCAACCGATCCCGTGCCCATCGCCAGGAAGCGGTCAGCATTAACTGCACCGCTGGCGAACTGGACGGCGCGTTGGCAGGCGTGCGTTCGGTTCCCGTTCTGGTGACGGGCTTCGTCTCTCCCCATCTGGACATCGACCAGGTCGCCGCGCGCATCAAGCAGCGCTTTCCCGACAGCGCGCTGAGCCTGTGCACCACGTCCGGTGAGCTGTGCAACAGTGCGACCGGTTTGTATTGTGCGACCGGCGACCGTTGGGATCGCATCGTCCTGCAGGTCTTCGAGCGCAGCGTGATTGCATCGGCCGAAGTGGTGATGGTGCCGCTGGAGTGCGAAGACATCCGCGGCGGAGGCAAGCGCTTGGAGATGCGTGAGCGCATCGAAAAACTGGTCAACAATATCAAGCGTGCGCAGGTCAGCACGACCATCGACCATCGCGACACCCTGGCTTATGTGGTGTTCGACGGCTTGTCAGCGTCCGAATCGTTCTTTATGGAAGCGCTGTATGAGTCCGGTCGCTTTCCCTGCCTGTTTGTCGGCGGCTCGGCCGGTGGCAAGTCGGATTTCAAGAAAACGCTGATCCACGACGGTAAGCGCAGCTATCAGAATCATGTGCAAATTGTCTTCATCAAGACAGCCGCCGACGTACGTTTCGGTGTGTTTAAAAGTCAGAATTTCCAGCCTGCCGGATTGACCTTCAGTGTTCTGACGGCTTCCGTCGAAGACCGCACCATCGATCAGGTGATCGACAGCAAGGGCAACATCATGAGCATGGTCCAGGCGCTGTGTAACGCGTTTGATTGTGATGCTCAGGCCCTGGAAAAGAACCTCGCGGATTATTCCTTCGCCATCCGGGTAGGCAGCGAGTTGTTCGTGCGCTCCATCGCGCGCATCGACCATGCGCAGCAAATCATTCAGCTGTTCTGCGACGTGGCCCCCGGCGAGGAACTGGTGATGGTCAAGCGCACGCCGTTGCGCGAAGCCACCCGCGTGGATTACGAGCAATTCCTGCGCGGCAAAGGCGGGCAGCCCGTCGCGGCGATCCTCAACGACTGCATTTTGCGTCGGGCCAACAACGGCAAGGACCTGGGCAGCATGACCGGATTGTTCGGTGACGTACCGCTGGTGGGGTTCTCGACCTTCGGCGAAATCCTCGGCCTGAACCTGAACCAGACGCTCACGGCGATCTTTTTCTTCCGCGTGGCGAAAGGCGCTTCGTTCACCGATGAATACGTCGACCGCTTCATCGCTCACTACGGAGAATTCAAGGCGTTTTTCCTGCGCCGCCAGCTCAAGAAGATGGTGGGCTTGAACCACGTCATCGTTAAGCAGATTGAGGCGTTCAAGCTCAACGATTTCAACAATGCCCTGGACACCCGCGGGCTGGATACCAAAGTCCTTCCTGTCTTCGAAGGCCTCGCCGCACTGGGTCGGGTCCTTGCCCAGGCCGGGCAGCAGCAGGAAGAGATGTCCACGCAAATCAAGCACTACTCCGGCGAGCTGCACCTGTCGATGGACGACCTGGCGGGCACGATTGACCAGCAGAACACTGTCTCGACCAACGCCGGCAACACCGTTGTAGCGCTGGTCAGCCAGGCGGACGAAGCGGTGGTCGGCGCACGAGCCCTCGCGGAATCGAGCCTGCGCATCCAGTCCATCGTGCAGGTGATTCAACAGATCGCCGGGCAGACCAATCTGCTGGCGCTCAACGCCGCGATTGAAGCCGCACGGGCAGGGGATTTGGGCAGAGGGTTCGCCGTGGTTGCCGATGAAGTGCGCAAGCTGGCGGAAATCACCCGCAAGAACGCGGCGGAGATCGGCGTCGACATCGACCTGCTCTCCAGCGAGATCCAGCGGGTGGCGCAGCAGATCGAGGACCAGTCCACCGGAGTCGGTGCGCTTCGGGAAATGCTCGACTCCCTGGAGAACTCGAACCAGGCCACCGAAGGCACGGCGCGGCGCACTAAAGCCATCGCCGATACCCTGACCGGCTTGACCCACGCCAGAGCTTGACCCACGATGCCCGTTTTCCGCGATCAACCAAAACGTGGACCACGAGCGAGTTATGGCAAAGAGACCTTCGATAGAGCAGCGGCGCGAATTCGGTAACTTCTTGTCCAGCCGGCGCGCGCGGCTTGATCCGAAGGACTTCGGCCTGCCGGAAGGGCCGCGGCGCACGCCCGGATTGCGCCGCGAGGAAGTCGCGGCGCTGGCCGGGGTCAGCGTCAGTTGGTACACCTGGCTTGAGCAGGGCCGCGACATCCAGCCCTCGCCGGATGCGCTGCAGCGGATATCCAAAGTCCTCAAGCTTGATCGTGTGGAGTCCGCGCACCTGTATGCGCTTTCCGCACTGGAGGTGCCGGTGGCTGAGACCGGCGGCGGGGTGACCGCCGGCCTGGAAATGCTGGTGCGCGCGATCAACCCCATTCCCGCATATGTGCGCAACGCCCGCCTCGACATTCTGGCGTGGAACGACGCCATCGCCGAGCTGTTCGTCGACTACGGTTTGTTGCAGCCCCATGAGCGCAACACGTTGCGTCTGCTGTTTCTGTACATCCCGTACCGAACCATCATTCTGGATTGGGAGCAGATGGCGAGGGGCATGATCAGTGCGTTTCGGGCCTCGCGTGCGCTGGCCCAGGACAAGGCACCGTTCGACAGCCTGATCGAAGAGCTCTCGGCCCTGAGCCCCGAGTTCAAAGAGTGGTGGCAGGACACAGACGTCAAAGGTTTCGAAGAAGGCCGCAAGCGTCTGCTGCACCCCATCAGCGGCCACATCGATTTCACCTACGTCGCGCTGACGCCTGAAGGGCGGCCGGATCTGTCGCTGGTGACCTACATCCCCCGCCACACTGCCTATGACTCACGGTCATAGGATAACAACACGCCTTCCTGGCGTTTTCGGGCTTGCCTAGAGTGACGGTCATCGCAGCGCATAGGTGCTGCACCGACCGCCAACGAGGTAATCACGATGTCTGACCTGAGCCCGATCTCCACCGCAAACGTCGCCACATCACGCAACCCGGCCACCGGTGAGCTGATCGCCACTTACCCCTTCCAGACCCAAACCGACGTCGAGCAGTTGCTGGATGTGAACGCTGCGGCCTTTCGTCTGTGGCGCGCCACGCCGATGCGCGAGCGCGTAGCGGCCTATCGCCGTCTGGCGGACACCCTGCGTGAGCGGTCGGAATCCTTCGCTGCACTGATCACCGCTGAAATGGGCAAGACCCTGGCGGCGGCCCGTGGAGAAGTGGAGAAGTGCGCGGCCACGATCGAGTGGATTGCCGACAACGGCCCTTCGATTCTTGCCGATGAACCCGTGAATGTAGGCAGCGACGACGAAGTCCATGTGTCCTTCCTGCCGATCGGCACCGTGCTGGCGGTAATGCCCTGGAATTTCCCGTTGTGGCAGGTGATTCGTGCGTCCGGGCCGATCATGCTGTCGGGCAATGGCTTCATGCTCAAGCACGCGCCGAACGTCATGGGTTCGGCTTACGCGCTGCAAGAAGCCTACGAGGGAGCGGGCTTTCCGAAAGGGCTGTTCACCAACCTCATTGCCGACAACGACACCGTGGCCCGCACCATTGAAGACCCGCGCATCGCCGCTGTTACCCTGACGGGCAGCATGCGTGCGGGCTCTGCGGTCGCTGCTACCGCAGGCAGGGCACTCAAGAAGAGCCTGCTGGAGCTGGGTGGTTCGGATGCCTTCATTGTGCTAGCCGACGCCAATATTGATTTGGCAGTGAAAGCCGCCGTCGAGGCGCGTTTCCAGAACGCCGGCCAGGTCTGTCTGGCGGCCAAGCGCTTCATTCTGGAGGCGCCTATCGCCGAGCAATTCACCCGTCAATTCGTTGCAGCGGTCGAGCAACTGAAAGTCGGTGACCCGCTGGACAGCGCGATCAACGTCGGCCCGATGGCCCGCGCTGATCTGCGCGATGAGCTGGACGGTCAGGTTCAACGCACTATTGCCGCCGGCGCGACGTTGCTGCTGGGCGGGAAGAAAATCGACGGCCCCGGCAACTTCTACGCGCCCACCGTGCTGGCCGATGTTAAGCCAGGCATGGCCGCGTTCGACGAAGAAACCTTCGGCCCGGTGGCAGCGATCACCATTGCCGCCAACGCCGAAGAGGCGATCGTGCTGGCGAACACCAGTGACTACGGGTTGGGTGGCAGCCTGTGGACCCAGGACATCCCGCGCGCGCAACGCATCGCCCGGCGTCTGGAAACCGGCGGCGTGTTCATCAATGGATTCCCGGCCACCAACGCGCGTATCCCGGTGGGCGGCGTCAAAAAGAGTGGCTACGGTCGCGAACTGTCCCACTTCGGGCTGCGCGAATTCACCAACGCCCAGGCGGTGTGGGCCAAAAGCGTGGACTGAGATTCAGTGAGCAGTATCAGCATGTGAGAGCGTCTGTAGCCGCCCATGCTGCAAAAAAGCCGTCGCACCTGCGACGGCTTTTTCATGCCTGCGATTTGCAATGGCGCTTCTGGCTTCAGCCAATCGGGTGCAGGTCAGCGGGTGCCAGGCCCACAAGCTCGATGTGCACAGCGGTCGCGTCGGCCACGACCAGGTTATCGGCGGTGAAAATCATGGCGACGTTCTTGTCGATCCTGATCTCGAATCGGTTGCCGTCAGCGTCCGCTTCGTAATCCTTGGGTTAGGTAAGGTGGATGGCTGTATCGACAATCAGCTTAAATGTGCTGTGAGTGCCATCTCCCTGTCCGGTAAACCCTGACGCCGAAACGTCCAGCAGGTCAGTGGGGCCAAGCCTGAAGCAGTGGACGAAGTCGATGCTGAACTGCCCCGTGCCTTCGTTCACAACGCTGTCGGTGATGTGTGTGAAGGCAAAGGTTGCGGGCATTGCCGCTCAACATTGCTTCCGCGCCTCCTTCACCTGTCACAACGAGCACCGTGAGCGTTCATCAATGCCCGCCGTGGCGTGGTAGACGTTTCAAAGCAGTGTTTGATTGTTGATTCGCCTCCGTCCAGAAACGACAAAGCCCGACATAAAGTCGGGCCTGGGGTCGGGTTGAATCCGTTCATTACCAGTTCATGGCGGTTATCTCGGTGCAAAGTTGAGAAGCGGGGAGGGGTGCGAACACCCCTCGCGCCGGGCGGTGATCAGGCCGATTTGTTTTGCAGTGCCTTGATCAGCACGTCTGCCGCAGGACCGGAAGAAGCCGGGTTCTGGCCGGTGATCAGCAGGCCATCGGTGAGGACGTACGAGCCCCAGTCCGGACCTTGGGAGTAGACGCCGCCCAGGGCTTTCAGCTCGTCTTCCACCAGGAAAGGCACCACGTTGGTCAGGCCGACGGCTTCTTCTTCGCTGTTGGCAAAGCCGGTGACCTTCTTGCCTTTAACCAGTGGCGTGCCGTCGGCGTTCTTCACGTGGCGTAGCACGCCGGGGGCATGGCAGACGACAGCGACGGGCTTGGCGGCGGCGATGAATGATTCGATGAGCTGGACCGAGTTTTTGTCTTCAGCCAGATCCCACAGGGGGCCATGGCCGCCCGGGTAGAACACAGCGTCGAAATCTGCCTGGGACACGCTGTCCAGGCGGACGGTGTTGGCGAGCAGGGCTTTGGCGGTTTCGTCTTTCTCGAAACGACGGGTCAGGTCGGTCTGGAAGTCAGGCTCGTTGCTCTTCGGGTCCAGCGGAGGCTGACCGCCTTGTGGCGACGCCAGAACGATCTCGGCATTGATGTCGCTGAACGCGTAATAGGGCGCTGCCAGCTCTTCCAGCCAGAAGCCGGTAGGACGGCCGGTGTCGCCGAGGGTGTCGTGGGAAGTCAGAACCATAAGCACTTTCATCGGTGTATTCCTTGTGACGGGCTAAAGTAGGTACACCATAGTCCTGAGTAGACCAGTCGTCTAGGATTATTTTCGAATTATTTCCGGGTGTCTTTAGAACGGTACTTACTGGTAGGGGCGGTGAAGGTATAAAGCCGGTCAGGAGAGACCGGCAGGCGCAATGCACAGGAGGGAAGAGGGCAGAAAAAGCGGCGGGAGATTGCAGTGCGCCGATCAGGCAAGGCGCAGGATCGTGCGCGTCGTTGCCATGGCGGTTTCGAAGGGGGCAAGGCTTCTTTCGATCTTGACCATCACGCTGGCGCCAACCCACAGCTGGTACAGGCTTTGCGCAACGGCGTAAGGATTATCGCAGGCGGGCAGCGAGCCGTCGGCAACACCAGCCTCGATCGCGCTGCCGAGCCGGTCAGTGATCCCGGCCGTGCCGCGCTTGAGCACCGCGCGCATGGTCTCAGACAAATCGGCCACTTCGACACCGAGCTTCACGGCGAGGCATTTACCCTGACATTCCTGAAACGACTGCGTGTCTTGCCAGACGCGCCAGTAGTTCATCAGCCGCTCGCCCATGGGCAGGCCAGGCTCACCGAGGATGCGATCGATGTCAGCGAGGTAGTCGTCGAAGTAGTGCTCAAGCAACGCCTCGCCGAAGGCATCCTTGGAGCCGAAGTAATGATAGAAGGAGCCTTTCGGCACGCCCGCCGCGGCCAGAATTTCGTTCAGGCCTACGCCGGAATACCCCTTGGCGGCCATGATGCGCTGGCCGACGTCGAGGATTCCTTGACGGACATCAGATGAACCACGTGTTTGGGGAGTATTCATAGCGTTGGAGAATACATCCTAGTAAGTCGGTCTACTACAAGATTCGGATGGACGCTGCTGTTGCGCCTCAGCACAGCCGCCCGGCTCGAACGACGGCTCTGGCAGCAAGCCGTCGTTTTGCTCCAGGTCATCGACGCGCGTCTGCGCTAGACCTGATCCACCGCTTCAGGCACGCCCTGATCCTCGCCCAGAAAACCGCCGCTCTGGTGATGCCACAACCGCGCGTACATGCCGTTCTTGTTGAGCAGTTCAGCGTGGGTACCTTGTTCGATGATGCGCCCGTCGTCCATCACGATGAGCCGGTCCATGGCCGCAATGGTCGACAGCCGGTGGGCGATGGCAATGACGGTTTTGCCTTTCATCATTTCGTCGAGGCTTTCCTGAATCGCCACTTCGACTTCCGAATCCAGCGCGCTGGTTGCTTCATCCAGCAGCAGGATCGGCGCGTTCTTCAGCATGACGCGAGCAATGGCAACCCGTTGGCGCTGGCCGCCCGAGAGCTTGATGCCACGCTCACCGACCAGCGTGTCGTAGCCGCTGTGGCCATGCTTGTCGCTGAGCTGGCTGATGAAGCCATCCGCTTGGGCGTTGACCGCCGCGGTGTGGATTTCCTCATCGGTGGCATCAGGTCGGCCATACGCAATGTTGTCGCGAATGGACCGATGCAGCAGCGACGTGTCCTGAGTCACCATGCCGATGGTGCTGCGCAGACTGTCCTGGGTGACCTGCCGGATGTTCTGCCCATCGATGCGAATCTCGCCGCTGTCCACGTCATAGAAGCGCAGCAGCAGATTGATCAGCGTGGATTTGCCAGCCCCTGAACGGCCCACCAGCCCGATCTTCTCGCCCGGCCGGATGGCCAGATTCAAACCATCCAGCACCTGGCGCTCGCCGTTGTAGTTGAAGCTGACGTTGTCGAAGGTCACGGCGCCGCCGGTGGTCTTCAACACGGTAGCATCCGGCGTGTCCTGAACTTTGGGGCCCTGAGTCAGGGTCGCCATGCCGTCCTGCACCGTGCCGATGTTCTCGAACAGCGAGGTCATCTGCCACATGATCCAGTGGGACATGCCGTTGATGCGCAACGCCATTGCAGTAATCGCCGCCACCGCGCCAGTCCCGACGTCACCCTGATGCCACAGCCACAGGGCATAACCGCCCGCGCCCAGAATCAACGCGACGACCAGTGCCTGATTGACGATCTCGAACTGGCTGACCAGACGCATCTGGCGAAAGCCGGTCTGCTTGAAGTCCTCCATCGCCGCGCGCGCAAACTGCGCTTCCCGTTTGGAGTGGGAGAACAGCTTTACCGTGGTGATATTGGTGTAGGCATCGGAGATTCGCCCGGTCATCGACGACCGCGCGTTGGCCTGCTCCTGACCGACCTTGCCCAGCCGTGGCACGAAGTACAGCATGGCCAGGCCGAACAACACGATCCAGGCAAGGAACGGCAGCATCAGCTTCAAGGCGAAGCCGCCGGCCAGCGCGATGATCGCGATGAAATAAACGCCGATGCCGGGCGCGATTTCGATCAGCGTGAACAGCACGTCGCGCACCGCCAGCGCGGTCTGCATGACCTTGGTGGTGACCCGGCCGGAGAATTCATCGGAGAAGAACGACAGGCTTTGCCGCAGCATCAGGCGGTGAAAATCCCAGCGCAGCCGCAACGGCAGGTTGATCGCCAGCACCTGGTGCTGAACCATCGTGCGCAGGGCCACCAGTCCGACGCTGATCACCAGCACGATACCGATGCCCCACAGCGCCCGACTTTCCTCACCTGCGGTGGCGCCGCCGTCCTTCCAGGTCGACAGCAGATCGACCACTTGCCCGAGGAACGAGAAAAGCCAGGCTTCGTAGAGCGACACACAGGCGCTGAGCACCGCAAGGGCGAGAATATAGCCGCGCGCCCCCCGGGTGCAGGCCCAGAGAAACCGCGCCAGGCCCACGGGGGGCGGCGGTGCTTCGTCGGGAGGGAAGGGGTCGAGTCGTCGTTCAAACACGCTCAGCATGAGGGGCTCCAAAACTGTCCAGTGACGCAGATTCTGCCATTGAATGGCAGGCTTGAGGGTTTCGGCGGTTTTTTGGGGGACTCGTTCCAACCATCAAGGACGTGTTTTTGCAATGTCCTGCGCTTGAGGCAATGACGCTTACACTGATGAGGCGGACTGCCGGTAAGTGATCGCTCACCAGATCCCGTGCTAACTTCCCGCCCGTTTTCTATCATGCGGACTTTCCGTCCGTACGCGCATTCAGGTCCATTGACATGACACACATCTCCGAACGCCTCCTGGTCCAAGCGCACCTGGACGCCAAGCAGCCCAAAACCCTGAGCCCGGACGAGGAAGCGGAATACCGCCGGCTGATCGCTGCCGAGCTCAAGGCCCAGGACGCCGTGCTGGTCGCTCACTACTACTGCGATCCGGTGATTCAGGCACTGGCGGAAGAAACCGGCGGTTGCGTCTCGGATTCTCTGGAGATGGCGCGATTCGGCAAAAACCATCCGGCGAAAACCGTGCTGGTGGCCGGGGTGCGTTTCATGGGTGAAACCGCAAAAATCCTGACCCCCGAAAAACGCATCCTGATGCCGACCCTTGAAGCGACCTGCTCACTGGACCTTGGTTGCCCGGTCGACGAGTTTGCAGCGTTCTGCGATCAGCACCCCGAGCGCACCGTGGTGGTTTACGCCAATACGTCAGCCGCGGTAAAAGCCCGTGCCGACTGGGTGGTGACGTCCAGTTGCGCGCTGGAAATCGTCGAAAGCCTGATGGACAACGGCGAGAAAATCATCTGGGCGCCCGACAAGCATCTGGGCCGCTACATCCAGCGCGAGACCGGGGCTGACATGCTGCTGTGGGACGGCGCCTGCATCGTGCACGAAGAATTCAAGTCCCGGCAGCTGGAGGACATGAAAGCGTTGTACCCGGATGCCGCCATTCTGGTGCACCCGGAATCCCCCGAGTCCGTTATTGATCTGGCTGACGCCGTGGGCTCCACCAGCCAGTTGATCAAGGCGGCGCAAACGCTGCCGAACACCACCTTCATCGTCGCCACCGATCGCGGCATCTTCTACAAGATGCAGCAGCTGTGCCCTGACAAGGTATTCATCGAAGCGCCCACTGCAGGCAATGGCGCCGCATGCCGCAGTTGCGCCCATTGCCCGTGGATGGCGATGAACACCCTGGCGCGCACGCTTCAGTGCTTGCGCGAAGGCACCAACGAGATCTTCGTCGATCCGGCGGTTATCCCCCACGCCGTCCGGCCGTTGCAGCGCATGCTCGACTTCACCCAGGCGGCACGCATGAAAGCTTCGGGGAATGCCTGATTTACAGCGGTAAGCTTCAAGCTTCAAGCTTCAAGCTTCAAGCGGAAAGCCGATGGGCTGCGTCTCGTCTTGCAGCTTATGGCTTGCCGCTTGTAGCTCGCCTCAGTTCATCATGTCCTTCACCGCCCGCTCCTGAGCGATGATTTCCTGCTGCCGCGCGTCGATGCGCGAGGCCAGCTGGAAGTTGTTGTTCGCGCGGCGCTTGGCGAATTCGAGCTGCTGAATCGCCTGCTTGAAATCGCCCATCAGCGCGAAGTATTCCGCACGGGCCTGATGCAGGCCGATGGTGTTGCCCGACAGACCACGGGTGTCAGCCACCTGATTCCAGATGTCCGGATCGTCCGGGCGGCTCTTCAACAGAATCTCCAGAGACTTCAGCGCTTCGGGCGCCTTGGACTGCTTGAGCAAGACGTCGACTTTCGCCTGATTGAGCGGGTAGTTATCGGGATACAGATTCAGCATTCGGTCCACCCGCTGCTGAGCGTCAGGCAGGCGATTGTTGGAGATGTCCAGGTTCACGGCGGCGAGGTTGTAGGGAATGTTGTCCGGCGCCTTGTCGAGCAGCGGCTTCAAGGTTTCGCGGCCTTCGTTCAGCTGACCCGCCTTGGTTTGTGCCAGCGCCAGGCCGTAGCGGGCGGCGTCGTTTTTCGGGTTCTCGGCCAGTTGCGCACGGAAACGCTTGGCGGCCATGCCCGGGGTTTCTTCGTAGATCAGCACGGTGCGTGCGCGCATCAGTTGATACGCAGGGCTGTCTTCCTTGCCGCCGGGCTTGGCTTGCTCGGCACGGTTGCGCGTGTCGGCGATACGGGATTCGGTCACCGGGTGGCTCATCAGGAATTCCGGTGGTTTGGCGTCGTAGCGATACTGGCGCGCCAAGCGCTCGAACATGGTGGGCATGTTGCGCGGGTCGTAGCCGGCCTTTTCCAGGTTAAGAATGCCGATGCGGTCGGCTTCTGCTTCGTTTTGCCGGGAGAATCGCGCCTGCTCCTGAATCGCGGCGGCCTGGGTGCCGGCAATTGCGGCAATCCCCGCATCGCCTGCGCCCGCTGCGGCCATGACAATACCGGCGAGCATCGCCGCCATCACCGGCACTTGCATGCGCTGCTGCGCCTGCACGCCCCTGGCGAAGTGCCGTTGCGACAAGTGAGCCAGTTCGTGGGCGAGGACCGCAGCGTATTCGCCTTCAGTCTCCGCGTGGAGGAACAACCCGCCGTTGACCCCGATGATCCCGCCGGGCGCTGCGAAGGCGTTGATCTCTGGCGTGTTGATCAGGATGAATTCGAGACGGCGGTCCTGCACCTGGCTGGTTTCGGCGAGCCGGTAGACGGACGATTCGACGTAGTCCTTGAGCAGCGGGTCGGACAGCTGCGCCACTTCAGAGCGCAACAGTCCGAGCCAGGCACGCCCCAGGTCGTGTTCTTGCTGCGGAGAAACGATGGATGAACTCGCGTCGCCTAGGGAGGGCAGGTCATCTTCTGCGAAACTCGGAGCTGCCAGCAGGCATGCGAGGGTCAGCAGCGTGGGGCGCAAAAAATTCATGCACGAAACTCTGGGGCAGAAAGGCGTCACTGTAGCTGGCTCAATGGCTTGCTGACCAGAGTGGGGTATTCTGGAAAGCTTGTAAGAATGTTCTTCCGCCTGATTGCTTTTATGCGAGGGCGGATGTGTCTATCCGGAGAGAAACGATGTCTGACGCTGTAGGACAACCCGCAGCCTGCGATGCAGAGCTTGATGCAAGCGGTCTCAACTGCCCGCTACCCTTGCTCAAGGCCAAGATGGAACTCAACCGTCTGGCCAGCGGGGCAGTGCTCAAAGTGACGGCCACCGATGCCGGCTCGCAGCGCGACTTCCGAACCTTTGCAAAACTGGCCGGGCATGCGCTGCTGCACGAAGAAAACGCTGACGGCATTTATCGGTATTGGCTACGCAAGGCCTGAGCGTTTCTGACCCCTCGCAACCCCCCTAGGATTCTTGATGTTCAAAGTGCTTCGCGACTGGATACAGCGCTACTTTTCCGACGAGGAAGCGGTAGTGCTGGCGGTGCTGTTGGTTCTCGGATTTACCGTTGTTCTCACCCTCGGCGGCATGCTTGCCCCGGTGCTGGCCGGACTGGTGCTCGCCTTTCTGATGCAGGGGTTGGTCAATCTGCTTGAACGCCTGCGGGTCCCGGAAGGTGGCGCAGTGGGGCTGGTCTTCGCCTTGTTCATGGGGGCGCTGGCGCTGTTTCTGCTGGTGCTGGTGCCTCTGCTGTGGCGCCAGCTCATCACGCTGTTCAACGAATTGCCCGGCATGCTCGCCAAATGGCAGTCATTGCTGTTGCTGCTGCCGGAGCGCTATCCGCATCTAGTGTCGGACGAGCAGGTCTTGCAGGCCATCGAAGTGGCGCGCGGCGAGGTCGGAAAGTTCGGGCAATGGGCGCTGACGTTTTCCCTGTCCAGCCTGCCGCTGTTGGTGAACATGATGATCTACCTGGTGCTGGTGCCGATCCTGGTGTTCTTCTTCCTCAAGGATCGTCGGATGATCAGCCGCTGGGCGAGGGGATATCTGCCCCGCGAACGTACGCTGATTACCCATGTGGCCGAAGAAATGAACCGACAGATCGCCAACTACATTCGTGGCAAGGTCATCGAGATTTTCATCTGTGGCGGTGTGACGTACATCGCCTTCGTGACCATGGGCCTGAATTATTCGGCGTTGCTGGCGATGCTGGTGGGGATTTCGGTGGTCGTGCCGTACGTAGGAGCTGTGGTGGTCACGGTGCCGGTGGCGTTCATCGCGCTGTTCCAGTGGGGCTGGAGCGATCAGTTCATCTATCTGATGGTGGTCCACGGCATCATCCAGACCCTGGACGGCAACGTGCTGGTGCCGTTGCTGTTTTCCCAGACGGTGAGTCTGCACCCGGTGGCAATCATCTGCGCCGTGCTGTTGTTCGGCGGGCTGTGGGGGTTCTGGGGGATTTTCTTTGCGATCCCGCTGGCGACCCTCTTCAAGGCCGTACTGGATGCGTGGCCACGGAACGAACCGACCGTGGCGCCGTTGTTGTAGGTGTTGCCTTGCTTTTGTAGGAGTGAGCTTGCTCGCGATTGGCGTCGTCATGGTCAACCTACGATGACCAAACGAACCCGATCGCGAGCAAGCTCACTCCTACAGGATGGCGATCAAGCCTGGTTCAGCGCCTGAGCCGCTTCAAGCACCGCCGCCACGTGGCCTGGCACCTTCACGCCGCGCCATTCCTTGCGCAGCACACCGTCCTTGTCGATCAGGAAGGTGCTGCGGTCGACGCCCAGGTATTCCTTGCCGTACAGCTTTTTCAGCTTGATGACATCGAACAGCTGGCACAGCGATTCGTCCTTGTCCGAAATCAGCTCGAACGGGAATTCCTGCTTGGCCTTGAAGTTCTCGTGGGATTTCAGGCTGTCCCGCGACACACCGAACACCACCGTGTTGGCGGCCTTGAAGTCGGCGTGATGATCGCGAAAGCCCTGGCCTTGTGTGGTGCAGCCCGGGGTGCTGTCCTTCGGGTAGAAATAAAGGACGACTTGCTGACCCTTTAGCGCCGACAGACTGACCGCCTGTTCGCTCGTGGCCTGTACCTTGAAGTCGGCAACGGGTTGGTCGAGTTCTACAGCCATTCGGAACTCCTTACATCGGTGCTTGAGGGCGCCATGGTTCGATCAGCGCATCGAGGTTGAGTGCGTCGGCGAAGTCCAGGAACTGGTCGCGCAACCAGCTGATCTGGGTGCCGGCCGGCAATGTCACAGTGAACGTCGCGTTGAGCATGGTGCCGCCGGTCTGCGGCGCCTGGTAGGTGTCGCAGATCAGGTTTTCCAGCTCGACATTGTGGTCGATGAAGAACTGGCACAGCTCGTTGATGATGTCAGGGCGGTACGCCGAACTAACGTAGGCCACATAGGGCAGGGCTTCCGGACGGTTTTCCAGCGAAGCACTGCGCACCACATTGACGGTGAAGGCGTGTTTCTTCGCCAGATTGGGCAAGCCGGTTTCCAGACGCGCCAGGGCGTCCCAGCTGCCGGAGATCTGCAGAATCAGCGCGCTGCACTCACCGTGGCGAGTGAGGCGTGAGCTGACGACCGAGCAACGGCTTTCGTTACTGGCGCGGCACAGGACGTTGGTCAGCTCCATTGGGTTGGCGCCAAGGGCACTGATGACAAGGAATTGTTCGCGAACTGTGGGGATGGATGACATGCAGCATTCCTAAACGATGAGCGGTCGGTACGCAGCAGGCCTTTGCCGGCGGGCTCGACGGACGAAGGCATCGTGACGTCGCCCCGACCCATAGCCGTCAATCGCTGCCATGAGCCTGTCATGGCGCGCGATAACGACGCAGGGCGGGGTAAGTGACGACAAAATCGAGCAGTCGAACGAGCCGGGCAGATGACCCGTACCGATCAAAGACCGAAGGGTAGCGAAAACCGGCGCCGAGGGGAATGCTCGCCTTGTGCAAGGATCATGGCGCCAGTACCATTACCGCTCTCTTTTTCCGGCAGGAGCGGTTTGCATGATTGCGGGCAGTATGGTGGCACTGGTCACACCCATGGATGCACAAGGTCGTCTCGATTGGGACAGCCTGAGCAAACTGGTGGACTTTCACCTGCAAGAGGGCACCAACGCCATTGTTGCCGTCGGCACCACCGGTGAATCCGCGACGCTCGACGTCAACGAGCACATCGAAGTCATCCGCCGCGTGGTCCAGCAGGTTGCTGGCCGCATTCCGGTCATCGCCGGCACGGGCGCCAACTCCACCCGCGAGGCGGTCGAACTGACCACCAACGCCAAGAACGCCGGTGCCGATGCCTGCCTGCTGGTCACCCCGTACTACAACAAGCCGACCCAGGAAGGCTTGTACCAGCACTTCAAGCACATCGCCGAAGCCGTCGACATCCCGCAGATTCTCTATAACGTGCCGGGCCGTACCGCCTGCGACATGTCAGCCGAGACCGTTATCCGTCTGTCGAATGTCAAAAACATCATCGCCATCAAGGAAGCCACCGGAGACCTGCAGCGCGCCAAGGCTATTATTGCCGGCGTGAGCAGCGACTTCCTGGTCTATTCCGGCGACGACGCGACCGCCGTGGAGCTGATGTTGCTCGGTGGCAAAGGCAATATTTCGGTCACCGCCAACGTCGCGCCGCGCGCCATGGCCGACCTGTGCAAGGCCGCGATGGCCGGTGACGCCGACACCGCCCGCGCCATCCACGAAAAACTGATGCCGCTGAACAAGACCCTGTTCATCGAATCGAACCCTATTCCCGTGAAATGGGCCCTGCATGAGATGGGTTTGATGCCAGACGGTATTCGTCTGCCACTTACCTGGCTCAGCGAGTCCTGCCACGAGCCGCTGCGTCAGGCCCTGCGCCAGTCCGGTGTATTGGTCTAATGAGGAAGCATTACGCAATGAAGCGACTGGCCGGACTTTCCGCACTAGCCTTGATTATCTCCAGCACCAGCGGTTGCAGCTGGCTTTTTGGCCAGGACGGTTATTTCCGCGATCGCAGCAGCGATTACCTGGAAGCGACCCAGAAGCCGCCGATGCAGTTGCCCGAAGGCGTTCAGGAAGTCAAACGCCTGGACCCGTTGCTGCCGATTCCGCGCAACGTCGCCGATGACACCCAGAAGGGTGAATTCACCGTGCCGCGTCCGCAACCGCTGACCACTGCTCAGGACTCCGGCGACTACACGCTGCAGAAGAGCGGCGACAACCGCTGGATTCTTGCCCAGCGCGCACCGGCTGAAGTCTGGCCTGTGGCGCACCAGTACTTTGAAGACAACGGTTTCCGCATCGCCGAAGATCGTCCGCAAACCGGTGAATTCAACACCACCTGGCAGCGCATGGACGAGCTGTCCGCATCGGTTGCCAAGCGCATGGGTTCGAGTGGCGATGCCGCCAACACCGAAACCCGCGTCCGCGTTCGTATCGAGCCGGGCGTGCAGCGCAACACCAGTGAAATCTATGTGGTCAGCGTGCAACGTCCGGCTGGCAGCAAGGATGAGCCTGCATTCCCGTCGCGCAGCACCAACGTCGGCCTCGACTCCGTGCTGACTGACGACATGCTGGCCAGCCTGACCCGTACTGCCGAGAAGGGCGGTTCAGTGTCCCTGCTGGCGGCGCGTGATTTCGACACCCCAAGCCGTGTTTCCCTCAGCGAAGACGGCAGCGGCAACCCGGTGCTGAACCTGGGCGCGGACCTGGATCGCGCGTGGTCGAGCGTCGGTCGTGCGCTTAACCAGGGCGACTGGCGCGTTGAAGACATCAACCGCAGCCTGGGCCTGTACTACATCAACCTGGCGGAAAAAGCCGACAAGCCTGAGAACAAGCCTGGCTTCCTCAGTCGCGTGTTCGGCAGTGAAGAGTCCAAGGAAGAGAAAGAAGCCCGCGCCGAGCGTTATCAGGTTCGCCTGAGCAAGGTCGGCGAAAACGTACAGGTAACGGTCGAGAAGAACATCAACACCGTGGCGCCGACAGAAGTCGCTCGTCGTGTGTTGAGCGTCATTCAGGACAACCTGGGTTAAGTGCGCTTCGCGGTTCTGGGCAGCGGCAGTCGCGGCAATGCCACGCTGGTTGCGAGCAACGACACGTACGTGCTGGTCGATTGCGGTTTCTCCCTGCGGGAAACCGAACGCCGGCTCGACCGACTGGGCGTCAGCGGCAAGCAGCTCAGCGCCATTCTAGTGACCCACGAACATGCCGATCATGTGCATGGCGTGGGTTTGCTGTCTCGGCGCTACGATGTGCCGGTGTACCTCAGCGACGGCACGCTGCGTGGCATGCGCAAGCCGGTCGAAGCCGGTCTTCGGCTGGTGGGCGGGCAGGGTCTGCGCATCGGCGGTCTGGATATCGACGTGGTGTCGGTGGCTCACGATGCGCTGGAGCCGACGCAGTTCGTCTTCAACGACGGGCGCCGGCGCTTCGGCCTGTTGACCGACCTTGGCTCGTATTGCCCGATGGTGCTCGACAGCTACCGCGGGCTCGATGCGCTTATGGTCGAGTCCAATCACTGCCGCGATCTGCTTGCGCGGGGTCAGTACCCCTACTTTCTCAAGCAGCGGGTGGGCGGTGATCACGGTCATTTAAACAATCATCAGGCTGCCAGTCTGGTGAACGAGTTGGGATGGCAGGATCTGCAGCACCTGGTGCTGGCCCATCTGAGCAGCAAGAACAACCTGCCGCATCTGGCCCGGCAATGTTTCGTCGACACCCTTGGGTGCGACGAGGACTGGCTACAATTGGCCGATCAGGATTCAGGGCTCGACTGGCGCGAAATCGCCTAGCGTCCCAAACGGGCGACTTGCCCCCATTATTCAGCCAGATTCAGCAAGCGGAGCCCATCATGGAAAAACGTGAAGAACTCTACCGCGGCAAAGCCAAGTCGGTTTACAAGACCGACGAAGCTGACCGCTTGATCCTTGTGTTCCGCAACGACACTTCGGCGTTCGACGGCAAGCGCATCGAACAGCTCGACCGCAAAGGTATGGTGAACAACAAGTTCAACGCCTTCATCATGCAGAAGCTGGAAGCCGCAGGCGTTCCGACCCAGTTCGACAAACTGCTGGGCGACAACGAAGTGCTGGTCAAGAAGCTCGACATGATCCCGGTCGAATGCGTCGTGCGTAACTACGCCGCGGGCAGCCTGGTCAAGCGCCTGGGCGTGGAAGAGGGCATGAAGCTCAACCCTTACACGTTCGAGCTGTTTCTGAAGGACGACGCCAAGGGCGACCCGTTCATCAACGACTCCCACGTTGTCGCTTTCGGTTGGGGCACCGCCGAGCAGCTGGTTCGCATGAAAGAACTGTCCCTGAAGGTCAACGAAGTCCTGAGCAAACTGTTCGACGACGCCGGGCTGCTGCTGGTCGACTTCAAGCTCGAGTTCGGCGTGTTCAGCGACGGCTCGATCGTCCTGGGTGACGAGTTCAGCCCGGACGGCTGCCGCCTGTGGGACAAAGAGACCCGCAAGAAAATGGACAAGGACCGCTTCCGTCAGGGCCTCGGCGATGTCATCGAAGCCTACGAGGAAGTCGCCCAGCGTCTCGGCGTACCGCTCTGATCCAGCGCTTCAAGCGGAAAACGCTGCAAGCATCTGAAAGAACGCGAAAAAATCCGTAAAAAGGGTTCGCGTTCTTCGAACGAACTGTTATGATGCGCGCCGTTGGAGAGATGCCGGAGTGGCCGAACGGGACGGATTCGAAATCCGTTGTACTGGCGACAGTACCTAGGGTTCAAATCCCTATCTCTCCGCCATTATTTGAAAAGCCTCGTAAGTCACTGATTTACGGGGCTTTTTTGTGTTCGATGGATTTCTCCTTTGCCCACTCAGTATGCCCACTCAAAAGAGATGTTACGAGTCATAGAATACTGCTGATGTTGACGAGGCCTGAAGTATTTCTACCGACCGCTCGCAGTCGGCGCGTGCAACGTAGCTTTCGCTGCTGCGGGCGATGGCCTTTCCATTGCTGGCGTAATAAATCCAGTACCACTGCCCTGAGCTATCTTTTTTCTGCCAATAACATGGATACGTGACCTGAGCCATGGTGTTGCCTCCTTAGTCTGTTGATGTGAGTCGTGAGCGTAGTGCAGTCGTCCAGAAAGGCAAGGTGCCATCACGTATTGGGGCGCTAAAAGCTGCTGGCTTACAGCGAGCATGCAATTAACGGCGATTCACCGTTGATGTAATCCGCTACCTTCCAGCAACACCCTCACCCTGTCGTAGCACCCGAATCGCTGCCAGCGTAAGCTCTCGCTAACGGCAAGGGTGAATATGACGCGATGACCAAAGACTACCTAAAGAACGAATTCGATAGCCTTGCCTCGAAGCTGTCGCAACTCAATCAGCACAAGTCACAAGCGAACAAGATATACGCAGAGCATCACAAGGCAATTCAGGAATTCCACGACCAGCTACCAGAGTGGGCGCTTGAGTTTCAGTACGGGATGGAACATCCATTCCATTTCAGGTGCCCATCAACCGGCGAAGACCTCATGCACAACGCTCCGGCGTTATCGCTGGAGGATCGCTTAGAACTGAATCTGCTTCAGAAACTGAAGACGTATCAGTGGCTTTTGGTGGAGGCGTACGAAGCCTTTGAAGACTTCGTCGAAAGAGCCTACGCGTATTGCGGCCTTGCTGGGATCGGCATATGGAAGCGTCCAGTTGACTGGAACCACCAGGGTTCGCACGACATCCAGCGATACCATCAACTCCCGACAAGGAAGGACCGGAAGCCGTACGCACAGCTTAGAGAGTTTCGAAGAGCGTCGAAGCATTTCGAGCATTTCGAATCCGAGAACCCGACGGGGGCAAATTACAGGGTGATACTCGTTCTGGTCGAAAAGCTAAGGCACTACATTGTCCACAATGGCGGATACTACGACGATGCTGGAACCCTAGCAGGCAGAGTGCATCAAGAGTTGCCGGATATGGACATGAAAAGCGTAATGGGGTTCGTGAACTCGTTCTTCATACCCCACGGCCACGGCAAGATAGTTGACTTGCTCGAATATCCAGCCGACCCAGAGGAAAAGAAGCCACAGGGCACATTTCATGATCCGATGCTTGGGTTCTTCAGAAATCTGATGGAGTACGGCCTCCTGATTTTCCAAACCATTCACATGGAAATTGAAGCGCGAAAGCATCAGTAACAGTTTTCTGGGAATACCAAATCCCCCCGCCGCGAGCAGGTCGGATGCTAAAGGCGATTGAACGTGCAGCCAGAAAAAATAATGTGGCGCCCTGGAGACGTCCGCAAAGCTATCAAACACGAGCCGACCCGGCCTCATAGCAATTCTCCAAAGGGAACCACAAATAAGCTTCTCAGCTGTTAAAGAGCGATGCCGCCAGAAGGCCCTGTAGGGCCACGTGGTGAGCGTTCATCCGTTGCACCTCCTTGGGTGTCGTCTGTTGCAGTAATGCTTAGGCATGATCCTGAGTGGTCTTAGCTTCACGTTTGATCCTGTACACCGTAGCAACGCCGCATTCAGCAAGCTTGGCCACGTCATCGGCGCTCATGTCTGGGTGCTTGGCTACCAACGCAAACACCTTCTTCCAGAGGTCGATGTTCTTCGTCTTACCTGTCGACTTCCACTCGGGATCGGCAGCCTTCTTGTTCTCGATGCCTTGCTTGATCCGCTCAACACGCTTTTCTTGGTCCAGCCGTGCCATGGTGGCCATCAGGTCCAACAGCATGTTGTTGATCACTTCCAGAATCTGCCCGGTGATGCCTTTGTCTTGCACCAGCATATGACTGGTGGGCAGGTCAGCGATAACCAGACGCAAGCCTTTGGCTTTGATTGTGGTCTTCAACACTTCCCAATCATCCTGTGACAGACGTGATAACCGGTCCACGCTTTCGCACAGAAGGATTTCGCCTGACTTGGCGTTATCCAGCAGACGCATCAGCTCGGGACGCTGAAGCTTGGTGCCGCTGATGTTCTCGGCATACACGCCAACTACACCCAAGCCTTTCTCAACCGCAAACGCTTCCAGCGCCACTTTGGCACGGTTCGCGTCTTGGTCTTTGGTGCTGGCTCGGAGGTAGAGGTGGGCGTTCATGGTCGACTATCCTTTGGCATCTGTTTCGATAGACCAATGATAATACGATCATATGGGTATCACCTAACCCTTTATGATAGTGCCCGACGGGCGGTTATCGCACTACCATATGAGTAGACCTAAACGATAGCTATCAGGGTCGACTGTAGGGAGGTGCCATAGCAATTATCTCCCCTGCTGGTGTGGTTGAGACCTCTGTGTATCTGTCGGGACCCGAGATGCCATTGCATACGACCTGCTCCAGGATGAGTAAGCGTTCGAAGGCCTTTAGGTCATTGCCTTCGACCTCAGACTGGCCGTTGTGGATTCTTAGGAGAAGGTCATTTTGCTGTTCAAGGGACGACATAGCCATCTGTATCTCCATGGGTAGTAAGCATGCTGGCTGAGCATAGCCATGGCGCCCGAACCTTGCCCAATGGTTTCAACCGGCTGGCACCAAGAAGATGCTGTGGATTCCGCCTTTTGGAGCGCACAAATGACGTTTTCGAACCGGGAATGCCATTTTCAACAAGAAAACCGTTAGCGAGGCATCAATCACAGGCCCCCGCTTAGCACCGCATCAACAGAAGCCACGTAGTTACTGGGCTACAGACGTGCTACAACTTCTACTGTAGTCGACGTGGCCCGCCGTAACAAGGGTATTGACCCTATTTCATGGGGATTTCAGGGGATTAAATCGAATTATCTGCACACGTTGTCCCAGGACGTGAAGCGCCGCCATACTGACTCGACATCATCAAGGATGGACAAGCATGGCACTGGATATAGTCGTTGATACGAATCAACTTCAGAGTGCCCGGCTGCGGGCGTTCCTTGAAGCTTCGACTGCGAACCGAGCGGTGCTAACAGACTACGCTGCAATGGAGATCCACCAAGGCGATGCAGTGAAGAGCATTTGCAATGCCATGAGGATACTTACTGACTTCCCTACGCAGGTTCTTGTCCTTAGAAACACACAGTTCATCTGCCAACTCAGCGGCAGAGCAGCCGGGCTACAACGACGCTTGATCGACCGAAGTCTGACATCCGGATTTCCTGACTACATCCGCAAACTCGACGCAGCAGAGCGTGGACATCACGCCCTGAGAGAGGAAATTAAATCGAAGGCTGCTGATGCCCGGCTCCAGCTAAATAGAATGCTCGCGGATGCGGCAGACGTGGCGAAAATCTTTGACGACCTCGCGGTGGACTTCGACAAGGAAGAGCGCCGTAGAATCCGGGATGGTGAGCCATTTACTTCGAAGATGGTAGACACACTGATCCGGGCAGTAATGGATGTCGCGATTGTCCTGTTCAGGAGTCATCCACGGTCGCCGCGAGTTCCTTCATTCAAGGAGTTACCTAACACGTTCATCTTTCGTAATTCCCTATGCTGCTACCTTCTTGCCCTTCAGTGGGCTTCCACTGGCGGCGCTAAGGATGTGAAGGACCATAAGGTGCGGAATGACATGGTGGACTCCCATTTCATCACCTATGCAACATACTTCGATGGCTTGCTGACTTCCGATGCGAAAGCATTGCTGCTCTACAAGAGAGCCAAGGAAGTGCTGGCAGCTACTCACAGCGCTGCTGTAAAGTCCGGCTGCATTCATTGAACCCCGAATTCTGTGGAAGGACCCATCATGAAATACATTTGCACATTCACACTTCTATTGCTCGCCCAAGCAACATATGCGGCTGACCCTGCGCCTATCCCTGATCCCTACGGTGGTCCTGATAAGCGCCCAGAGAAGAGTGAGAATGTCACTGGCTACTTGAACGAAGACGGTACTTCTACCACTACGGCAGTGATCATTTACGCCGATGGTCATAAGGAATTCTGCATTACCCAAATGGTACGGCCTACAGCGGATCCACGGCGGTGGAAAGTCACCGGCGAGAAGTGCACACGTATCCTTTCGTACCTGAAATAACGGACTGGCTGGGTGAAAGACTTCGCCAGAAGGGACAGATAGGCTGATAGCGCTGCTATCGTTTGGGTCATGCCAGCGCCATGGCGCGATGTCATTGGCTCTGCACTGTGAATCTCCCCCGGATTATTACCCACGCCGGATGGCGATTTGGCCCAATGAATACGGGGGCTTAGTCTGGGATGGCGGATAGTTATGTAACGGATAGAACGAGAGCAGTAGACGTGTGTTTCACCTTTTGCTCGGCGCAAAAAGATGCCCCACCATCACTGGCAGGGCATTGGTTACGCGGCAACTGGCAGCATCCATGAGGGAAGCAAGTACCGTAGACCGTTGTTGTCGAAGTCTTTCACCTTGCATGTGATCCGCTCCAGTAGATTGCCTGTGATGCTCTCCAGCACGACTGGGTTGATGTCCCTACCGTGCAGGATGTTGAAGAAGAAATACTCGTCTTCGCCAAGGTCCAGCGGTTCCCTGAAGTAGCATGAAGCCTGCTCCACCTGCTCAAGGCGCTTGAGCACAGCTGCCAATTCTGGCCGATAGGCCAGGAGCCGGGTTGTCTCAGTAATCAGCAGCGATAGAGGGTCCATAGTGTGTACGTTGGACAAAACAAAGGTGTCCTGTCCTGTCACCGCTTCGAGCAGCTTTCGCAGGTCTTGGGTGCTGGTGCTCCTGTTGTCGAATACCTTCAGCCATGCAGCATGGTTGGGATTGTTCCGATCTAACAGCGCCTCCAGCTTCTCAAGGTATGCGTGCCGCTGACTCGGTGCCAGCTTGGCTACCTTGTCGAACTCAGCCCACACGCCCCGACCAATGCAGTCAAGCATCAGCGACATGATGTCGGCGTCTGTCATCCAAGGCTTGATGTCCCACCTTACCGACCTATGTGCTGGGCTGATAAACTCGCCGCCTCCTAACCACTGGTTACCGTGCTGACGATTGAGGTCGGCATTACCGATCACCAGATTAGCGGGAACAAACTTCCCGACATGACGTTGGCCCTTGACTGGGTACACGTGGCAAAACTGGTACTCACCGAAGAAGCGTGATCGCCCGTTGACTGCCTGTTGAGTCTTGAGCATGGCCCGTAACTCATGTAGCTGGTCGACAGTGATGTACTGAACAATCTGCACGGTTCCCGCTTGCTTTGCATGACGAAGCAACAACTGCACGAACGGGTTGCTCATGGGAAACGCTTTGGGCTTGCGTACCTTCTTCGTAACTCTCCGATCAACCCCATTACGTCGAGCACGTTTGCAGTCATCGCTACATGTAAGCGCTGTTCTTCGCACTGGTTTGAACTTGGCTTTGCACACAGTGCAAGTCTTGCGAGTGTCTTTGTTAGACTTTGTTGTTGCGGGTGTTACTGGCGCCATCTTGGGTCGCTCCTTGGGTCAATTGTGTTGTGCCGTTGATGGCGATGAATTCGTGTCTACACCCAGAGCCGCAAAATGCTGTCGCCTTGAATGTTAGAAAACCGATGCCACATTGTTTACAGTGGCAAGTTCGCTGGTTACGTGGTCTATGAGTCATGCTGCAAGCTCCTGTAGTGCGTTGTGGGGCGTTTGGCTTAATGAGACATACCAGCGTGGAGCCCCATGCTCGTTAAACGTTATATGACGCCATACAGGCCGCCCTAACTTCTGTGATAATTCATATGCGGCATGCATGGCATCCGCTGCATTCGTATACTTTTTGTTCATTGCCTCTCCTGTAGAATGGGCGAATCATGACGTGCATTGTTGAGTTCAATGGCACGTTTGATTTCGTTGGTTGTTTGGATTCGGTCGTGCTGCATTTCACGCTGAATCTGGTTGTACAAACCCTGAACGCTCGCACTGGTGAAAGCACGGGCGTTCTGTTCAGCCAGCAACGAGTATTCCCGAACCATGTCGTTACTGTGAACTTCCAGATAAGCAATGGCCCCGAGACTGGCTACAATCTGAAGAACCATGCAGAGCACTAATGCTTTCAACCACCTAAGCATTACTCTGTATCCTGCGGCATTTCATACTGGTTAAGCAGGTCTCTAAGCGCCTCCTTCGTCTTGTCAGTGACACCAGTTTCAACAAGACGGCTAATCTCTTCAGCAGTTGCACCAGTTTGAGCGTTCACCGTTACGTTATTCGTCACATTGATCGGTGTGTTGTTATTGTTCACCGTTGACGACTGCGCACGTGAAGGCGATTCACCAAAGATTCGCTGTGCAGCTCTGAAGGATAATTCTGGTGGCGACATCGGCTGCATGTTCCGCATGATCTGGTGAAACCTGCCGTCAATCTCTGGCTGCTCAAACTTCGACATATCAAGCTGTGGCAAACTCAATGCACCAGTAAGATCAAGTTGTGCTGCTCGCATCTTAGTCGCTGGGCCTTCAGTGTAGTCTGAAGCTCCTGTAAGGAAGTTGTAGAGGCGATCTATTGGGTCTTGCTGCTTTGCCTTACTTGAATCGACATTAACGCCTGTGAGAGCTTGTAGGTCGATTGCAGGCTTGTCTGGACTAAGAGCATCAATCTTTGCAGCGTTGGTTTGTGATGTCCCATCCTTGTTAAATACCCAGCCAAGGGCTGAAGTCATCAACTTGTTCAAAGCAATATCCAAGTTAGCGGATGTTTGCTTGAGCGGTGCCATAGCTTCATTCAGTTCCATCTCAGAGCGGATGCGTTCATTGATAGCACCGATCAACTCTGGATTTTTGTCTACGCCCTGCTGTTGCAGGAACTGCTGGTTACTCAGTCTTGTAGCGTTCGCATCAATAGAATCAGATTGACGTTGAATCGCAGCAGCGTTTTCTTTAACGAACAGCTCGATACCCTTGGTAAAATCAACACTCTTGAGATTGCCAGCCGTTGTACTGGCACGGAAGTCTTTCTCTAAGTTGCCGTCGAGCTTGTGTTTGTTACGTGCTGCCCATGCACGTTTAATCGGTTCAATCAATAGCGGAGCTGCTTCTGTGAAAGTGTTCAAGTCTTCACGGTCGCCCTGACTCTTGCCCATGATTTGCTGTAGCTGCAAGTTAGCTCGTGTTTGTTCTTCACGAGTCATACCGGCACCACGGAAGGCCGCTTGGCGAGTTTCGAAAGTGTTAACAGCTTTGGTTAGGCTGCTGCCCCTTGCCGTCTCAGCCATAACGAACGTTCGGAATACCTTTGCACTCTCAATATCAAGGGCGGTGCCATATTTCTGACCGATACGCACAAATTCGTCGGCGACGATCTTTTGATTGGCTGGGTTGTTACCGCCAGCTTGAGCCAGTACGTTCGTGAACTGCTGACTACCCGAGACACGTTCTTGCGTAGCACTCATGCGCTCGCCAAGGGCGTTGATAGCGGCGACGATTGCAGAAGCCCCGGCAGCGGCACCACCTAAGGCTAAACCTGCTGTACCGAGGCCCAGGAACCCGCCAGACGGCTCCGGCTTGTTACGGTTGGCTTCCCACTGCTGTTGGCGGGTCTGAGCCCACTGGAAGCGTTCTTGACGCTGTTGGTTTGCTACGTCCTGACGCTGGGCTCGTACCTTTGCTGCTTGCTGCGATTCGACAAACTTCTGAGCCTGACGCTGACCACGTTCCCGAGCTTGCTGCATCGACTGCTCAAGCTTCTGTGTCGCCGTCATGGTGCGTTGCTGTTGGGCTTGCAGGTTAAGCGTGCGTTGCACCTGTTGGGCGTGCATGGCCTCGATGCGGGCCTGTCTACCCTTAGCCTGTGTCAAAGCATCTTGGTTCTTAATGGCCTGCCCCTGCACCTTGAGCCGGGCTTGTTCTGCACGCTGCTCCTTGGCTGCAAGGACTGCCATTTGCTGACGATCCTTCAAGGTTTGCGTGGTGAGAAAGGCAGATTCTCGCTGTCCGGCGAACTGGAGTCTCTGGCCTGCAAGTTCTGCTGTGAACGTGGCACGACGTGCCTTCTGTAGCAGCACCTCGCCACGTAGCTCACGATCCAGAGAAGTGCGGACTTGCTTGTCCAGCTTGTCACGGGCCGTGGTGTCAACTTTGATGCCCATCTTTGTCCCAAGCTTCTGTTGAAGCTGGTCGGCTTGTTTACTCATCGCCATCATGCGTTGGCGAGCCTGTTCAATCCCACGCTGAAAGCGCTCAAGGCCGCTTAGATCGACGTGGAAGGCAAGTTGTCCAACAAGCTTGGCGATTGTTTCTTGATTAATCATTAGCAACTACCCCCGAAGGAATGCTTCACGGATGGCGCTGCGTACTCTTGTAGTAGCTCGTCCACTTCAGTTTTGAACTTGAGTGTGCTAACCCCTTCATATACCACCTCGCCGCATTGGAACAACTTGCGTTGCTTGCCCTTGGCTATAAACGCGAAGACGTAGGATGTTACAGCGGGCGTTCCAGATATCAGAACACTGATGAAGTTGCCACAACGAAACCATGCCAGCTTGTAAGCGGCGTTATCACCCAGCTTTTTGATGTCTGTACGAAGGGCATTAAAGACTCTCTGAGGGTCCAGCTTGTCTGCCGCGATGGTGAAGATGGCGTGACGTTGAAACTCTTTACTTGTTACATCGCTGATGCGAGCCAGCAATTGAATCGGTACTACATGTCTTTTCATTCGGTATCCTTACGCGTAGCTTCCATAAGTTTAATAACGTACTCCGGGATCCCCTGTAGGCGTGCCAGAGCGATTCTTGTATCAAGAGGCAACACATATGCTGCCTTCGTTACTTCGACCTCTACAGGCGCTTGTAGAGGCTCCTGTGGCTCGGTAAGTAGAGGGCTGTCGGGCTGGTATTTCAGCAGCAATGCACGTGTCAGGGCGTCTATCATTTTGCACCCAGTGCTTGACGCACTTCTTGTGTAATACGATCACGACGAGCTTGGTCAGAGTCCGCTTGTTGTTTCTGCTCAAGACGAATCTCGCGCTCTACTTGTGAATCAATTTCTCGCTGAAGGATGGCAGCGTTATAACTGTCGATCTCTGCACGGTATCCTTGCTCTACTTGCTTGAACACTTCAATCAAGTCTTTCTGAATTTCAGTCTCTGGACGAGTCATGAAAAATTCAAACGCGAGAGGCCCGACAGCGGCAATTTCAAGAGATTCGTGCAGCGCGTACCCTTGGGCCTGCTTTTCTACGAAGGTAGGCAGCACATAATAAATGCTGTTGCAAAGGATCGGTTCAATCGCTCCCTTCACCACCAATGCCCCGGTGTTGAACCTGCTGACTTCTTGAGCCGTAGCGGCACTGACGCCATTGACACGTGTTCTAAAGCAAAGCTCTTCTGCTTTCTGGCGGGTGATTAGTTCTTTCTTGTCGAATTGCTTGAGTACGCTCATTTTGTTTTTCCTGTGATTGGTGGGTTAACCGTCTGTTGCTGCCTGAACCAAATTCTGTGGCAGTCGAGAGAACATGTCTTATGCTCGCTGTTTGCTGGAAAGCTGTTAAAGCAGATGACGCAGCGGATGTACGGAATTCTCATAGCTGAAGCTCCTTATGTTTACTGGTGTGTAGTTTTTCGATTGCAGCGATCAATTCATCACCGCAGGTTTCAAGAACTGTTTGTCTCAAACTGTTGTGGTCAATGTCCCGAGGGATATCGGCGATGGTGACAGTCACGCCACCAATTCGAATATCGAGACTTGATTTGTGTTCGAGACGCTCGCGGCGGATTCGCTGATAACAACGAGGTCCGCAGGTTGGTGTACTGGTTAAGCGTCTTGTTTCTACTGGTTTGCCACATGACGAGCACGGGCGTACAACTGGATTAGCCATTCGGCCTCCTTGTTTGTTTAATTGAATAATTGAGGGCACGCAAAAAAGAACAGGCCGAAGCCTGTTCAAAGAGTGTGGAGAGGAACGCCAACACTTCAGGAATTTTTAGTCTCTTGGCCGATGATAAGGCGGCTTGCGACGGAGACTGACGCCGCGACAAAGTTACCAGCTCTGTCTTGCAGTAGTCGCCCCACATGACTGCTCGCATGCGCTTGAAGGTATCGTAAGACCTTGGACTACATGCCCGAACACAATCAACCTGAGAAGAGGCAGGTGATTGGTACGGGCGATGATTTGGGGAAACTGGGGAAAGGTGCGAGAGGCGGAGTCTTGCTGTTTTTATTTCTCTACCTTGTACACTATTGTCTCACGGAAAGTGCGTTTTGTCAATATGACAAGCACACTTCCTGCATAAAAATCAAACTATTTCTTTACTGTCTTCAGGCACTAACCCCGGCCCTGCTATATCTCCGGGGATCATCGCCGAAAACGCGAAAAGTTGTCAGTCCAGCAACTTCTACGGGGTGATCAATCGAACGTGAAGTGGAGTTTCTGAATGGCTTCCAACTTTTGCTTCGGGCTGGCTCCTTCGTCGTATACATCGAATGTAACAAGACCCGTTTCGTGTCCGACGATGTTTGCGACAGTTGGGCCGGGCACGCCTGCACGTAGTAGTAGCGTGACGACCATAGACCGTACGCTATGGAACACGTGCTGTTTGCCGAATCCCTGTGCGGTCTTCAGCCGCCCAAACGCTTTACTCAACGAGTCGGACCGAATGCCGTACTTGTTTCCTGCCGAACTCGGTAGCAGGTATCCATCTGTACTGTCTGCAATCAAACGATCTACGGTAGTCGTCAGGGCAGGGTGGATGGGTATCTCCCGAATGCCTGCGGCGGTTTTACTGTCGTCAATCTTGAAGCTCAGGACACCTTCAACTTTTACCACCGATTCCTTCCGAAGCTGAGCAAGTTCCTCGATGCGACAACCGGTGTGGGCGCCCAGGACGATCAAGTCACATAGTGTCTGGTTGTCTTCATCCTTTGCGACTATATATAGCTGCTCGATTTGCTCAGTAGTGAATGCCTTTCTCGCCGCTTCTACTTTTGCCTTACCTCGTACCTTGGGCAGAGTCTGGCCCCTGAATGGATTGTCCTTCCCGGCGAAACCTTCACGCCATCGGGCGTCATGCTTTACGGCCCAGAGCCAGAAGGTTGAACCTGCCAGCAGATACTGAGCCTTGGTTTTACTCGACAATGACATCGACTCAAGCCATGCACCTACAAGGTCTGCATCGAGTGGTTTACCTTGATCCCGTAGGTAGTCAGAAAGCTTTTTCAGTTTGCTTTCCTGCTGGTCGATAGTCTTGGCCGCGATGCCTGACTTCTCTCGGAACGCCCGGAACGTTGAAAGACGGGAGGGGGTTATCGGAGATACCGGTTTGTAGGCAGACGGGGTCCGCAGGATGTCGCGAGCTTCGATGATCTCGGACGGCGACAGTCCGTGGCTGCGCTCCGCCAGTTGTATCACCGCATCCTCCATAATCGCCGCTTCCTGCTTCACTCGCTCCACTGGCATAGCTGGGTCCATGGCAAAAGCGGTGCGTAGGCGGTCGGTGAACCCAATGGCTCCCTGTTTCTCCACCATTCGCAGCATGCCCAGCAACAAGTCCTGTTCTCGACCGGGCCTTACTGCATCACCTGCAATCTCGCTGAATATGCCGGTGTTCGGATTCGTAGGATGCTTGACTGCCTTAAGCAGGCTTTCGTCCAGCATTTGCTCCAGCCGCTTCCCGCCTTCTGCAAGAGCAGGTCGCCACACGTCACGGCCTGCCGCTTTCGCATCTTTCGCTTCCCGAATCTGCTGCTTCCACAATGCGATGATCGGCAGGCGCCTATCCATCGCCTCAGACTTGTTACTGGTGCCTGTTGTTTTAACCAACTTGGTCAAGCCGCCGAATGCACTGCGCACCTCGACGGGTACGGTCAGGCGTACATACCAAGTGCTTTCACTCGGTTTCTGGAAGAGGAAGGTAGCCATCAATTTTTCCCTGTGGTTTGCCCACTCACTTTGCCCACTATTGGGTCTGAAAGGCAATAGGCACGAGGTTTAAAGGGGACGAGGGCAGCGATATGAGAGTCCCTATCTCTCCGCCATTATTTGAAAAGCCCCAGAAGTTATGCTTCTGGGGCTTTTTCGTTTCTGGCGTTTGGAAAGGGATACGGAGGGTGACTCTCACACCGCCGCGAGCTTTGCGTCACTACTGAGATGTAAGCGGTTTGCATCGCGCTCGCCCTCGATAAAACCTCGGCCACTGCTTGGTAGCGAATGATTTTGGGGCTGGCGCCGGCGTTAGAGAGGTTTATGCCTGATTGCGCCCTGTAGGCACTGTCTGATTCTTACGCTGGAGGCGGTTTTAAGGCTGGCATACGAGTAATAACGAAGGTAAGGTTTCATTTCTAACGTTTTGAATGTTGCGATTGATATGTCTAAGGTAACAGTGAGGATTAAATTTTTTGAATATAACCATATGCCTTATTTCATAATAACTGCTTTCCCGACGTTATGAGGTTTTAATTGTGGCATACAGATTAATAACTGAGTTCATTTACGAAGTGGGAGAAGGTGTAGGCGAATTTCTTACTGATGATGAGAAGGCGGTGTTCAAACGAATAGAATTAGATGAGATAGTTAGGGGATACATAGATGATCGAAATTTGTTGAACGTATTTTTTTAAAAAGACAGATAAAAAGCTACATTAAAAACCATATGACCCCAGAGGGTCTAGAATATGTAGATCCTCCGTTTGGACAGGAAACTTCTTTCGTTGAGGATTATTTCGAAGGTGATTTATATTTTTTTCTGAAAAATGTTTTGAGCTTGCTTGATAAGGAATTCAAAAGTCGCATGCGTAATAAATTATTAAGGACTGCCGGTGGCTAGTGGGCTGAATGAGCAGTTAGTCAGGTCTTAAAGGCTAATAGACTAAAAATCCAAATGTTGTCTAAAGCTAGATTTTTACTTAAAGAGCAGCGCCTTGTTTTGGTAATGGATCTGAACGAAATAATTGGCAGCGGTGTCCTGCGTTCAGCTCCAGAAAAATTAGTCAGCATGAGCAAGGTGAGGGTTGTTATTCAATACGAAGAATATAACTTTATGCCTGCTTATATTGTCACTGCTTTTCCCATTCCGTGAGGATGAATGAGACAATATAATAGTCTTATCAAGTTTCTGCTTGAGCTTGGTACAGCTATTCAGGATTACCTTCCTGAAGATCAGCGTACCAGCCCTATGTCGCTCACAGAGTTTCTTGAGTTTTGGACGGGCAAGAAGTCTTGCTATGAAGTCGGTATATTACGAAGTGATATTAAATCATATCTTCGTAAGCATGCTCAGGGGGATTACTCGGTTGATGAGTTATTCTTTTACTACGATATCGGTTTCGTAGAAGAGCGATTCGGTTGTGAGGATTCAGAGTTGTTAGCTCAAATTCTGGGTGTGCTCGACGTGCATATTGAATTGAGAAGAAAGAAAGCGTTAAAAAAATATTTGGGTTGGTTTGGTTTTAAATAGGAAGGGGCATGAAGATTTAGGCGTCTGCTAAAGATTCTGACGGTAATGTCCTTGAGGACGGTCGGCTAAAATTTTTCTTCGTCTGGCAAGTCCTTAAGATGACGCGAGAGAGCCCCTTTTATTTCAGCGCTCAGACCGTCTTCAGTACCCATTCCCCCACTGATTGCCTTGGTGATTCGGCAGGGGTCGGAACCCAGTTGAAGTGGTCACCCTGAATTACGGTCGTATCAATGTCGAGTACTCACAACAGGGCGTTCAGGCGGTGGCAGTGCGGATATCGTTTCTGGTGGTTGGGACAGGACCGCTAACAAGCCATCTGCGTAAGGAGCGCGCCCTATGTCGGACGATGGGTCGTTTTCAGCTAGCTTGAAATCTGAGAACCTCAGTCGAAGGCTCAGGCCCCCTGAATACAGTGTCACTTCTTCGCAACCTCAAGAGGTATCCATGCGCGGCTATATGGAACTCATCGACTTCATGAAGCATCTGGCTGACGGAGTGCTCGATTATCTGCCTGAGGATCAGAGGGTAGGACAGCTCACAGTGGATCAGGTAATAGAGGAATGGATGAAAGGTAAGTCGTATTTTGCAGCACGTTCCCTCAGGAATGATCTCAAAAGCTATATAAAGCTCTACAAGTCCGGAGACTATTCCGTAGATGAAATATTGTCGTGGTACGACCTTTCGTTCATTCCAGAAAGGTTTGGCTGTGCAGAGTGGGAATTGTTCACAAGCATATTGTGTTCAATCGACGCCCATATTGAGAGAAAACAAAAAGATTTTTTGATCAAGGTCTTTGGCTGGTTAGGTTTCCGCTAGGTCAAGTCAGCCCCGGGCTGGGGAA
The DNA here is from genome assembly GCF_050268485.1 of Pseudomonas sp. NPDC078416. Taxonomy (NCBI): domain Bacteria; kingdom Pseudomonadati; phylum Pseudomonadota; class Gammaproteobacteria; order Pseudomonadales; family Pseudomonadaceae; genus Pseudomonas; species Pseudomonas sp. NPDC078416. Next base: position 147,327 of record NZ_JBNNGV010000002.1, on the reverse strand, counting down.
TGCCTCGTCACCTTGACCGGAGCTTTACATTTCCCAACCCCCGCTTACTGTGGATCTCACACCCCTCACCTGTGAAGATGACTAAGGTTAGAGTTGTCATCGAGTTCGCTGAGTTTAACCACATGCCAGCTTACATTGTCACAGCGTTCCCTATACCTTGAGGTAGTAATGCGCGGATATATGCAATTAATAGACTTTATGCAAGACCTGGGAGATGGGATCCTCGATCACCTGCCGGAGGAGCTAAGGGTGGGAGTGCTGAGCGTCGAAGAGATAGTTAATCTCTGGATGCAGCGGAAATCATATTTTCAAGCTCTTTCTTTAAGGCGGGACATAATTTCCTACGCAAAACGTTATGAGGCGGGGGACTATTCTGTTGATGAGGTTTTTGATGATTTTGATCTGTGCTTTATCCCGGAGAGGTTTGGTTGTGAAGAGCATGTGTTCCTTATTGGGCTTCTTGGATTGTTAGATTTTCATATTGAAAGAAAAAGGAGGGACCTTCTTCTTAAATATTTTGGGTGGATGGGTTACAGGTGATGCACTCCCATCCCGGATTTTCTTCCCAATGATGAACTCGGCGGTCGTGTCGACCTGAGATTATTCAGTAATTGATGGACTCCTACGACATCGGTCATGGAGCGTTAGCGATTGGGTACCCGGCACTTTACTTTTCCCAACCCCCGCCTACTCTCGATCTCAAGCCCCTTCACGGTACAAGATCGCTTCACGCCCACCCCCAATCCCTCCATCCTTCCCGCCAGTCAGAGAAGCCATGATCACCATCCAAGAGCTCAACGATTTCATCAGCAACCCGGAACTCAATGACTCGATCGCCCAGGTCTGGACGTTGATCGGCAAGCACTTCGAGCAGGCGCAGAGCACGTTGCCGGCGGAGCGGGCGATGCCGCGCAAGGAGTTGTCGTTTCACGATCATGTGCGGTTACTGGGTTATCTGGCGCTTCTGGTTGAAGGCATTCCGGGCGACGTGGTCGAGATTGGTGTCTGGAAGGGCAAGTCGCTGGTGCTGATGAATGAAGTCTGCAACCGCGAGCGCCGCATCATCGGGATTGACCCCTTTGAGCTGCCCAATCAGTTTGAAGAGTTCAGTTATTACCAGGAGAACCTGTTCTCGAACGCCTTGGTGCTGAGGGGCTATTCGGAATTGTGTGCGGAGCGTTTCTACAACCTGTCGCCGAAGGTGGCGCTGTTGCACATTGATGGCGGTCACGCAGGGCGCAATGTGTTGCTGGATTTCCTGCTGTATTCGCCAAGCGTCGTACCCGGGGGATTTATCGTGTTCGACGATTACGGTGACTTCCAGCACTCACCCGAGGTAGGCCCGGCGGTCGATTTGCTTCGCGCGACTGGCTATTTCAAGGGCTTCCACGTGATCGGGTGCGTGCATGGCTTTGAGACGAGCTATGTAATTCAGCGAGTGGGATAGGGCCAGCGAGATTAAGCAAGAAAGGCAGCGGGGGGATCGGCGTGGAGGACAAGCACTCAGGCCCACTCCGCCCAGCGCACCGCCGTCAAACCATACCGCCGACCATGGGCGATCAGCGCTGTCAGCTCTTCCCGGGTCTTGGACAGATTGTGCAGTACGCCGATGCCTGCGTGGAGGCAGGCGTAGTACCAGGCATCGGCTTCGCTCAGCGCTGAATCGGGTTGGAGGAATACTCGGTGCTCGCCCAGAAAGCGGTAGTGGATGCGAAAGATGCGCTGGCCTGACATTAATATCTCCGATTTGATATCAATGTGACTGCAATGGCTCATAGCCAGTTCAATGTGTAAGGCATTTCGTCCATCGTTCGAGGGTGACCATGGCTCGAAGACCTTTGCTCGAAACGGTCAAACCGCTACAGCAGCGTTTTCACCGTGACCCGTCGCGCGCTTTTTGTTCCCGATGCAAGGGCATTTCCTGACCGATCAGACGACTTGGCGCCATCATTTGGCAATCGATGGGCGACAAAATGTCGCAATCGATTTCAGGCGAGTAAGATAGGCACCCTGTTTTTACCCCCCTATTTCTTCGGACGGATCCTGCGTTGAGCGTCGTGTACATCGACCTCCGGGGCATCGTTTCGACGACGTATTGATAGAGCAAACAGAGAAAAGGCGATCACTGCAAATGACCAAGAACTCGCGACCTTTATATATTTCCTATGCCGGCCCTTCGTTGCTGGAGATGCCGCTGCTCAACAAGGGCAGTGCGTTCACACCGCAAGAGCGCATCGATTTCAACCTGGTCGGCCTGTTGCCGCAGAATGTGGAAACCATCGAAGAGCAGGTCACCCGCGTTTACAACCAGTACCAGCAATGTGCGAGCGACCTGGATAAACACATTTATCTGCGCTCGATCCAGGACAACAACGAAACCCTGTTCTTCCGCCTGCTGGATTCGCACCTCGACGAGATGCTGCCGATCATCTACACCCCGACCGTGGGTCAGGCATGTCAGGAATTTTCGAAGATCTACCGCACCCACCGCGGGCTGTTCATCTCCTACCCCGAGCGCGACCGTATCGACGATATCCTGCGCAGCGCGACGAAAGATCGCATCAAAATCATCGTGGTGACGGACAGCGAGCGCATCCTCGGCCTGGGCGATCAGGGCATTGGCGGCATGGGCATTCCGATCGGCAAGTTGTCGCTGTACACCGCATGCGGCGGCATCAGCCCGGCGTATACCTTGCCGATCGTGCTCGACGTGGGCACCAACAACAAGGAGCTGCTGGACGACCCGATGTACATGGGCTGGCGCCACGAGCGCGTCACCGGCAAGGAATACGACGACTTCATCGCGCTGTTCATCGAGGCAGTGCAGAGGCGCTGGCCGGACGTGCTGCTGCAATTCGAAGACTTCGCCCAGACCAACGCCATGCCGTTGCTGGAAAAGTATCGCGATGAGTTGTGCTGCTTCAACGATGACATTCAGGGCACCGCGTCGGTTGCCGTGGGCACCTTGCTGGCGGCATGCAAGGCCAAGCATGAAACCCTGGGTCAGCAGCGGGTCGTGTTCCTGGGCGCGGGTTCGGCGGGTTGCGGGATTGCCGAGCACATCATTGCGGCCATGGTCATCGAAGGCCTGAGCGAAGCCGAAGCGCGCAAACGCGTGATGATGGTGGACCGCTTCGGGTTGCTGACCGACAGCATGGATAACCTGCTGGACTTCCAGAAGAACCTCGCGCAGAAGTCTGCCGACGTGGCCGGCTGGGCGAGCGGCGAGGGTTCGCCCGAGTTGCTGGACGTGGTCGCCAATGGCAAGCCGACCGTGCTGATCGGCGTGTCCGGCCAGCGCGGCCTGTTTACCGAGCAAGTCATCCGCGAGATGCACAAGCACTGCGCCAAGCCGCTGGTCATGCCGCTGTCCAACCCGACCTCTAAGGTCGAAGTCACGCCGCAGGAAGTGCTGACCTGGACCAACGGCGACGCGCTGGTCGCGACCGGCAGTCCGTTTGCCCCGGTCACCGTAGGCGATCGCACTTTCCACATCGCGCAGTGCAACAACTCCTACATCTTCCCGGGCATTGGCCTGGGTGTTGTGGCGTCGAAAGCCACGCGCATCACCGACAAAATGCTGATGGCCGCTTCCAATGCCCTGGCGGAATGCTCGCCGATGGTGACGGGCAAAGGTGACGCTGTCCTGCCGCCGCTGAAAGAGATTCAACAGGTGAGCAAGAAGATTGCGCTGGCCGTCGCCAGGCAGGCCCAGGCTGAAGGCGTGGCGCTGGAGACCACCGAAGAAATGCTCGTCGAAGCCATCGAGCGTAACTTCTGGATGCCGAACTACCGCAGCTATCGCCGCAGCGCGGTGTAGTCGGAACCGTCTCTGACGTAAAAAGCGCTTCAACCGGACCGCCCCATGGAAACATGCGGCGGTCTTTTGTTTTGTGGCGAAAAACTTCAGGATGGGTCCTGCATAAAAACAAAAAATATCAGCGAGGGACGCATGCAAACGGACGTCAGTCTTTATGACTACATCATCGTCGGCGCAGGGCCGGCCGGGTGCCTGCTGGCCAATCGGCTGTCGCAGAATCCTGCTCACCGGGTCCTGTTGCTCGAAGCCGGCGGTCAGGACAATTACGCTTGGATTCATGTGCCGGTGGGTTACCTCTACTGCATCGGCAATCCGCGCACCGACTGGTGCTTCAAGACCGAAGCGGAGCCCGGCCTTGGCGGGCGGGCGCTCAACTACCCTCGCGGCAAAGTACTGGGCGGGTGCTCGTCCATCAACGGCATGATCTACATGCGCGGCCAGGCCCGGGACTACGACGGATGGGCGGAGCAGGGCAATACGGGCTGGGGCTGGCAAGACGTCCTGCCGATCTTCAAGCGCTCGGAAAACCACTACGCCGGCGACTCCGAGCTTCATAGCGCGAAAGGTGAATGGCGCGTCGAGCAGCAGCGTCTTTCATGGACCTTGCTGGATGCGTTCCGTGAGGCGGCGGCGCAAACCGGTATCCCTTCGATCCCGGACTTCAACGGCGGCGACAACGAAGGGTGCAGCTATTTTCAGGTCAATCAACGGCGCGGTGTGCGCTGGAATGCGTCCAAGGCATTTCTGCGGCCGGCGTTGAAGCGACCGAACCTGACGGTAATCACAGGCGCGGAAGTGTCGCGCGTGGTGTTCGAAAACAGTCGCGCCAGCGGGGTACTTGCGCGCGTCAACGGGCAGGAACAGACGCTTCGCGCCCGGCGGGAAATCATCCTTTGCTGCGGCGCCATCGGGTCGCCCATGGTCCTGCAACGCTCCGGCATCGGGCCGCGGCCACTGCTGGAAAAGCTCGGCATTGGCGTTCGGCATGAGCTGCCCGGCGTCGGTGCGAATTTGCAGGATCACCTGCAGTTGCGCCTGATCTACAAGGTGAGTAACGGTCAGACGCTGAATCAGATGGCCGGCAGCTTGTGGGGCAAGATGAACATGGGCCTGCGCTATGCCTTCAATCGCAGCGGTCCGTTGGCGATGGCGCCGAGTCAGTTGGGCGCCTTTGCACGTTCGGGACCGGAGCAGGCAAGCGCCAATCTCGAATATCACGTGCAGCCCTTGTCCCTTGAGCGCTTCGGCGAGCCACTTCACGGGTTCCCCGCATTCACCGCTTCAGTGTGCGATTTGCGCCCGCAGAGCCGTGGCACGGTGGAGATCCGTTCGGCCCTGGCCGATGCCGCGCCGATCATCAGGCCGAATTATTTGAGTCACGAAACCGACCTCAAAGTGGCTGCGGACGCGATTCGCCTGACCCGTCGCATCGCCGCCGCACCCGCGCTCGCTCGCTTCGAGCCGGTCGAGTACCTGCCTGGCGCGAGCCTGCAAACCGAGGAAGAGCTGCGTGAGGCGGCCAGCGTCGTCGGCACGACGATCTTTCACCCGGTCGGCACTTGCAAGATGGGGCAGGGCCGCGATGCCGTGGTCGACGAACGCCTGCGCGTGCACGGCATCACCGGCCTGCGCGTAGTGGATGCGTCGATCATGCCCAATATCACCTCGGGCAATACGTGCTCGCCGACCGTGATGATCGCCGAGAAGGCGGCGCAGATGATTATTGAGGATGCAGCGGCGCAGGCCCGCTCGGCATAAAGCTTGTTCAGCTACCGAAGACCCTGACTGATTTCCTGCGGCTTGTACCGCAGGATCCTTCTTTGAAAAGCAACAATCCCACCCCACCAATCGTTCTCATCCTTTTCACAAAAAATTGATGGCCCGGTGCCTAAAGTTCGCAGCATCGGCGGGGTTCCTCCCGCGTTTATATTCTCATTTCCAGCCAAGCAGACTTTTATGCTCAACGTAAAAGCAGTTCGTCCCGAGCTTGTGACATTGCTTGCCAGCGCCTTTTTGTTGGTCGGGTTTAACCTGACCCTCTGGCAGCATCTATTTGCAATTACCGATTCTGACGGTAAGGGCCTGTTGTTGCGTGGTGCTTTTGCATTAATGGTTTTTTGCGTCTTCAATATCTTCTTCACGTTACTCGCGTTCAAGCGTGTATTGAAACCCGTGCTGATCTGTCTCTTTTTTATCAGCGCCGGTGTGGCTTATTTCATGAGCCAGTATGGCGTGATGATTGATTCGGGCATGTTTCGAAACTTCGCTGAAACCAATGCCACGGAAGTGCGCGATCTTCTTTCGTTGAAGTTACTCGGTTACTTGTTTTTTCTGGGCGTTGTGCCGTCGTTCATTCTTTTCAAAACACCGATTGCCTATCGCCGCTGGCCTCGAGAGTTGCTCAGCAAGGCGCTGGTGTCCGTTGTGTGCGCGGTCGCCATTGGCGGCGTGGCGCTGTCGAATTACCAGGGGCTGTCGTCGCTGTTTCGCAATCATCACGAGTTGCGCCTGATGGTCGTGCCGAGCAACTACCTTGCGGCGTCCGTGGGTTACTTGAGCGAGCAGGTCAAGTCGGCGCAGCGGCCGTTCGTGAGCATCGGTCAAGACGCCAAACTTGCCAGCGACTGGCAGCAGCACAAGCGCAAGTCACTGACCGTGCTGGTCGTGGGTGAAAGTGCCCGGGCGGAGAACTTTGGCATCCTGGGTTATAACCGCGACACCACTCCGCAGCTGAGCAAGGAACGCGGCCTGCTCACGTTTACGGATGTGCACTCCTGTGGCACGGAGACGGCGGTGTCGGTGCCGTGCATGTTTTCCAACATGGGCCGCAAGGATTACAACGCCACGACCGCGCGCAATGAGGAAGGCGTGCTCGATGTGCTGAAACGCGCCGGGCTGGATGTGATCTGGCGCGACAACCAATCGGGCTGCAAAGGCACCTGCGATCGGGTGACGATGCAGGACGTCAGCAACTTCAAGGATCCGGCGTTGTGTGCCAACAACGAGTGCCGCGATGAAATCCTGCTGCAGGGCCTGCAGCACTTCATCGACACGCTGGACAAGGACACCGTGCTGGTACTGCATCAGATGGGCAGTCATGGTCCTGAGTACTTCAAGCGTTATCCAAAAGAATTCGAGAAGTTCACCCCGGTGTGCGAAAGCAATGCGCTGAATAATTGTTCCCGGGAAAGTATCGTCAACGGTTACGACAACACATTGCTGTACACCGACCATGTACTGGCCTCGCTGATTGATATCCTGCGCAGCAATCAGGGCAAAGTAGACACGGCCATGGTGTATCTGTCCGACCACGGCGAGTCACTGGGTGAATACAACCTGTTCCTTCACGGCACGCCTTACATGCTGGCCCCCGATCAGCAGAAACATGTTCCGATGATTGCCTGGTTCTCCGAGAACTATCAGCAGTCATTCGCAGTGGATACTCATTGTCTGCAAAAAGAGCGCAACGCGCCTCTCAGTCAGGACAACTTGTTTCATTCGATGCTGGGCCTGCTGCAAGTGCAGACCAAGGTCTACAACCCGGCGCTGGACATGTTCGCGGGCTGTCGGGGGATTTATACGGACGGGGTACTGGCCAATGAGTGAGCCCCTCGGCAAAAAGGTGCACGTCGACGATTACGTGCGCCGGCATGAACACACCCTCAGCCGACGTCTGAGTCTCTGGCGCGATGCGCAGCTGGCACGGATAGCCTTGCGCGATGCGGGCGAACCCGGGCTGGTGCTGGACTTGCCGTCGGGCTCCGGGCGTTTCTGGCCGGTGCTGGCCGAACACGCCAATCGGGTGATCCTCGCGGCCGATCCGTCTACCGACAGGCTGGCGCTCGCCGAGGCGCAGTCATCCAGCGAAGTGCGCAAGCGCATCCGCACGTTCCAGAGCTCGGCGTTTTCCATCGGCCTGTCCGCCAACGCCGTGGACTGCATCTTCTGCATGCGGTTGTTTCATCACCTGAATGACAGCGACAAACGCGCCGCGATTCTCGACGAGTTTTACCGGGTCACCCGCGACACGGCTATCGTCGGGTTGTGGGTGGATGGCAACGTGAAATCGTGGCGTCGCAAACGTCAGCAAGGTCGGCTGGAGGTGGGTATGTCCGCCCCACGCAATCGATTTGTGGTGTGCCGCAGCGACATCGAATCCGAGTTCGCGCGGGCGGGTTTCAGGATCGTCGATCACCACGACTTTCTTCCCGGCTACGCCATGTGGCGGGTGTACGTGCTGCGCAAGGCCGACCAGTGATCGGATGGACGGTCGTCGGCGCGGCGGCTATTTGCGCGCTTCAAAGATGAAGTTGTTCGAGACTTGCAGGACGGATGCCCGGTAACCGCTTGTAGCGATATATACTGCGCGCCATTCTTCGAGGGAGAGCCGTGTGGCCATCGATATTCACTGGATTCGCGACGACCATAGCCTCGCCGAACATTGCGCACAGTGGCAGACACTGCCCTACGTCGCGCTCGACACCGAATTCATGCGGGTCGACACCTTCTATCCCATCGCCGCGCTGTTGCAGATCGGCGATGGTTCACGCGCTTACCTGATCGACCCGTTGCTGATAAGCGACTGGAAACCTCTGGCCGCGCTGCTGGAAAGCCCTGACGTCATCAAAGTCGTTCACGCCTGCAGCGAGGACCTTGAGGTGCTGCTGCGCCTGACCGGCAGCCTCCCGGCGCCGCTGTTCGACACGCAACTGGCGGCGGCCTACCTGAACCTCGGGTTCTCGATGGGTTATTCGCGTCTGGTCCAGGAAGTGCTGAACATCGATCTGCCCAAAGGCGAGACGCGTTCGGACTGGCTGCAGCGGCCGCTTTCGGAAACCCAGATCAGCTACGCCGCCGAAGACGCCGTGCATCTGGCCGAGGTATACAACCTGCTGCGTCCGCGTCTGTCCGATGAAAAGTATGCGTGGGTGTTGGAGGACGGTGCCGAACTGGTCGCCAATCTGCGCCGCGAAACCGATCCTTATGACGCTTACCGCGATGCCAAGCTGGCGTGGAAGCTGTCCCGCGCGCAACTCGCCGTGCTGCGTGAACTCTGCGCCTGGCGCGAGCAGCAGGCGCGCCTGCGTAATCAGCCACGCAACCGCATCCTGCGCGAACATTCGCTCTGGCCGCTGGCAAAGTCCCAGCCAGACAACCTCGCCGCGCTGGCGAAAATCGATGATATGCACCCCAAGACCGTGCGTCAGGACGGCGAGTTTCTGCTCGACCTGATCAAGAAAGCCGGCAGCGTGTCGCCGGATCTGTGGCCGCCTGCCTTGCCGGAGCCGCTGCCGATCGAAGCCTCCAACGTGCTCAAGAGCTTGCGTGCCATCGGCCAACAGCAAGCCGAGCGCCTCGACATGGCGCCGGAACTGATGCTGCGCAAAAAGACCCTCGAAGCCCTGCTCAAGACCGGTTACCCAGACGGTCCCTATAAACTGCCCGATTCGCTGCGTGGCTGGCGCCGCGAATTGATGGGCCAGATGCTGCTAGACAGCCTGGCCAACGCCGGAGAACAGCCTTGAAACGTATTTGCTCCATCTACCGTAGCCCGCGCAGGAACGAAATGTACCTGTATGTTCTCAAGAGTGACGCCCTGGAGCGTGTGCCCGAGGAATTGCTGGCCGCGTTCGGCAAGCCGCAGCATGCCTTCAATCTGGTGCTGTCGCCGGAACGCGCCCTGGCCCGTGAAGACATTCACGCAGTGCTCGCCAATCTGGACAAGCAGGGTTACCACCTGCAGATGCCACCGGCAGAAGACGATTACATCGAGCACCTGCCTGAAGAGCTGCTGCGCCGCAACGATCCGATGTGATCGATTTCTGACCCTGCAATCCACCGCAGGGGTACACCGGACCGTTGCATGCGTCAGACCTGACCGGCTCAACCGAGCGCGGTCCGGAACGCTGCGCGGTCGCATGCCCCGTTTATTCGAGTTTTGAAGCCATGCGCGTTCTGATCGCCGAACACGATTACCCCGTTTACACCGAACTGCTCCGCCAGACGGCCCCCGAGATCGAAGTGTTGAGCAGCGGCAACTCCGCCGAACTGTCAAAAATGGCCGCCGAGGCGCCGATCTGGCTCGGCCAGCCTGACCTGCTGGCCAATCTACTGCGCCAGGGCCACAAACCGAAATGGCTGCAATCGACCTGGGCCGGCATTACCCCGCTGCTGGCTGACGGGCTGTACCGCGATTATCGACTGACCCGCGCCGTCGGCATCTTCGGTCAGGTGATGGCCGAGTTCGTGCTGACCTACATGCTGGTGCACGAGCGTGAGGTGCTGGCGCGGTTGGTCAGTCAGGTCGAGCGCAAGTGGGACAATCGCATGGGCCGTAGCCTCTCGGGGCGCAAAGCGTTGATCGTCGGTACGGGCGACATCGGCCGGCACGTCGCCCAGTTCCTCGTGCCGTTTGGCGTCGAGGTCTACGGCATAGCGTCGAGCGCGCGGGCCGAAGCGCCATTCGTTGAAGTGGCTGCGCTGGAGGACCTGCCGCGTCTGGTGGCCGAGGTCGATTTCGTCATCAACCTGCTGCCCAACACGCCGCAGACCCAGGATCTCTACAACGCCAAACTGTTTGCCCGCTTCAAGCCTACGGCGTTGTTCATCAACGTCGGCCGGGGCACGGCGGTGGTGGATGCGGATCTCGTCGAAGCGCTGAAGGAAGGGCATCTGGCGGGGGCGGTTATTGATGTCTGCCGGCAGGAGCCGCTGCCCCAGCGTCACCCATTCTGGACGGCGTGGGGGCTGTTGCTCACCGGTCACAGCTCGGCGCCGACTTCGCCGCCGGCGATGACCCAGCTGTTCGTGGACAACCTCAAGGCCTATGCGGCCGGTGAGGCGTTGCGCGGAGAAGTGGACTTCGCCAAGGGATATTGAATCCTGTCCTTGTGGGACCGGCTAAAGCCGGTCCCACTGAAACCCAGCGTCCAGCCCTTACAAACTGAAATCCCCCTCAGCCGCCAGCTCAGCCAGCGGCCGACGCGGGCTCGGCGTTTCCCGAGCCTGAAGGTATTCGGCCAGCGTCGATTTATCCCCCAGCTTGCCGATCGCCACGGCCGCATGCACCGCGTAATCCTCCGGAATCTTCAGTGTGGCGCGCGTCAATTCCTGATCGAAACCCGCCATGCCGTGGGTATGCCAGCCGCTGACGCTCGCCTGCAGCGCCAGATATCCCCATGCCGAACCCGTGTCGAAGGTGTGCCACAGCGCCGGTGTTTCTTCAGTCGCGCCGGGGGCGGTGAAGGTGGTTTTGGAAATAATGATCACCAGCGCCGAGGCATGCTGCGCCCAGCCACGATTGAATTCATTCAGCAGGCCGAGAAAGCGCTCCCAGTTGGGTGTGTCACGGCGCGCGTAGAGAAAACGCCAAGGCTGTGAGTTGTACGCAGAAGGCGCCCAGCGGGCCGCTTCAAAAAAGCTCAGCAGGGTTTCCTGCGGGATGCTCTCGCCGCTGAACGCGCGCGGCGACCAGCGCTCGATGAATTGCGGGTCGATGGCGTACTCGGCAACACGGGGATTGGTGCTCATGGATGCGATCCTGAAAGGGAGATAAACCGTCCGCCAGCGGCAGGCAGCGTGAACATTCAGATGGGCCGTGGACGGCAGGCATCGTCGAAAAGGGGCATGGGTGCGGCGCGGGCATTGGTTGCGCTGCCTGCGATGGTCTAACGCTACTGCGCCGCCTCGCTGCTGACAAGCCTGCCGCATTACCCCGCCAAAGCATGTCCGGCCTCATGCACGCGTCGTACCGACAGTCGCCCGTGCTTGGCCCAGCGGACGTGTACCTCTAGACTGGCGGCCTTTCATTGCCCCACAGCTTCGCGAGAACCATGGCCGCCATCGTAGAACCCTTCTGGATACGCAAAACCCTCGAGCAGCTTGATGCAGTCGAGTGGGAGTCGCTGTGTGACGGCTGCGGTTTGTGCTGCCTGCAAAAGCTCGAAGACGAGGACGACGGCAGCGTTTATTACACGCGCATCGCCTGCAAACTGCTGGATCTGAACAGCTGCGCCTGCACTGATTACCCGAATCGCCGGGCCCAGGTCCCGGACTGCATTCAGCTGACGCCTGGAAAAGCTGACGAATTCAAATGGCTGCCGCCCACCTGTGGCTATCGGCTGGTCAGCGAGGGCAAGGACCTGCCCCTCTGGCACCATCTGGTGTGCGGGGATCGGGAACAGGTTCACAAGCAGCGTATTTCTCAGTCCGGACGCATGCTCAGCGAAGGCAGCGTGCCCGAGGACGACTGGGAGGATTACCTGATTTTTCGTGCGGGCTAAAGCAAAAAGCTCGTGAGGCTGTCGGTTCAGCCGTCACGAGCTAGCTTGCAATGCTGCGTCGATCAGACGCCTTTCGGACCTTTCAACGCGTCGACGCCGGTGTCGACAGCATCTTCTACAGCCACTTCAGCCTTGGTCTTCAGCTTGCTCAGTTCGGCGCCGGCTTCTTCGATGCGCGAACGGGCCACGTCCATCTCGCTGCGGCTTTTGTCGATCAGCGCCTTGGCCGAGCAGTGGCCGGTGATGCCACGGGCCAGAACGGCGCCGCCGATTGCCAGTTGCACCAGACCAAAGATCCCGCCGCGGCGTAGGCCTTTGCCCATCATCAGTACACCACCTGCCAGCGAGCCGATGCGCTCCCAGCCCTGTACGTTCTGCTCCGGGTAGTCGTGCAAAGGTCGTTCGATGCGTTCAATGATCGGGGTGTCGCTCATGATGCGTTCTCCGTGAAGGGTAGGGTCCTTAAAACTGACTGTCACCAGAGCAAACTGTTCAATGCGTTTTATCAGCGCCCGGACGTCAGGTGCGATCGGTTTCCCGTCCGAACTGCGGGCCTGAGCGGGTGTTGATGCCTTTGGCCATGCGGTCATAAAGCACGACGTTGACCGTCGCGGCGAGGTTCATGCAGCCCGTCGTGGGGATGTACACCACGTCTTCGCACCAGTCGCGGATCTCTTTATCCAGCGAGCCGTCTTCCGGCCCGAAGATATAGATCGCCCGGTCAGGGTGGGTGTACTCCGGCAGCGCCCGTGCGCCCTCGACCAATTCGACGGCCACCGGCACGCAGCCCAGCGGGATGATCTTGCGCAGGTCATCAATGCCGATCAGCGGAATGTCCTGGTGGATCTTCTTGGTGTCGGTGACGAAATCACGGGCACGCTCGTAGCGCTTGCCGGTGTAGAACACCGACGCTACGCCATAGCAGCCCGCTGCGCGCATCACCGAACCGACGTTTTCCGGGGATTTGGGATTGAACAAGCCGATGCAGGCATAGCGTTTGTTGGCCACGGGGGAGGGTGCTCATCAGAGAAAGCGCGGGAGTATACGGCACACTGAAATCCGTAGGAGCCGGCTTGCTGGCGAACGCGGGGTGTCGGTCGATATTCTGGTCACTGAATCAACCGGTTCGCCAGCAAGCCGGCTCCTACAATCCGCCTTCCATTCGCGCGTCGGCATACGAATGGATTAAACAGGTGGTTCTACTCGTCCTTCTTCATCAACCCCGCCAGCGCAGCGAACGGATTGTGAGTGGCCTTGGCGGTTTTCGGGCTGCTGGTCGAGCTTTCCGAGAAGTATTGCTGATCGGTGTAACGCGAGTGTTCGTTGTCGTGGCAGTACAGGCACAGCAGTTCCCAGTTGGAGCCGTCCTGGGGATTGTTGTCGTGGTTGTGGTCGCGGTGGTGAACAGTCAACTCGCTGAGGCGTTTGCCGGCGAATTCCCGGGCACAGCGGCCGCAGACGTGCGGGTACATGCGCAGGGCTTTGTCGCGGTAACCCATTTCGCGGTCACGTTGGTTGTCGGCGAGGATGCGGTCCAGTTTGGAAGTGTTGGTTGGCGTATTGGCCGAACTCATGGCGTCACCTGTTTCATGTTCTGTTGGCGATGGAGAGCAATGCAGGCAAGTCTAGCGCTTTGCCCGTCGATCAGCCCTTGAGTTTTTCAGCGATCCAGATGGTGTGCCGTGTGCCTTTGTTGCCGTGGGCGTAGACCTTGACCTCTTCGGCTTTGAAACCGGCCTTGCGCAGTTTGTCGCTGAAGGCCGCGTCAGCGCTGGCGGACCACACGGCCAGCACGCCTTTGGGGCGCAATGCGCTGGCGCAGGCCGCAAGACCACCGGTCGAGTACAACCAGCTGTTGGACTTTTGCGTCAGGCCTTCAGGGCCGTTGTCGACGTCGAGCATGATCGCGTCAAAGCCCTGGGGTTCGGCCTTGAGTACCTGAGCGACGTCTTGCACCACCACTTTGGCGCGCGGGTCCTGCAGCGGATTGCCCGATTTCTCGCCCAGCGCGCCGCGGTTCCACTCGACGACGCCGGGCACCAGCTCGGCGACCACCACTTCGCCGTTCTTGCCCAGGTGCTTGAGCGCCGACGCGAGGGTGAAGCCCATGCCCAGCCCGCCGATCAGCACCCGCGGGTTGAGCCGGGACGCGACCTTCTTGCAGGGGATTTCGGCCAGGGCGTCTTCGGAGCCGTGCATGCGCGTGTTCATCAACTGGCCGCCGTCGCCGCCCTGAATCTTGATGACAAAATCTTCGCCGTACTCGAACAGGCACAAGGCGCCGCCGTTATCGGGGATCGGAGTGGTGTCGAGCAGAACAAAACGTTTCATGGATAACTCGTCAAAAGGGTAGGGCCGCATGCAGCGCAATTTGTCAGAGCGCGATGCGTTGCGCAGGAGTAGCCTGAGCGATAAGCGAAAGATTGGCAGGGGAGGCCAACGATGAAGTGCTCCATTCTACTGACGATTGTCATCACTGTGCTCGGCGTGTCGCAAGCGTCTGCCGAGAGCCTGCAACCTGTTCTGACCACGCCCGAGCCCATCGCGGCGTCCGCCGGTTCGCCCGGCACCGCAACGCCAACACCCTACCCCCAAGTGGCACCGCCGGCCGTTCCTCATGCAGGCGGGCAGGGCAACCCGCCATTATTGCCGAAGATTCCCCAGCCAGGTCCGCCGAAGGACGATGAGCCATTGCCGGGCTTGCAGCCGTCGGCCAAGCCCAATCCCTGACTCACCTCGACACTCTCAATCCTGTTGCGCCACCACCTGACCGTCCATCATGCGCAGCCGCTTCGACATCGCGACTGCAATCGTGCGGATGATCTTCGCCGCCACCTTCGGCGCCTCGTTGAGCATCTTGTCCAGGGAGTCCTTGCCCAGGTTCAACAAATCGCACGAGGACGCGGCCACGCACGTGGCCGAGCGGCGTTCGCCGTCCAGCACCGCCATTTCGCCAAACGCTCTGCCGCTGCGCAGAATGGCGGTCTCCACAGGGTGGCCGTCGCTGTTGAGCTTCTGCACCGAGACCGTGCCCGAATGAATGATGCACATGAACGTGCCCGCGTCGCCCTCGTTGAAGATCACGTCACCTTTGTCAATGTTGCTGATGCTGAAGTATCCCGCAGCCGCGGCAAATTCTGCAGGCGTCAGGGCGATGAACAGACCGCAGTCCATCAGCATGTCGCGTATTTCTTTGTTGAGTAATGTAGACATGGCCAGTTCTTGTTGAATGTTTTGAAGGAGTGCTTGAAACGCTGGACCGCCTTCGAAGAGCCCCGGACTTCACGCGTTCGGAGCTTCAAATGTGACCCAACGGCGGCGCAGATTTCGTCAGGCCATGTTCAGCACTTTCAGAATAAATCCGTATTCGAGTGCTACGTCACGTAGTCCCTGATACCGCCCGCTCATGCCACCATGGCCTGCGCCCAATTCGGTCTTGAGCAGCAGCAGGTTATCGTCGGTTTTCAGATCCCGCAGTTTCGCCACCCACTTGGCCGCTTCCCAATACTGCACGCGACTGTCGTTATAGCCCGCGATCACCAGCATGGCCGGATACTGCTGCGCGGTGACATTTTCATAAGGCGCGTAGGCCTTGATCCGCGCATGGACGTCCGGCTCTTGCGGGTTGCCCCACTCGTCGTACTCGGTGACGGTCAGCGGCAGATCGGGGTCGAGCATGGTGTTCAGCACATCGACGAACGGCACTTCAGCGATGGCCGCCTTGAACAGCTCGGGACGCTGATTGACCACCGCGCCGATCAACAGGCCACCGGCGCTGCCACCGCTTATGACCAACTGCTCGGCAGTGGTGATGCGCTCCGCGATCAAGTGTTCGGCGCAGGCGATAAAGTCGCTGAAGGTGTTTTGCTTGTGCTCCTGCTTGCCGTTGCGGTACCAGGCTTCGCCCAGCTCACCGCCGCCGCGCACATGGGCGATGGCAAAAGCGATGCCGCGATCGAGCAGGCTCAGCCGCGCATGGGAAAACCAAGGGTCCAGGCTTTCGCCGTACGCGCCATAGCCGTACAGATACAGCGGAACGGTCTGACCGACCAGTTCGCGCTTGACCACCAGGCTGATCGGCACTTGCGTACCGTCGGCGGCCGTCGCCCACAACCGCTGGCTGACGTAGGCATCGGCGTCGAACACACCCAGTACGGGCGTTTCCTTGAGTACGACCTGTTCCCCGGTGGCCAGCGACAATTGCCGCACCTGCGGCGGACGATTCAGCGATTGATAGCGCAGGCGAATCTTGTCGCTCTCGAATTCAAGGGTGTCCTGCACATACAGGTTGTACGCCGCATCCGGCAGTTGCACGCGATACGCCGGCAGACCCTGCGGATGCACTTCGACGATCGGCAGGCCGCCTTCGCGCAGGCTCAAGGTCAGGCCTTTGGCGTTGAGGCTGAAGCCGTCGAGCATGACCGTCTCGCTGTGGGCAATCAGGTTCTGCCAGTCGCCCCGCTCCGGGATGCCCTTGGCTTTTTCAAGCGCGTGGTACAGCGCAAAGTTGATGCCGTCCTGATTGCTGCGGATGACCCAGCTCCACTTGCCCTCGATCAGGCCGTGGTCCACAGAGTATTCGTGCCCCTCACTGCGCGGCGCCATGCACACGAACGTCTGCGTGGGTGTGTCGGCGTCCAGCACCCAGGCCTCGCTGGTGGTCTTGCTGTCCAGCCCCACGATCAACTGCCGCTCCGAGCTGCTGCGGTAGCAATGCAGGAAGAAGCGCCCGTCCGGCTCGCTGAACACCAGCTCGGCAGATGCTTCCCCCAGCGTATGGCGATACAGCTTGTGCGGACGATGGGTGTCGTCCAGTTCGCCGAAGAACAGCGTCTGGCTGTCGTTGGCCCAGGTCATGCTGCCGTCGCAGTCTTCGAACGGCAGGCTGCTGACCGCGCCGCTGCTCAGCTCTTTGACGTACAGCTGATAAACCTCCTCGCCGCTGGTGTCGAGGCTGTAGGCCAGGCGCTGATGGTCGGGGCTGATGCTGAACGCGCCGAGGGAGAAGAAGCCACCGCCGGCCAGTTCGTTCGGGTCGAGCAACAGCTCCTCAGCGCTTTCGTCGATAGTCTGGGAGTCATCGGCCGGACGCGGGCAGCGGTAGTGACGCGCGTACTCGTCGCCCTCGGTGGTGCGGGTGTAATACAGATACGGGCCCCAGGGGGAGGGCAGCGACAGGTCGGTTTCGAGGATGCGGCCCTTGATTTCCTGAAACAGGGTTTCGCGCAACGGCTGCAGGTCGGCGAGCTGCTGTTCCTGCCAGGCGTTTTCGGCCTTGAGGTAATCGAGCACTTCATCGGTGTCGCGGTTCTGCAGCCAAGCGTACGGGTCGGCGCCGTCAGCCTTGCGGGCGACGGGGGCGCTGGAGGTGTGTGGGGAGGAAGGCATGCTGGGCTCTCTCACGTGGGCTCATCTGAAAAGGATCGGTCGCGCTGCCCGATGCTGGACATACGACAGACCGATAACTGAAGCCGGGGAAGCCGGGCTGGTGAAAAGTCGTTATCATAAGCGCCTCTTTACCTGCCTTACCACGGACGTCATGACCGACAACGACTATCTGATTGCCTGGGGCCTTTACGCGTTCGCTGCGTTGGGCTGTCTGTTGGTGTGGTTCAAGCTGACCGGCTGGATGTGGCGCTACCTGCGCGAACCCTTGCGCGTGATCGGCGCCGTGCTGTTGTTCTGCCCGACAATCGTCGATCCGGCCAAGGACCAATACGCCCCGGCGCTGGCGATCAGCGTGCTGGATCTGGCGCTGAAAGTCGGCAACAACGTCTGGCGCGCCGTGCTCGATCTCGCCACCTACGGCGCCATCGCCCTGGGCCTCTACCTCATCTTCGCCTTGATCCGCTTGCCGTTCCTGCGCAAGAAAAAAGCCCGTCTGGCCCACGCCGAAGCTGCCGCTGCACAGGCCGCCGCCGAGCAAAGGGAACACGACGAGCCTTATGCCGATCAAGGGGCAGGGCGCTTTGCCAGTCAGTCGCCCGCTTCAACGCCAGTGGCTGCGTCAACGCCGGGGCCAAGCGGCCGCTATCGCGTCGAACCCAAACTGTGATCGTGACCGGCATCCTCCCGGACGCGTGCTTCAACGCACCGAGACCTGAGCATGTGTGAACTTCTGGGCATGAGTGCCAACGTACCGACGGACATCGTGTTCAGCTTCACCGGGCTGATGCAGCGCGGTGGTCGTACCGGTCCGCACCGCGACGGTTGGGGCATCGGTTTCTATGAAGGCCGTGGCCTGCGCCTGTTTCAAGATCCTGCCGCGAGCAGCGAGTCCGAAGTCGCGCAACTGGTTCAGCGTTACCCCATCAAGAGCGAAGTGGTCATCGGCCACATTCGTCAGGCCAACGTCGGCAAGGTCTGCCTGTCCAACACCCATCCCTTCGTCCGCGAACTGTGGGGGCGCAACTGGTGTTTCGCCCACAACGGTCAGCTCGCGGATTTTCACCCCGGCGCCACTTTCTATCGGCCGGTGGGCGATACCGACAGCGAAGCGGCGTTCTGCGATCTGCTCAACCGGGTCCGTGAAGTGTTTCCCGAGCCCGTCGAAATCGAGCAACTGCTGCCGACTCTCGTCGAGGCCTGCAACGAATACCGCAGCAAAGGTGTGTTCAACGCGCTGCTCAGTGATGGCGACTGGCTGTTTTGCTACTGTTCGACCAAGCTGGTGCACATCACTCGCCGCGCCCCTTTCGGGCCGGCGCGCCTGAAGGACGTCGACGTCATCGTCGATTTCCAGGCGGAAACCACGCCCAACGACGTGGTGACGGTGATTGCCACCGAGCCGCTGACCGAAAACGAGACCTGGAATCGCTACGAGCCGGGTCACTGGAGTCTTTGGCGCCGCGGCGAATGCGTTGCCGAAGGCTCGGCCTGAAAGAGAGGGATCTATGCTGCGCAGCTATATACGACTGGTGTTGTTCACCGCAGGCCTGTTGATAGGCGTGCAGATTCCAGGCTTCATCAGCGATTACAGCAAGCGCGTCGAAGCGCACATGCTGGAAGCGCAGCAAAGCCTGCGCGGCTATAACGAGACTGCCCAGCGGTTCTTCAATGGCGACGTGCAGGCGCTGATCCAGCATTACCGCAGCAGCGACGACCCTGTGTTCCGCGCCGACGCCGACAACATCAATAATCTGCTCACCCGCAATCAGACCCTTGACCGCGAATGGCTCGCGCTGCAAGGGCCGTGGTATGCCCGCGCCTGGCATGTGCTGACGGACGCGGACACCAACATCCGCACCGAAACCTGGAATGGCTACACCTGGCAGGTGCTGCTGTCGCCGGAAGTGATGGGCTGGGGCCTGCTGTGCGCGCTGCTGTTTTCGCTGGTCATCGAAAGTATTGTGGTGTTCATTGATTGGGTGTTTGTGGGCCGGCATCACGTGCGGTCTGTGGGTCGCGACTGGCGCTGAGGCGAGTTGCCGGCATTTGCTTGATTGAGCAGTGGTCTCGCTGACGCCTTCCCGGCTAAAGCCGGTCCCACTAAAGACCGCGCGTGCCCATTGGGGCTTCCTGACACGCCGCGCACCCAGTGGGACCGGCTTCAGCCGGGAAGGGGCCGTCCCGGTCAGTGAAGATCCCCCGCACCGTTCACTTTTTCTTATCCTCCCCCCGCGCTTTTATTAGTTGGACGCTTCGGCCATTCGCGCCGAAGAATGCCCCCAACGCACAGCCCTGTGTCCCCGCGCTGCCAACCTGACAACCCCGCGCGTACACTCGACCTTCTCCCCGTTTCGTTCGCACAGGAGTCACGCCTTTGAGCCGCCTGTTATTGAATTGTGATATCGGCGAAAGCTACGGCGCCTGGACCATGGGTCTGGATGCCGAGGTCATGCCCTACATCGATTGCGCCAACATCGCCTGCGGCTTCCACGCCGGGGACCCGAGCGTCATGCGCAAGACCGTCGCGCTGGCGCTGGCCAACGACGTCACCATTGGCGCGCACCCGGCTTACCCCGACCTGGTGGGTTTCGGCCGTCGCTCAATGGCCTGTTCGCCGCAAGAAATCCAAGACCTGCTGCATTACCAGATCGGCGCGCTCGACGGTGTTTGCCGCGCCCAGGGCAGCCACGTCAGCTACGTCAAACCCCACGGCGCGATGTACAACGACATGATGGCCAACCCGACGCAACTGCGCGCCGTCATCGAAGCCATCGCCCGCTACAACCCGGAACTGCCGCTGATGCTGCTGGCCATGCGCGACAACGCGGCGGCGCAGGCCATTGCCGATGAATTCGGCGTGACGCTGTGGTTCGAGGCCTTTGCCGACCGGGCCTACGACAGCGTGGGGCGTCTGGTCTCGCGCAACCTTCCCGGCGCCGTGCATCACGATTCGGAAGTCATCATCGCCCAGGCCATGACCTTGTCCCGGGGCGAAGCTTTGATCGCCAGCGATGGCAGCGAGCTGCGACTCCACCCCCACACCTTGTGCGTGCATGGCGACAACGCCAGCTCCATCGACGCGGTCCAGCGCATTCGTCAGGCATTGAACAGCGCTGACGCCGGGCCGTCTGCCCCGTGAACCTGCGCATCGAAGTCGTCGCCATCGATTGCCTGATGGTCCGCCTGTTCGACGCCATCGACGAGGCAAATATGCCGTGGATGCTCGCCGCGACGTTGCGGCTGCGCGAAGGTTTCGCTGCGCAGTTGATTGATCTGGTGCCGTCCTACACCACGCTGATGGTGCATTACGATCTGTTGGCGCTGAGTCCGACACAGGCTCGGGCAATCATTACCGATGCGCTGACCGACCTTGCACCCGACGCAGCCAAAAGCGGTCGGCAGCATGTGTTGCCGGTCTGGTATGACCTCAGCGTCGGGCCCGAGTTAAGCCTGCTATCGAAGCGAAGCGGGGTGTCGGTGGACGAGGTGATTCGCCGCCACAGCCAGCGCGAGTATCAAGTCTTCGCCCTGGGCTTCGCGCCGGGATTCGCATTCATGGGGCTGGTGGAGGAAGTCCTCGCCGCGCCGCGCATCAAGACACCCCGCAAGCGCGTAGCAGCGGGAAGCGTCGGCATCGCTGAACGGCAAACGGCGGCCTATCCACTGGAGTCCCCCGGCGGCTGGAATATCCTTGGGCGTACACCGGCCAAACTGTTTGATCGCGAAATCGACGGCTACAGCCTGATGCAGCCCGGCGATACGGTGCGGTTTGCCGCCGTTGATCACGCCGAGTTTATTCGTCTGGGCGGCGACGACACGCCGCTGGAGGGCCTGGCATGAGCGCGTTGACGGTAAAAAGCAGCACACCGCTGTGCCTGTTGCAGGACGCGGGCCGGTTTGGCGTGCGACACCTCGGCGTCACCCAAGGCGGGGCGCTGGACTGGGTGTCGATGTCGTGGGCCAACAAGCTGCTGAATAACCCGCTGAACGCTGCCGTTATCGAAGTGACTTTGGGCGGCCTGACGCTGCTGGCCGAATCCGACTGCTGCCTGGCGCTGGCCGGTGCTGATCTGGGCGCCATGCTCGATGAACGACCGATTGCGCCGTGGCGCAGCTTTTTCGTGCGCAATGGCCAGCAGCTACGTTTTACCCGGCCCATCACCGGTGCTCGCGCCTATCTCGCTGCGCCCGGCGGATTTGCGGCGCTCGATGTGCTCGGCAGCTGCGCCACCGTCACACGCGAAGGGCTGGGCGGGCTCGAAGGAAGCGGTAAAGCGCTGGCTGAAGGCGATCAACTGACTTATTCAGGGGCGTCATTTGAGCTTCACGCGTTACCCGATCACCTCATTCCCGACTTTTCCGATCAGCGTCCGCTGGACGTGGTGCTGGGCGCACAGATCGGCCAGTTCAGCGGCTTGAGCCTGTTCGATGCGTTCAACAGCGACTGGACCCTCGACAGCCGCGCCGACCGAATGGGCATGCGCCTACTGGGGCCGGAGCTGGTTTATCAGGGCAAACCGATGATCTCCGAAGGCATTCCGCTGGGCGCGATTCAGGTCCCGCCGGACGGCCAGCCGATCATCCTGCTCAACGACCGCCAGACCATCGGCGGCTATCCAAGGCTCGGCGCGCTGACGCCGCTGTCACTGGCGCGGCTGGCGCAGAAACTGCCGGGGAGTGTGGTGCGCATGAGGGCAGTGGTGCAGGACGTGGCGCATCGGGACCAGGTGGAGTTCCAGGATCTCGTCCGCCGTCCGCTGTAGGAGCGTGGCTTGTCCCGCGATCTGCCGGGAACCGGCAGCAATTCGGAAATGCGTTCCGCGTGATGGACGCCACAATCCGGTTTTACGACGACTGCGTCGCCGATCGCGGGACAAGCCACGCTCCTACGGTCTCAGCATTACTTCGCCAGATACCGCATCCCTTCCTCCAACCCGCGCAAAGTCAGCGGGTACATCTGGTCTTCGATCAAGTCCCGCACGATGTTGGTGGAGGTGGTGTAGGCCCAGGCGTCTTTGGGGTACGGATTGATCCAGATGATCTTCTTGAATTTGGCCATGAACCGTTGCATCCAGACGTAACCCGCTTCTTCATTCCAATGCTCGACACTGCCGCCCGGTTGGGTGATTTCGTAGGGCGCCATGGCGGCGTCGCCGATGAAGATGACTTTGTAATCCGCGCCGTATTTATGCAGCAGGTCCTGGGTGGCGGTGCGCTCGGAGGTGCGGCGCTGGTTGTTCTTCCACACCGATTCGTAAACGAAGTTATGGAAGTAGAAATACTCCATGTGCTTGAACTCGGTCTTGCAGGCCGAGAACAGTTCTTCGCAGGTCTTCACGTGGGCGTCCATCGAGCCGCCGATGTCGAACAGCAGCAACAGCTTGATGGTGTTTCGGCGTTCGGGCCGCATCTGGATGTTCAGCAGGCCGGCGTCGCGGGCGGTGTGGTCGATCGTGCCGTCGATGTCCAGTTCGTCCGCCGCGCCCTGTCGCGCGAATTTGCGCAGGCGCCGCAGGGCCACTTTGATGTTGCGCGTGCCCAGTTCAACCCCGTCGTCGAGGTTCTTGTACTCGCGCTGATCCCAGACCTTGGCGGCCTTGCCCTGACGCTGGCCCGCGTCGCCCACCCGAATCCCCTCGGGGTTGTAACCGCCTGAGCCGAACGGGCTGGTGCCGCCGGTGCCGATCCATTTATTGCCGCCGGCGTGGCGCTCCTTTTGCTCTTCCAGGCGCTTCTTGAATTCTTCGATCAATTTGTCCAGGCCACCCAGGGACTGGATCTGCGCGCGTTCCTCAGCCGTCAGCGAGCGCTCGAACTCCTTGCGCAGCCAATCCTCGGGAATCAGCGCCTGCAGGTGATCGTCGAGCTTTTCCAGGCCGTTGAAATACGCACCGAACGCCCGGTCGAACTTGTCGAAATGGCGCTCGTCCTTTACCAGAATCGTGCGCGACAGGTAATAGAACTCGTCCATGTCGGCGAACGTCACGCGCTGCTTCAGCGCGTTGATGAGGTCGAGCAGTTCACGCAACGAAACCGGCACTTTGGCTGCGCGCATTTCGTTGAACAGATTGAGCAACATAATCGGCGTCCCGCCCTTGATCTAAATGAGCTTGACCAAAAAAGGCTCAGCGATTGCCGCGACGACTCATGAACGCCAGGCGTTCAAGGAGATGCACGTCCTGCTCGTTCTTGACCAGCGCACCGGCCAGCGGCGGGATGGCTTTAGTGGGGTCGCGCTCGCGCAGCACGGCTTCGCCGATGTTGTCGGCCATCAGCAGTTTCAGCCAGTCCACCAGCTCGGACGTCGAGGGTTTTTTCTTCAGGCCCGGGACCTTGCGCACGTCGAAGAACACGTCCAGCGCTTCGCTGACCAGATCCTTCTTGATGTTCGGATAGTGCACATCGACTATCTTCTGCAGCGTGCTTCGGTCGGGGAACGCGATGTAGTGAAAGAAGCAGCGGCGCAGGAAAGCGTCCGGCAGCTCTTTTTCGTTGTTGGACGTAATGATGATGATCGGACGCTTTTTGGCCTTGATCGTCTCGTCGATCTCGTAAACGTAGAACTCCATTTTGTCGAGTTCTTGAAGCAGGTCGTTGGGGAACTCAATGTCCGCCTTGTCGATCTCGTCGATCAGCAGAATCACCCGCTCTTCGGATTCAAAGGCTTCCCAGAGCTTGCCTTTCTTCAGGTAGTTGCGCACGTCGTGGACTTTGTCGACGCCCAGTTGCGAGTCGCGCAGGCGGCTGACCGCGTCGTACTCATAGAGGCCCTGATGCGCCTTGGTGGTCGACTTGATGTGCCAGGTGATCAGCCGCGCGCCGAAGGATTCGGCCAGTTGCTCGGCGAGCATGGTCTTGCCGGTACCAGGCTCGCCCTTGACCAGCAGCGGGCGCTCCAGGGTGATGGCGGCATTGACCGCAAGCTTCAGATCGTCGGTGGCGACGTAGGCGTGGGTGCCTTCGAATTTCATCGGGAAAATCCTCGAACAGCGCGAACAGGCCGTTGGCCTTAACCGCGCAAGATAGGGCGCAAAGAGTGCAGCGACTATACCGCGCA
This sequence comes from Pseudomonas sp. NPDC078416, assembly GCF_050268485.1. Classification (NCBI taxonomy): domain Bacteria; kingdom Pseudomonadati; phylum Pseudomonadota; class Gammaproteobacteria; order Pseudomonadales; family Pseudomonadaceae; genus Pseudomonas; species Pseudomonas sp. NPDC078416. The sequence goes on along the minus strand of NZ_JBNNGV010000002.1, from coordinate 122,780 downwards.
CCCCGCGCCACTGTGAACGCAGACGCTTTATTCAGTATCTGAATGGAGCGTCACGGTCTGACCGGGAAGAAAATTGTAACCACCATTGAGGTATCGCCAAAATAGCGATACCTTCCTGCGCATGTCGACCAAATACAGATTCAGGGACAAATACAGAATTCAACTGCGGGAAAAGGATCACCTGCCGCCCCACGTACACCTGACTGGTGGCGGGCTGGATGTGCTGATCTGTCTGCAGTGGGTTGAACCCATGCTCGGCCACGCCCCGGCCGCCGTAATCAGGGAGGCGCTCGAATGGGTAAGGGCCCACCAAACAGAATTGCTGGAGGAATGGAAACGATGGCATCCATGAAACGTCCACGCCTCAAGACCGTAGAGGCGCTGGCTCATCAAAAACTGGCGCTGACATTTATCAACGACATGAAATACGTTCTCGACCTGAGCGGCGACATCGCTGCATTTCCGGGACTGCAACCGCTCAGTGATCCGGACATATTCATGCAGGCGCAGATCGGCGACGACGGCTGGACCGTCGAGTGGGCCGAGCCTGATATCCAGATCGGCGCCGACACCCTGTATCTGGACGCCAAGGCCCAGGCCGCCACCGACGAGAACACGCGGATATTCATCGGCTGGCGTGCGCGCACCGGTTTGCCGCTGGCAATGGCGGCCGAAGCGCTGGGCGTCAGTACGCGCAGCATCACCCGCTACACCAACGGCAGCGAGGCGGCACCGCGCACGTTGGCGCTGGCGTGTCTTGGGTGGGATGCGTTGCAGAATCAGTCAGGCAACGGCGTGTTGCTGGCCGAGAAGCGTGCGGGCTATGGAGTTGATAAAGGGAGCGCCGTTGACAAGGCGAGCGGCGTCGACAAGGGGACAGGCGAAGGGGGCGAGTGAGCTGACTCGCGTGGGAGGCGTGTCAGCGATCGAGGTCGTCGCTGACTAAACGCTTCGCGAGCAAGTTCACTCCTACAGGGATGCGCCCGTCAAAACGCTGCGTTTATTTCGCCTCGCTCTTGCCGCTGTCATAGCGTGTGTTGAACGCCTTTACGAAAGCATTGCGCAGGATCTGCAGAAACGCTTCGAACGCGTTAATGTCCTGCTTGTGGACACTGCCGCTCAGTTCGACGCGGGTGGCAAATTGATTCTTCCCCTGGTTCTTGAGCACTGTTTCGCTTCCGCCGACCACGGCTTCCCAGATCGAGCGGAAGAAGCCTTTGTTCTGGTTCTCGACGTCCTGCTGCCAGTCGAATACATCGACATTACGCAGCAGGGGCTTGATGTAGCCACTGAGCTGGCCATTGGTGGCCTGGGCTTCGATGACCACATCGCCATCGCCTGCGTTGAAATCGAATTTCCCATACGCCGACGCGAAGTCGTTCAGGCGCTTGAGCTGGATACCGGTCGCGCGCAGCTTGAAGTCGAAGTCCTCCAGGCTGAACGGGTCGAAGGTCGCGGTGCTTTCCAGTGGCGCGTGCCCCAGCAGCATGGCCTTGCCCTCGAAGCGGGCATCGCGCTTGCCGGCTTTGTCTTCGACGTTGGTCAGGTTAAAGATGCTGGCGTTGATGCTGTCGGCGTCGATTTTCACCTTCGGCGTCGAGTTGAAGTTGTTAAAGGTGATCTTGCCGTCCTGAATGCGCATCTCGTTGAGGGTGATCGGCAGCAGCTTGTTCAACTGAGCGCGCCAGTCAGTTCCCGCACCGGTCTGGGACTGGCGCTTGTCCGGGCCACCGTCGACGAAGTTGAGTTCGGGGCTGGCGAACGCGACCTCGGCGACCACGGCATGGTCGTACCAGAGCGAATGCCAACTGACAGCAATGTCGATGACCGGCGCATTCAGCAACGGCACCGGCACTTTGCCGTCGACCTTGACGATTTTCAGGCCGTTGATTCGGTATGCCCCGCGCCACAGCGCCAGGTCCACATCGGTGACCTGACCGCGGTAGTCGCCCATGTCGGCGAGTTTTTCATTGAGGTAATTGCGTACCACGTAGGGCAGTGCGATGTGGACTGCGATCAGCAGCACCACCAAGCCAACAATTGTCCATAACGGCCAGCTGTAACGACGTTTCATGTTTACACCCTTCAGTGACGTAGTTTTGTTGACTGCTGGCGATGTGATCGGTTCGCTTCGACTGGACGTTGCACCGGCTCAAGGCATAGGCTTTGAGCTTTTCCAAACCTGCACAAGGACCCGGTCATGAGCCGTATTTACGCAGATAACGCCCATTCCATCGGCAACACGCCACTGGTGCAGATCAACCGCATCGCGCCGCGCGGGGTCACCATCCTGGCGAAGATCGAGGGGCGTAATCCGGGCTATTCCGTGAAGTGCCGGATCGGCGCGAACATGATCTGGGACGCTGAAAGCAGCGGCAGACTCAAGCCTGGCATGACCATCGTTGAACCCACTTCCGGTAACACCGGCATCGGTCTGGCGTTTGTCGCCGCAGCCCGTGGCTACAAGCTGACCCTGACCATGCCGGCCTCGATGAGTATAGAGCGGCGCAAGGTGCTCAAGGCCCTGGGCGCGGAATTGGTACTCACCGAGCCGGCGCAGGGCATGAAAGGCTCCATCGCCAAGGCCGAAGAGCTGCTCGCCAGCGATCCCTCCACGTACTTCATGCCGGCGCAGTTCGAGAACCCGGCCAACCCGGCCATTCACGAGAAGACCACCGGCCCGGAAATCTGGAACGACACCGACGGCGCCATCGACGTGCTGGTCGCGGGCGTCGGCACCGGCGGCACGATCACCGGTGTCTCGCGCTACATTAAAAACGCCATGGGCAAGCCGATTATCTCGGTGGCTGTCGAACCCATGGGCTCGCCGATCATCACCCAGGCGATGGCCGGCGAAGAGATCAAACCCAGCCCCCACAAGATTCAGGGCATTGGCGCGGGTTTCATTCCGAAAAACCTCGACCTCTCGATTGTCGACCGCGTCGAGCTGGTCAGTGATGAAGAAGCCAAGGCCATGGCCCTGCGGCTGATGCAGGAGGAGGGGATTCTGTGCGGTATCTCCTGCGGCGCGGCCATGCACGCAGCGGTGCGTCTGGCCGAGAAGCCGGAAATGCAGGGCAAGACGATCGTGGTGGTACTGCCGGATTCGGGTGAGCGCTACCTGTCGAGCATGCTCTTCAGCGACCTGTTTACTGAACGCGAGCTGACCCAATAGTCGTGTCGGCGGCCGCTTCGGCTTTTTACCCGGCGGACTAAGGCTTATGATGGCCGCCATTCGAAACCCGCCGGAAGATTGTCCCAGCTCATCCGGCGGGTTTTGTGTTGCACTAGAATCCGCACGACGCGTGCTGTGGATTCATGTAGGAGCGTGGCTTGTCCCGCGATCGGCGACGCAGTCGTCGTGATTTCTGCTAACACGGTGTGTCAATTGCAACGCATCGCTAGGGTTTGCTGCCGGTTTCCGGCAGATCGCGGGACAAGCCACGCTCCCACAATCGTTTTTATCGTGCCGCCAGATTTTTGCCTGTTCCGAGGAGAGTTTCATGACCCTTTCTTTTGCTGTCAAAGCGGCGATTCTGCTGCTGTTTGTCGGCAGCACGCTGTACGTGCATCTGCGCGGCAAGGCGCGTTTGCCGGTATTGCGCCAGTTCGTGAATCACTCCGCACTGTTCGCCCCGTATAACGCTTTGATGTACCTGTTCTCCAGCGTGCCGTCCAAGCCGTACCTGGACCGCAGCAAGTTTCCAGAACTCGATGTGCTGCGCGACAACTGGGAAACCATCCGCGACGAAGCCATGCACCTGTTCGACGAAGGCTACATCCGTGCCGCCGCCAAGGACAACGACGCGGGTTTCGGTTCGTTCTTCAAGAAGGGCTGGAAGCGTTTCTACCTGAAGTGGTACGACAAACCGCTGCCATCCGCCGAGGCGTTGTGCCCAAAGACGGTGGAACTGGTCAGCCGCATTCCCAACGTCAAAGGCGCGATGTTCGCTTTGTTGCCCGGTGGCAGCCACTTGAACCCGCACCGCGACCCGTTCGCCGGCTCTCTGCGTTATCACTTGGGCCTGTCCACGCCGAATTCCGACGATTGCCGCATCTTCGTCGACGGTCAGGTCTACGCCTGGCGCGACGGTGACGACGTGATGTTCGATGAAACCTACGTGCACTGGGTGAAGAACGAAACCGACGTCACCCGCGTGATTCTGTTCTGCGACATCGAGCGGCCTCTGAGCAATCGTTTCATGATCGCCGTCAACCGCCGCGTCAGCGCGTTTCTCGGTCGAGCCACCGCGCCGCAGAACACCGATGACGAACGCGTCGGCGGAATCAATCAGGCGTATGCGTTCAGCAAGCGGTTCAGCAACAGCTTCAGCGGCAAGGTCAAACAGTTCAAGCGCGCCAACCCCAAGGCCTATCGCATCTTGCGTCCGGTGCTGGCGGTGATCGTGCTGACGCTGCTGGGTTACTGGCTGTTCGGTTGACGCGACGCCTGCATCGAGCGCCGTCCCACTCAGTGGGACGGCGTTTTTTTTGCGCCCGGATTGGGTGTCGACCACGAAGCAGGCGAACGATGTAATGCCACTGTAGGAGCGCGCTTGCCCGCGAAGGCGTCAGTGCATCTGACATGGTGCTTGGCTGACACACCGCCTTCGCCAGCAAGCCGGCTCAGATTTCAAGTCGACCAGGGCACAAGGGCATAACCGGCAAATAGCACGTCTATTCAATCCTCTTCGGGCCAGTCGGCGGACCCTGCGTTCAGCCCTTTTACCCGGAGACGATGTTCATGCGCGCCAGATTCCTGATGCTTTCCGCCACGCTGTTCGGCCTGGCCGGTCCGATGGCGGCCGTGGTTGCACCGACCGTTGCTTTTGCCCAATCCGCCGCCGTGGCCGTTGCGCCGCAATACGACACCACCCATGTGTACGTGGCCCCCGCAGACGTGGATCGCTTCGTTCAAAGCTTCACCGCCACATTCGGCGGGCAGAGCACGCCTCAGGTCGTGGTGAACGTTTTGCCGGTGCCCAGCAGCACGACCTCCCAGCTGATTCAAACGCCGGTTGGCACGGTGTCGCTGTTCGGTTTCAAGACCCCGATCCCGCGTCCCTTTGGCGATGAGCGCAACGGCTATCTGGTCAAGGACATGGACGTGGCGATCAAAGAGGCCCGTCAGGCCGGCGCCGACGTCATTGTGTCTGATTTCCCCGACCCCATCGGTCGCGACGCCGTCGTGCAGTGGCCAGGTGGCGTGAACATGCAACTTTACTGGCACACCAAAGTGCCGAGTTACCCGCCGTTCCAGACCATTCCCGAGAACCGCGTCTACGTCTCCGATGACCGGGCCGCTGCTTTCGTGAAAGCCTTCGTCGCGTTCTCCCACGGCAAAGTCATCAGCGACGAGAAGAAAGCGCCGGGCATCGAAGTCGGTCGCGCCGATGCCACCTTCCACCGCATTCGCATCGAATCACCGTTCGGCAAAATGGTCGTGCTGGCCACCGACGGCCATCTGCCGTATCCGTTTGGCCACGACACCACCGGCTATGAAGTCGCTAACCTGCAGGACACCTTGAGCAAGGCCAGGGCGGCGGGCGTGAACGTGCTTGTCGAGCCTGTCACCAGCGCAGGGCGTACGGCGGCAGTCGTTGAATTTCCGGGCGGCTACGTCGCTGAAATTCATCAGACCGCTGCGGCCGGTTGACCGATGGCGAGTGCTCGATTCGCCTCAGGTTTGAGCGGTGTATGCCTGGCCCTGGCGTTGCCGCTGGCCAGCAGTCCGGCCCGTGCTGACGACGCTGCAACCAGGCCGGCGATCAAGACCAATCGTTGGCAGGAGGATTGGTCAGTGCTGGCCAATCCGACCCTCCGGACAGCGCCGCTGGACAGCCTGAAGTACATCCCGCTGTCTTCGGATAATCCGCAGACATATCTGTCGTTGGGCAGCACCCTGCGCGAACGTTTTGAAATGAATGACGCCAGCGCCTTCGGCACACGGAATGTGGCCCGGGACAGGTATTTGCTGCAGCGCTTCCAGGTCCACGCCGATCTGCACTTCAACGAGAACTGGCGCGTGTTCACCCAGCTGGAAGACGTGCGCGCCTACGACAAAACCACCCTTGGCGGCGCTGATCAGAATCGCACTGACCTGCGCCTCGCGTTTCTTGAATACACCAAGAAGCTGGGGGACAACACGTTCAAGGCGCGGGTCGGGCGGCAGGATTTCGCCTTCGACTTACAGCGCTTTATTTCCTCCCGCGACGGGCCCAACGTGCGTCAGTCGTTCGATGCGTTGTGGGCCGACTGGGAGACCGGTTTGTGGCGCTTCATCGCGATCGCCAGCCGACCGGTGCAATACCAGGACGAGCGCCACTTCGACGATCGCTCGAACCACGAATTTCGCTTCCACATGCTGCGCGCCGAGCGCCTTGTCGGCGCCAGTAACGAGCTCTCGGCCTACGTCGGCCTGTATGAACGCGACGACGCCAGCTATCTGGACGCCAGCGGCGCAGAACACCGGAACATCTTTGACGCGCGGCTTGGCGGCGCGGCCGATGGTTACGACTGGGACCTGGAAGCGATGGGGCAGACCGGTTCGGTCGGCGCCAAAAGCATTCGCGCCTGGGCGGCGGGCAGTCGCGCGGGTTACACGTTCGCCGACGTTAGCTGGACGCCGCGTCTGGGCCTGCAACTGGACGCGGCCTCGGGCGACCGAAACAACGGCGATGGCACGTTGGGCACGTTCAATCCGCTGTTCCCCAATGGCTATTATTTTTCGCTGGGGGGCTACACCGGTTACGCCAACATCCTGCACGTCAAACCGTCGATTACCCTCAAGCCCATCGCCAAGCTGAGCATTCAGACGGCCCTCGGCCTGCAATGGCGGGAGACCACCGAAGACGCCGTTTACGTGCAGCCCAACATCGCGGTGGCCGGGACCGCAGGGCAGGGCAGTCGCTGGACCGGTGCTTACGGGCAGGTGCGCACGGACTACGCCTTCACCCCTAATCTGAGCGGTGCGATCGAAGCGGTTCACTATGACGTCGGCCAGTCCGTGCGCGATGCCGGCGGGCACGACAGCAATTACCTCGGCGTTGAGCTGAAGCTGTCCTGGTAGAAGCTGTTCTGGCAGTTGTGCATCAGGGCGATTCACGACGTCGCGTTATGACATTGCATGATGCACTGATGGCTGGTTATAGTCGGCCTCGTTGCCGTAACACCTGGCAACATCGAGTCATTCCCTTTCAGAAGATGAACACGATGCCTGCATCCAGCACCCGGTTCGCTTTATCCGCCACGGCTCGCGCTGTTGCGGAACCGTGCAGCTGCATGCAAATCGCCTTCATCACGCGTTACCCGCCACCCTCACCTGTGAACAGTCCTGTCGTGTGCGTCGTTGCACCGCCAGGTGTCGTTGTGCTCGGCTGATCGACTGCGTCAACGCTGTCGACCGAAGCCTGCAACGCCCGCAAAACATCCGTGAATCCGGTTCGTGCCGGGTCCGATTTTGTCTGAATCACAGGTGACTCATGTTCGCTCATAAAGCCTTGGCCTCGATGGCCACGACGACGCTTTTCGTCCTGCTCTGGAGCAGCGGCGCAATTGTTTCCAAGTGGGGCCTGACCCACGCCTCGCCGTTTGCGTTTCTGCTGTTCCGTTTCCTGCTGGCGCTGGGGGCGCTGGCGATTCTGATCCCGGCCTTGGGGTACAGGCTTCCCGCCACCCGCGCGTCGATGGGCTTCGCGTTGATGACGGGCGCTGTGCTGCTGGGCGCTTATCAGATCTGCTACCTGCTGGCGCTGGACATGAAAGTTGCGCCCGGCGTCATGGCCACGATCATGGGTGTGCAACCGATTCTGACGGCCGTGCTGGTCGAGCGCAGTCGCTCGGCGTCACGCATGTTCGGCCTGAGTCTGGGGCTGGCGGGTCTGGTGCTGGTGGTCTGGCAAGGCATCGGCGACGGCGGATCCCTTGCCGGCATGGCGTTCGGGGTGCTCGGCATGTTGAGCATGACCGGCGGCTCGATCATGCAGAAGCGCATCACCGACAACCCCCTCGGCACGTTGCCGGTGCAATACCTTGCGGGGACGGTGGTCTGCGCGGTGTTCGTACCCTTTCAGCCCTTTCATTTCGAGCACAGCATCGGCTTTTACGTGCCGGTGCTGTACATGGGGCTGGTGGTGTCGGTGCTGGCGACGTTCCTGCTCTATCGCCTGATCGCCCAGGGCAATCTGGTCAACGTGACCAGCCTGTTTTATCTGGTGCCCGGCGTCACCGCGATCATGGACTACCTGATCTACGGCAACCGCCTGGCGCTGATGAGTATGCTGGGGATGGTGCTGATCGTGGTGGGGTTGGTGTTTGTGTTCAGGAAGGTTAAGTAGAACCTGCCGAGCGTCCGGCGAATTCGCCGGACACTGCGGATGAACCTGTAGGAGCGTGGCTTGCTCGCGATCTGGCGCGAATCGGCAGTAAACCGGTGCATGCGGTGTGTCAGGCATTGCCGAGGCGTCAGGTTTCACGACTGCTGCGCAGCCGATCGCGGGCAAGCGCGCTCCTACATTGATCGTCGTCTGCCGCAGCATCCATGCGCCGATCGTGGGTTGGCGGAATGTGCCCACGGTGATGCAAGGATCGTGGTCTGCCGCGATTTCTTCGGACGCTGCGGACACTGAGGACACTGAGGACACTGAGGACACTGCGGACACTGTAGGAGCGCGCTTGCCCGCGATCTGGCGCGAAGCGGCAGTAAACCGTTGCATGCGGTGTGTCAGGCATTGCCGAGGCGTCAGGTTTCACGACTGCTGCGCAGCCGATCGCGAGCAAGCTCACTCCTACATTGATCGTCGTCTGCCGCAGCATCCATGCGCCGATCGTGGGTTGGCGGAATGCGCCCACGGTGATGCAAGGATCGTGGTCTGCCGCGATTTCTTCGCACGCTGCGGATGAACCTGTAGGAGCGTGGCTTGCCCCGCGATCTGGCGCGAAGCGGCAGCAAACCGGTGCATGCGGGGTGTCAGGTATAACCGAGGCGTCGGGTTTCACGACTGCTGCGCAGCCGATCGCGAGCAAGCTCACTCCTACACCGTTCTTGGCCAGGCTCGGAATCTGCGCACGGTTATGCACGGTTCGTGGTCTACGGCGTATTCTCCGGACACTGCGGACACTGCGGACACTGCGGACACTGCGGACACTGCGGACCCTGCGGACCCTGTAGGAGTGAGCTTGCTCGCGATCTGGCGCGAAGCGGCAGCAAACCGCTGCATGCGGTGTGTCAGGCATTGCCGGGTGCGTCGGGTTTACGACTGCTGCGCAGCCGATCGCGGGACAAGCCACGCTCCTACACGGTTCCGCGCATCACTGTGGACTCAGCCTCAACCCAATCGCACATGCCGACTCAACAACGCCCGCAGCGCTGCGGGCTTCACCGGTTTGGCCAAGTATTCGAGGCCGGCGGCATGCACTTGGGCGATCAGTTCCGGGCGGCCGTCGGCGCTGATGACCACACCGGGCACCGGCTCACCCAGTTGCGTGCGCAGCCAGGCCATCAGTTCGGTGCCGATTTCACCGTGGTCCAGGTGGTAATCCACCAACGCCAGGTGCGGGCGAATGCCATCGTTGAGCAGGGCCTGGCATTCCTCCCGATTGCGCGCCGTCCAGACCTGACACCCCCAGCGGCTCAGCAGGCTGTCCATCCCCATCAGAATGCTGTCTTCGTTATCGACGCACAGAATCTGCGTGCCGTTCAGCGCGGCGCGCACAGGTTCGGTCGGCGCAGCGGCCGGCGTCGGCAACGCAGGCGCCAGCGGCACTGTGACGCTGAACACGCTGCCCTGGCCCGGCCATGACCGCACTTCCAGTGAATGACCGAGTACGCGGCACAAGCCGTCGGCGATCGCCAGCCCCAGCCCCAGGCCTTTCTCGGCGCGGGTCTGATGGCTGTCCAGCCGCTTGAACTCCTCGAAAATCACTTGGCGCTTGTCTTCGGGGATGCCCGGCCCCCGGTCCCAGACCTCCAGGCTCAACTGCCCGTTACGGCGCCGTACCCCCAGCAGAATCGGCCCCTTGGCGTAACGAAACGCATTGGTCAGGAAATTCTGCAGCACCCGCCGCAGCAGCTTGGCATCGCTGGCCACGCGCAACGTGCTGCCGCGCACGCGGAAGTCCAGACCCTGCTCCTGAGCGAGGGCCTTGAATTCGGCGCCGAGGGTTTCGAACAGATTGTTCAGGGGGAGCGGCGTGATGGTCGGCGTGAACTTGCCGTTCTCCAGACGCGAAATATCCAGCAGGTCGCTGATCAGGTCTTCGGCCGAACGCAGCGAGCTGTCCAGATGATGGATCAGCTGTTTCGCTTCCGCCGGCACATTGTCGTCGTTGTGCAGCAGGGCCGCGGAGAACAAACGCGCGGCGTTCATGGGTTGCATCAGGTCATGGCTGACGGCGGCGAGAAACCGCGTTTTCGATTGATTGGCGGCTTCCGCATGGGCCTTGGCTTCGCTCAGCGCCGTGTTCAACTGCGACAGCTCCCGCGTCCTTTCAGCCACGCGCTGTTCGAGGCTTTCGTTGGCGCCCTTGAGCGCATGCTCCGCCTCGCGAAACGCCGTGATGTCGGTGAAACTCATGACGAAGCCGCCACCGGGCATCGGGTTGCCGATCAGTTCGATCACCTGGCCATTGGGAAACAATCGCTCGGACGTATGCGCGCGGCCCTGACGCATCCAGTGCAGCCGCCGGGCGACGTGTACTTCCGCTTCGCCCGGCCCGAGCAAACCGCGCTCGGCGTTGTAGCGGATGATGTCGGCGATGGGCCGGCCCACGCTGATCAGGCCTTCGGGGTAATTGAACAGCTCCAGATAGCGCGCGTTCCAGGCCACCAGCCGCAGGGATTGATCCACCACGCTGATGCCCTGGGTGATGTTTTCGATGGCGCCCTGCAGCAAGGCGCGGTTGAACTGCAGCACTTCGGAGGCTTCGTCGGCGATGCGCACCACATCTTCGAGCTGCATGTCGCGGCCTTCGATCGCCGCCTTGACCACCGCCCGCGTCGACGACGTGCCCAGCACCCCCGCCAGCAAGCGTTCGGTGTGGGCGATCCATTCGCCGTTGGCGTTCTGGTTGGGGTTGAAGCCTTTGCCCTGGCGGTAAGCGAAACGGATGAAGCTCTGTTGCGCCCGCTCTTCGCCCACGAAACGCGCCGAAAGCTTGAGCAAGTCCTCGATCTGCACCGCCAGGAGCGAGCGGTTGTTGGGCCGCGCCTGCAACTCTTGACCGATGAAACGACCCGCCTGCCAGTGTTCGGACACGCGCGTTCGCGACAGCAGCGAGACCCACACAAACAACGCCAGGTTGCCCAGCATCGACAGGACCACGCCCTGGGTCAGCGGGCTGATCGGCAGATTGAAGGGGTTGCTGTGCAGCCACGCCAGCAGGGGGAAACTGCTCAGCGACCAGCCCATGCTGTGGGCAATGATCGGCAGCACCAGGGTGTAAAACCAGATGAACACCCCGGCAGCGAGCCCGGCAAATACACCGCGTCGATTGGCCGGCTTCCAGTACAGCGCGCCGATCATCGCCGGCATTAACTGAGTGATGGCGGCGAAGGCGATCTGGCCGATGGTCGCCAGGCTGGCGGTCGACCCCAGCAGCCGATAGCTGACGTAGGCGAGCAACAGGATGACCACGATGCTGACCCGGCGCACCGAGAGCATCCAGTGGCGAAAGACTTCAAACGGGCGCTCGGCGGTTTTGCGCCGCAGCAGCCACGGCAGCAGCATGTCGTTGGAGACCATGGTCGACAGCGCGACGCTGGCAACGATCACCATGCCGGTGGCGGCCGACGCGCCGCCGATGAATGCAAGCATCGCCAGCGCCGGGTGGGCGTGGGCCAACGGCACGCTGATCACGAACGAGTCCGGCAGCACCGAGGCGGGCAACAGCATCTGTCCGGCCAGCGCAATCGGCACCACGAATACGGCTGCCAGCAGCAGGTACGCCGGGAACACCCACTTGGCCAGGCGCAAATCCTCGGGCTCGATGTTCTCCACCACGGTGACGTGAAACTGCCGGGGCAGGCAGATGATCGCCATCATGGCGACGCCGGTCTGCACCACCATCGATGGCCAGTTGACCGTTTCTTTCCAGTACTCCTCCAGGCGCGGCGCGAGCATGGCCTGGTTGAACAGGTCATCCACGCCGTCGTACAGCCCGAAGGTCACGAACGCGCCGACGGCCATGAAAGCGAACAGCTTGACCAGCGACTCGAAGGCAATCGCCAGGACCATGCCGCGGTGGTGTTCGGTGGCGTCAAGGTTGCGTGTGCCGAAGACGATGGTGAACAGCGCCAGCACCAGCGAAACGATCAGCGCGGTGTCCTGGGCGCGCGTCCCGGTGGCGTCGGCGCCGGCACCGATCAGAATGTTCACGCCCAGCACAATGCCTTTGAGTTGCAGCGCGATGTAGGGCAGCACGCCGATCAGGCAGATCAGCGCAACGACGACGGCGAGGGTTTGCGACTTGCCGTAGCGGGCGGCAATGAAGTCGGCAATGGAGGTGATGTTTTCCTGCTTGCTGATCAGCACCATTTTCTGCAGCACCCAGGGCGACAGCAGCATCAGCAATATGGGCCCGAGGTAGATCGGCAGGAACGACCACAGCTGTTCGGCGGCCTGGCCGACCGAGCCGAAAAACGTCCAGCTGGTGCAATAGACCGCCAGCGACAGGCTGTACACCCAGGCGCGCAGGCGCGGCGGCAGCGGGGTGCTGCGGCGGTCACCGTAGAAGGCGATGGCAAACATGATGGCCATATAGGCCAGGGCGACGGCAGCGATCAGCCCGCTGGACAGCGACATGGGAACTCCAGAGACAAACGGCTAGCGGTTTCGGTGGCGATCCCTCGCCGGCCGGACAGTCTCGCACGCCGCGTGGGGTTCGTCTGTTACGACCAAGGTCTGAGCGGCGCGGTGTCGCAGGAGCGCAGATCGGATGTGTCCTCCATATCGGGAAAATCTATGACCCATAGCTAAATTACCCGCTTAGTCGATATCAGCTGCCGCCCTACTATGGGGACCACCTCACACGAGGACAGGAGCTCGCCATGACCCACGCCATCTTCATCCCGCAAAGACCCTTCAGCCAACTGAGCCATCCCCGGGAAGTCATCCGCCAATTCACCCCCAACTGGTTCGCCGCGACCATGGGCACCGGCATTCTTTCGGCTGTGCTGGTGCAGCTTCCGGTGACCATCCCCGGTGTGTTCCAACTGGCCGAAGCCTTGTGGATGCTGAACATCGTGCTGTTCCTGACCTTTAGCGCCCTCTACATCGCCCGCTGGGTGATGTTTTTCGACGAAGCGCGGCGGGTGTTCGGGCATTCCACGGTGTCGATGTTTTTCGGCACGATTCCCATGGGCCTGGCGACACTGATTAACGGACTGCTGACTTTCGGCCTGCCACGCTGGGGCGATGCCGTGCTGCCGGTTGCCGAACTGTTGTGGTGGCTGGACGTAGCGATGTCCCTGGCCTGCGGCGTGGTCATCCCGTTTTTGATGTTCACCCGCCAGGAACACCGTATCGACCAGATGACCGCCGTCTGGCTTCTGCCCCTTGTGGCCTGTGAAGTGGCGGCAGTCAGCGGCGGGCTGCTGGCGCCGCATCTGGCTGACAGTCACAGCCAGTTCAGCGTGCTCATCACCAGTTATGTGCTGTGGGCGATGTCGGTGCCGGTGGCGTTCAGCATCCTGACCATCCTGTTGCTGCGCATGGCCCTGCACAAATTGCCCCATGAAAGCATGGCCGCGTCGAGCTGGCTGGCCCTCGGGCCGATCAGCACCGGTGCATTCGGTTTGATCGTGCTGGGCGCCGATTCGCCGCTGATCTTCAACGCCAACGGCTTGCCCGGCGTCGGCGAAATCGCGTCGGGCCTTGGCCTGATCGGCGGCGTGATCTTGTGGGGTGTCGGCGTGTGGTGGTGCCTGATGGCGCTGCTGATCACCGCGCGTTACCTGCGCAACGGCATCCCGTTCAACCTGGGCTGGTGGGGTTTTACCTTTCCGCTGGGCGTGTTCGCGCTGACCACCTTGAAGCTGGGTGCGGTGCTTTATCTCGGGTTCTTCGCGGCCCTGGGCAGCGTGCTGGTCGCTGCGCTGACAGCGCTGTGGCTCGTGATCATGAAGCGCACCGTGAGCGGGGCCTATAAAGGCGAGCTGTTCGTTTCGCCGTGCATCGCTGGCTTACGCTAGATACCGCTCCCACGCTCTAACGGACTATCCGATGGAGCGCATGCTCGACTTTGCCGCCGGTGTCGTCTTCAATGTGGCCCGGAACCGCCGTTCGGCGTTCCCATAAGAAAGCCGACACCGGCGCCACTCAGGACCAGGGAAGATGAGTCAGTCGCAGTTCAGTTTGTTGGGTAAGCGGCGCTTTCTGCCGTTTTTCGTGACCCAGTCCCTCGGGGCATTCAACGACAATATCTTCAAGCAGTCGCTGATCCTCGCCATTCTCTACAAGCTGAGCATCGACGGCGACCGGTCCATCTACGTCAATCTCTGCGCCTTGCTGTTCATCCTGCCGTTCTTTCTGTTCTCGGCGCTGGCCGGGCAGTTCGGCGAGAAATACCCCAAGGACAAGCTGATCCGCATGATCAAGGTCCTGGAGATCGTGATCATGGTCGTGGGGGCGACGGGCTTTCTGTTCAATCACCTGTCGCTGATGCTGGCCGCACTGTTCGCGATGGGTACCCACTCGGCGCTGTTCGGGCCGGTGAAGTACTCGATTTTGCCGCAGCACCTTCATGAGAACGAATTGGTGGGCGGCAACGGCCTGGTGGAAATGGGCACGTTTCTGGCGATCCTCGCCGGCACCATCGGCGCGGGGGTGATGATGTCGGCGACCCATTACGCCCCCATCGTGGCGGCAGCGATGGTCTCGGTGGCCTGTCTGGGGTATCTCGCCAGCCGAGGCATTCCGCCAGCAGCCGCCGCTTCGCCGGACATGCGCCTGAACTGGAACATCTTCAGCGAATCCTGGGCCACCCTGAAACTCGGCCTGGGGCAGACCAAGGCGGTGTCCCGCTCCATCGTCGGCAATTCGTGGTTCTGGTTCGTCGGGGCGATTTATCTGACGCAGATCCCGGCCTACGCCAAGGAATTTCTGTACGGCGATGAAACCGTCGTCACGCTGATTCTGACCGTATTCTCCATCGGCATCGCCGCCGGTTCCATGCTCTGTGAACGACTGTCGGGGCGCAAAGTGGAGATCGGCCTGGTGCCGTTCGGCTCCATGGGCCTGACCGTGTTCGGCTTGCTGCTGTGGTGGCATTCCGGCGATTTTCCGCAGAACGTGCAGGCCAACAACTGGCTGGCGATTCTGGGGTACGGGCAGGCGTGGTGGGTGTTGCTGGACATCCTCGGCATCGGTGTCTTCGGCGGGTTTTACATCGTGCCCCTGTACGCGCTGATCCAGTCGCGAACGCCGGAGAAAGAGCGCTCGCGGGTGATTGCGTCCAACAACATCCTCAACGCGCTGTTCATGGTGGTCTCGGCGATCGTTTCGATCATCCTGCTAAGCGTGGCGAAACTGTCGATTCCGCAGCTGTTCCTCGTCGTCTCGCTGATGAACATCGCGGTCAACGCGTACATCTTCAAAATCGTGCCCGAGTTCACCATGCGTTTCATGATCTGGCTGCTCAGCCATTCCATGTACCGCGTGCAGCATCGCGACCTCGACCTGATCCCTGATGAGGGCGCGGCGTTGCTGGTCTGCAACCATGTCTCGTTCGTCGATGCGCTGTTGATTGCCGGTTCCGTGCGCCGGCCGATCCGCTTCGTCATGTACTACAAGATCTTCAACATGCCAGTGCTGAATTTTGTGTTCCGCACCGCGGGCGCGATCCCGATTGCCGGCATCAAGGAGGACAAGGCGGTGTTCGACAAAGCGTTCGAACGCATCGCCCATTACCTCAAGGAAGGTGAGCTGGTGTGCATCTTTCCGGAAGGCAAGCTGACCACCGACGGCGAGATCGACACCTTTAAAAGCGGCATGACCCGGATCTTGCAGGAGACTGATGTGCCGGTGATTCCGCTGGCGCTGCAGGGGTTGTGGGGCAGCTTCTTCAGCCGCGACCCGAACAAGGGTGTGTTCCGCAGGCTGTGGTCGCGAGTGACGTTGGTGGCCGGGCCAGCGTTGACGGGAGAGGAATCGCAACCGGCGCTGGTGCGTGAGCGGGTGGCGGAGTTGCGGGGGGCGGTGCGTTAGCAGGCGCACCAACCTTGGCGGGATGCGCTGGCTGACGCTTTAATTTGCTCACAAATCGCTGGCTGGCCTTGAACGGTAGGAGCCGGCTTGCTGGCGAAAGCGGTGTGTCAGACAGCGTTAATGTCTTTGACAGATCAGGTTCGCCAGCAAGGTGGAGCGCCACCCCGGCGGCTCCTACGGGTCCTGTGTTTGCCATCGGACCGGTGTACAACCGGCACCGGTGTTCGACGCAGAACCGGGAACGGGTCTGGTCACCCTACAATCGGCTTCTCTTCCTCCACCACCACATCCGGCGTCATTTTGCGGAAGTACGTCGAAAGCAACGCCCCCGAAATGTTGTGCCAGACGCTGAACAGTGCGCTTGGCACCGCCGCCAGAGGCGAGAAGTGCGCGGCAGCCAGTGCGGCGCCGAGGCCTGAGTTCTGCATGCCGACTTCCAGGGACAGCGATTTGCGCTGAGCCAGCGGCAGCTTGAACAGCTTGCCGGTGAAGTAACCGAGCAGAAAGCCAAAGCTGTTGTGCAGGATCACCACGGCCATGATCAGCAGCCCCGACTCGGCAATCTTCGCCTGACTCGCTGCCACCACCGCACAGACGATCATCACGATGCTCACCACCGACACCAGCGGCAGCACGTCGACGGCGAAACTCACCTTGGCGCCCAGCAGGCGTTGAGCGATGACGCCGAGCACGATCGGCAGCATCACCAGTTGCAGGATCGACCAGAACATTTCCATGAAGGACACCGGCAGCCACGCCGAGGCCAGCAGCCAGATCAGCGCCGGGGTCAGCAGCGGGGCGAGGAGGGTGGTAACGGCGGCGATGGCCACCGACAGCGCCAGGTCACCTTTCGCCAGCCAGGTCATGACGTTGGACGATGTGCCGCTCGGGCAGCAGCCGACCAGAATCACGCCGACGGCGATTTCCGGCGGCAGGTGGAACAGCTGGCAAAGCAGCCACGCCATGCCGGGCATGATCACGAAATGCGCGACCACACCCAGAGCCACGCGCCACGGATGGCGCACGACTTCAGAAAAATCATCGAGCTTGAGGGTCAGTCCCATGCCGAACATCACCAGCCCCAGCAACGGCACGATGAAAGGCTTGAGCCCAATGAACCAGGACGGGAACAGGAACGCCAGCACGGCGAACAGCAGCACCCAGTACGCGAAGGTATTACCGACAAAACGACTCAACGCAGCCAGGGCACGCATGGCCTGCTCCTTTCTTATAGGTATGAAGTGGACGCGGAAACTGTAGGAGCCGGCTTGCTGGCGAGCGCGGTGTATCAGCAACATTTAAGTGATCTGACGTGATGCGTTCGCCAGCAAGGCGGCTCCTACAGAGATAGGTGAAATCAGATCCCCTGAGGAATCTCTTCGCCGCCCAGCGCTTCCATCAATTGCGGCAGGAACTCGCCGAACGTCAGCATCATCAGGGTGAAGCTGGCGTCCTGCTGACCCAGCGCATCGTCGCCGCCGTTCTGTTCGGCTTCATCCTGCAGCAGGTCTTCGAACTTCAGGCGTTTGATGCCGAGCTTGTCGTCCAGCACGAACGACAGCTTGTCCTGCCACGCCAGTGACAGCTGAGTGACGACTTTGCCGGTGCTCAGGTGCAGCTGGATTTCGTCGCTGGTCAGGTCCTGACGTTTGCATTTCACAATGCCACCGTCTTCGTGGGTGTCGCGCAGTTCGCACTCGTCCAGCACGAAGAAGTGCTCGGCGGTCTGGCTGGTCTTGACCCATTCGGTCATGACGGCGGTTGGCGCGGTCTTGACGGTGACCGGACGCACCGGCAACGAGCCGACCACTTCACGCAGGGTCGACAGCAGGTCTTCGGCGCGCTTCGGGCTGGAAGCGTTGACCAGAATCACGCCTTGCTTGGGGGCGATGGCGGCGAAGGTGGCCGAGCGGCGGATAAACGCACGGGGCAGGAAGGCCTGGATGATTTCATCCTTGAGCTGATCGCGTTCCTTCTTGTAGACCTTGCGCATTTGCTCGGTCTCGATCTCTTCGACTTTCTCTTTCAATGCATCGTTGACCACGCTGCCGGGCAGGATGCGTTCTTCCTTGCGCGCCGAAATCAGCATGAAGTCACCGCTGACGTGCACCAGTGGCGCGTCTTCGCCCTTGCCGAAGGGGGCGATGAAACCGTAAGTGGTCAACTCCTGGCTGGCACAGGCACGTGCAGGCTTGGTCGCCAATGCGGTTTCCAGCGCCTCGGCGTCAAATGGCAGGTCCTGGGTCAGGCGATACACAAGCAGGTTTTTGAACCACATGGGGTACATCTCTCCTTTATACAAAGGGGGGCATTATTCGCTGCTGCGACCCTGCGGCCAACCCTGATGTAAGCCTTTGGAAGGATTATAAAATTTATTTCAAAAAGTGCTTGCCAGCTTTTTGATCGCTCCGTAGAATGCGCGCCACACCGAAGCGAAGGGTGATTAGCTCAGCTGGGAGAGCGTCTGCCTTACAAGCAGAATGTCGGCGGTTCGATCCCGTCATCACCCACCATTCGTTTCAAGTGTTACGCGCAGCGGTAGTTCAGTCGGTTAGAATACCGGCCTGTCACGCCGGGGGTCGCGGGTTCGAGTCCCGTCCGCTGCGCCATATTGAGTTACGAGGCCCTTGAACTCCTCGTAACGACAAAGAGAGCGACCTTAGGGTCGCTTTTTTTGTGCCTGGGATTTGGGAATGGGCAGCGCAATCTGCTGTTGATCCTGGCCATAGGCCGTAGGAGCGTGGCTTGTCCCGCGATCGGCTGCGCAGCAGCCGTGGAATCTGACGGCTGTGTTTCACTTGGCACACCGCGTTTACCCGTCTTGCTGCCGCTTCGCGCCAGATCGCGGGACAAGCCACGCTCCTACTGTTCTCCACCCTGTAGTGGGCAGATGCTGGGTGCTCATGATTGTTCCACGCTCTGCGTGGTAACACCGTCCACGATGCTCCGCGTCCCATCGCCCAGACATGAGTCCGCGTCGCCTGCAGGACGCAGAGCGTCCGGGGCTGCGTTACCACGCGGAGCGTGGGAACGATCAGGTTCACCCCGAGGATTTGGCATCGCTCACACCGACCTCTTCCCGGCTGAAGCCGGTCCCACAGAAAGCACCGCGTGCCGTCAGTAGGACCGGCGGCGCCCCGTAGGACCGGCTTTAGCCGGGAAGCCTTTGATCTGCTTTGGCTCTGTCTTTGATCTTCATACGCAAAAAGCTCAGTTACCGCCAATCGCGACTTGGGTGCAGGCTGAACGCAGGTCTCGCGGAGTGGGCCGAGCGGCATGGATGCCGCGAGAGCGCCGTTGCGGACATGGATGTCCGTTCGGCGCGGGCCCACGGAGCGGGACCGGAGTGAAGGAACCCCGAGGCACGAGGGGCCAAACCAGGAGCAAGCACCCTTGGTTACTTGGGGATGGTGCGACTTTCGACTTTTCCAAGTAACTCGCCGAAGGCGAAACCCGAGGCCGTTAGGCCGACGCTCTTGATTCTGAACGCCTGAACGCCTCACCCCACATCAATCTCCACCACATCCCCCACCAACCGAACCGGCCAAGTCCGCAGCCGCAGCGCCGCGTCCTCAAGACAGGCGCCATCCACCAGCCGGTAATGCTGCTTATACAAAGGCGACGCGATCACAAGATCCCCGCCCAAACTGCCAACCAACCCCCGCCCAATCACGTTGACTCCCGTGACCGGATCGCGATTGTCCACGGCGAACAACTGCGGCGCGCCGCCAATGGACGCCACATAAAACAGCGCCACCTGCGCATTGCCCACCAGCGCCACCACGCCGGAATTCAGCACCAGATCCTCACTGGCACAGACCGCGCGCCACACCCGAGTCTTCGGCATTTCCATCACCACCGCATTGGCCTGGCTCATCGTGCAACCTCCACAGCAGCAATCAGATTCAACTCTTCCGCGCGAGCCGGACGACGCTGGCTGCGTTCCTTGACGAAATGAATGTCCGGGTCGGCGCCCTTGTCGTTGACGAACGTGCGAAAGCGCTTGAGCTTCTCCGGGCTCTTCAACGCGTTCGCCCACTCGCATTCGTAACGGTCGACCACCAACTGCATCT
This sequence comes from Pseudomonas sp. NPDC078416, assembly GCF_050268485.1. Lineage (NCBI taxonomy): Bacteria > Pseudomonadati > Pseudomonadota > Gammaproteobacteria > Pseudomonadales > Pseudomonadaceae > Pseudomonas > Pseudomonas sp. NPDC078416. The sequence goes on along the minus strand of NZ_JBNNGV010000002.1, from coordinate 102,505 downwards.
GCGCCTCTAGTTCGGCAGCGAGCCCCAGGCTGTCATCGATCACCACGGCTTTCAGAAAATCCAGCCCGCCCTCAAGGGACTCGCGCCAGACCGACGTTCGCTGCAACTTGTCAGCGGTGCGGATGTAAAACATCAGCACGCGGTCGATGTAACGAATCAGCGTCTCGTCGTCCAGATCGGTGGCGAACAGCTCGGCGTGGCGCGGGCGCATCCCGCCGTTGCCGCACACATACAGATTCCAGCCGTTCTCCGTGGCGATCACGCCGATGTCCTTGCTCTGGGCTTCAGCGCATTCACGGGTGCAACCGGACACCGCGAACTTCAGCTTGTGCGGCGAGCGCAGGCCTTTGTAGCGATCCTCGATGTTCAGCGCCATTTGCACGCTGTCCTGAACGCCGTAACGGCACCAGGTGCTGCCGACGCAGGACTTCACCGTCCGCGTCGATTTACCGTAGGCATGACCGGTCTCGAAACCGGCGGCAATCAGCTCGGCCCAGATGTCCGGCAGCTCATGCAACTGCGCGCCAAACAGGTCAATGCGCTGGCCGCCGGTGATCTTGGTGTACAGGTCGTATTTCTTCGCGACCGCGCCAATGGCGATCAAACCGTCCGCAGTGATTTCCCCCGCAGGAATGCGCGGTACAACGGAATACGTGCCGTTCTTCTGCATGTTGGCCATGAAGGTGTCGTTGGTGTCCTGCAACGGCACCAGCGAGGGGTCCATGATCGGCCGGTTCCAGCACGAGGCGAGGATCGAGCCGACAGTGGGCTTGCAGATGTCGCAACCCAGATGGCCTTTGCCGTGGCGGGCCAGCATCTCGTCGAAGCTTTCGATGTTTTCAACGCGGGCGAAGGCGTATAGCTCCTGACGCGTGAACGCGAAGTGCTCGCACAGGCTTTTATCGACGGTGACGCCGCGGGCGATCAGCTCGTGCTCGAACACGCTTTTCAGCAGCGCCGCACAACCGCCGCACCCGGTGGCGGCCTTGGTGCAGGTCTTGAGCCCGGCGAGGTCCGTGCAACCGCCGTCGATGGCCGAGCAGATCGAGGCCTTGCTGACGTTGTGGCACGAGCAAATGGTTGCCGTGGCGGGCAGGGCATCAGCGCCAAGCGTTGGCGCGCCGTCGCTGTGGGGCAGGATCAGGCTCGACGGATCGGCAGGCAGCTTGATGCCGTTCTGTGCGTATTGCAGCAAGGTGTCGTAATAACTGTTGTCGCCCACCAGCACGGCACCGAGTACCTTTTTGCCGTCGGCGGACACCACCAAACGGCGATAACTGCCGCTGGCCTCATCGATGAACCGGTAGCTGCGCGAACCTGTCAGCGCACCATGGGCATCGCCGATGGAGCCGACGTCGACGCCGAGCAGTTTCAGTTTGGTCGACATATCCGCGCCGAAGAACGGCTCAGCGGCAAGTTCGCACAACTGCGCCGCGACATTGCGCGCCATTTGATAACCCGGCGCGACGAGGCCGAAGACGCTGCCGTTCCAGGCGGCGCACTCGCCAATGGCAAAAATGTCAGCGTCGCTGGTGCGGCAGTGTTCGTCGATGGCGATGCCGCCGCGCGGACCCAACGCCAGTTCGCACTGACGGGCGAGGGCGTCCTGGGGGCGAATGCCGGCGGAGAAAACGATCAGGTCGGTTTCGAGAAACTCGTCGCCGGCGAAATTCATCCGGTAGCGGTATTCCTCACCCGCGCTGATGGATTGCGTCGCGCGAGACAGGTGCACGCCCACGCCCAGCGCTTCGATGCGCGCCTTCAGGGCGGCGCCGCCGTGGTCATCCAGCTGTACCGGCATCAGGCGGGGCGCGAACTCGACCACGTGGGCTTCCAGGCCCAGGGACTTCAGCGCGTTGGCCGCTTCCAGCCCCAACAGTCCGCCGCCAACCACCACGCCGCGTTTCGCCTGGCTCGCGGCGGCGCGGATGGTGTCAAGGTCGTCCAAGGTGCGGTAGACCAGTCGCGAGTGGCCTTCAGCGCCTTCGATGGGCGGCACGAAAGGGTACGAACCGGTCGCCAGCACCAGCTTGTCGTAACCAAAGCTGCCCTTGGCGGTGATCACTTCGCGCCGCGCCCGGTCGATTTCCAGCACCGGCACGCCCAGGTGCAGTGCGAGCCCGGTCTGCTCATATAAAGAAGCAGCGCTCATCGCCAGTGACTCGGCATCGCGGCCGCCAAAGTATTCGGACAGATGCACGCGGTCGTAGGCGCGCTGGCCTTCCTCGCCGAACACATGAATGCGATAGCGCTCAAGGGCGCCGGCGGCGATCAGTTGCTCGACGCAGTGGTGACCCACCATGCCGTTGCCGATCACGATCAGGGTTTGGACGTCGTTGAGTGGGGCGACTGTGGTGGTCATAGCGAGTCCTGGCCAAGGCCAATCAGGTTTTTTGAAAGCAAAAAAAAGGCGCCCGGAACCTCTCGGTTCCAGGCGCCTTTGCCTGTTCTTTATGGGTTGCCGCGCGACCACAGTGTCGACGCCAACCTGGTGAGCCCGACGCCGTGAACGGCTGGCGGTCTGCGTTGACCGGCCAGGGCTGCCAACCGCGTATTCAGGCTGGACTTGATAAGGGACGTAGCAATGGCTGTGCCAGGCGGTAATGGGTGAGTCAGCCATGCCCGCGTACGGCGCGTTCTGCTCTTGATTCTGCCCGCAGGGCGTAGGAGCGCGCTTGCCCGCGATCTGCCGGGAACCGGCAGCCAAACCGGACACCCTGGTTGTGTCAGACAGACCGCCTTCGACGTGTTTGCTGCCGCTGCGCGCCAGATCGCGGGCAAGCGCGCTCCTACGCCCTGTCGGGCAGAAGCGTGATTTGAGTCAGCCTGAACCGGCACACAAACAGTGCGATTTTGCTCATACCGCCCCATCGTGAAGCCAACGCTGCGTGCGTGAATTCATCGTGTATCGCGTCAGATGCGGTCTGCACGTCACCCCGCGCGCGCTGGCCTGCCGTTTGCAACATCGTGCCCACAGGCAATCAACGCCGATTGCCATATTCACGACAAAGGCGCCGTGTGCTCTCCGTTTTTCAACGGATGAGAACAGGGCGTCTTTTTTTGCTTTCAGGAAACGGAATATGGCGAGCAGCAGCGTAAAGAGCGTGTGTCCTTATTGCGGTGTCGGTTGCGGCATCGTCATGCAGGTCGAGGACAACCGAGTCATCAAGGTCGTCGGCGACAAGACGCACCCGAGCAATTTCGGTCGCCTGTGCACCAAAGGCACCACCTGCGGTCAGGCGATTGCCGAGTCGGGGCGGATGGAGTCCGCGTACATCCGCCATCAGCGCAGCCACGAGCCGGTGCGCGCGGAAATGGACGCCGCGATCAGCGAAACCGCCCGGCGCTTGCGCGGGATTCTGGATCGCGACGGCCCCGGCGCGCTGGCGTTTTACGTCTCCGGGCAGATGTCCCTGGAGGCGCAATACCTGGCCAACAAACTCGCCAAGGGCTTCGTGGGCACGGCCAATATCGAGTCCAACTCGCGGCTGTGCATGGCCAGCGCGGGCAGCGGCTACAAGCTCTCGCTAGGCGCCGACGGCCCGCCCGGGTCCTACGATGACTTCGACAAGGCCGATCTGTTTTTCGTGATTGGCGCCAATATGGCCGACTGTCACCCCATCCTGTTCCTGCGCATGATGGACCGGGTCAAGGCCGGGGCGAAGCTGATCGTCGTCGATCCTCGGCGCAGCGCCACCGCCGACAAGGCCGGGCTGTTCCTGCACATCAAACCGGGCACCGACCTCGCGCTGCTCAATGGCCTGCTGCATCTGCTGGTGGAGAACGGCAACACCGATGCCGACTTCATCGCCTCGTTCACCCAGGGCTGGGACGTCATGCCCGACTTCCTCGCCGAGTACACGCCCGCTTACGTCGCGCAGATCACCGGTCTGGCCGAAGCCGACATCCGTCAGGCCGCGCGGATGATCGGCGCGGCGCAGGAGTGGATGAGTTGCTGGACCATGGGCCTGAACCAGAGCACCCACGGCACCTGGAACACCAATGCGTTGTGCAACTTGCACTTGGCAACCGGAGCGATTTGCCGGCCCGGCAGCGGTCCGTTTTCCCTGACAGGTCAGCCGAATGCCATGGGCGGAAGGGAAATGGGCTACATGGGCCCAGGACTTCCCGGACAGCGCTCGGTGTTGGTGGACGCCGACCGCCGCTTCATCGAAGACCTCTGGCGCATCCCCCAGGGCAGTATCCCGCACGATTCCGGCGGCGGCACCATCGACCTGTTCGAACAGATGCGCGACGGCGTGATCAAGGCTTGCTGGATCATCTGCACCAACCCGGTCGCCAGCGTCGCCAATCGCACCACCGTCATCGACGCCCTGAAGACCGCCGAACTGGTCATCACCCAGGACGCCTTCCTCGACACAGAGACCAATCGCTACGCCGACATCCTGTTGCCGGGCGCGCTCTGGGCCGAAGCGGAAGGGGTGATGATCAACTCCGAACGTACCCTCAATCTGACGCAGAAAGCCGTCGATGCGCCGGGCCAGGCGTTGCCGGACTGGCAGATCATCGCCAGGGTCGCCTGTGAAATGGGCTTCGCCGACGGTTTCAGTTACACCTCGGCAGAGGAGGTGTTCGAAGAAATCAAACAGGCGTGCAACCCGGCCACCGGCTATGACATTCGCGGCGCCAGCTATGGGCGGCTGCGGGATCAGTCGTTGCAATGGCCGTGCGCGCCCCATGACGAGCGCACACGCAACCCGATTCGTTACCTCAGCGACAGTGGCGCGAGCCCGGTTGAAGAAAGACTGACGACACGCCCGGCGATTGTCTTTCCCGCCGCAAACGGCAAAGCGGTATTTTTCCCACGCCCGCACATGGCGCTGGCTGAACTGCCCAACGACGCATTTCCCATGGTGCTCAACACCGGCCGCCTGCAACACCAGTGGCACACGCTGACCAAGACCGGAAAAGTCCCGACACTGAACGCGCTCAACGCGCGGCCGTTCGTCGAGCTGCACCCCGACGATGCCCTTGCGCTGGGCATCTGCGAAGGCAATGGCGTGGAGGTCCGTTCCGTCCGAGGTCTGGCGGTGTTGCCTGCGGTGATCAGCGACCGCGTGCTGCCGGGCAACTGCTTCGCGCCCTTTCACTGGAACGACGTATACGGCGAAAAGCTGGCGATCAACGCCGTGACCAACGATGCCGTCGACCCGATTTCCCGCCAGCCCGAATTCAAGTGCTGTGCAGTGGCCCTGCGCAAGGTCGAGCTGATCGGGCATCGCTTCCTTGATCCGTCCCAGACCAAGACCGAGACGCAGACAGCACCCGAACAGGCGCCACTGTTGACGCTGCTGTGGGCATCACAAACCGGCAACGCTGAAGCGTTGGCCCGGCAGTTTGGCGACCATTTGAAAACTGCCGGCGTGCCGGTTCAGGTGGCGGCGATGGACAGTTTTCCCTCCGAGCGTCTGGACCAGCTGCAGAGCGTCGCACTGATCAGCAGCACCTTCGGCGATGGCGAATCCCCCGACAATGGGCAACGATTCTGGCAGTCACTGGCTGCCCGGCAAGAGCGTCTGGAGTCGCTGCGCTACGCCGTTCTGGCGCTGGGTGATTCGAGTTACGACCGCTTTTGCCAGCACGGCAAAAACCTCGACCAGCGCCTGCACCACCTGGGCGCTTCATCGCTGATCGCCAGAGTCGATTGCGACGGCGAATACCGTGCCCAAGCAGACAGTTGGTTCACAGGGTTGCAGCAGGCGCTGTCGCTGAATCTTTCTGCTCCTTCAATCGTCGACAACAGCCCGGTTTCTGGGAAACAGCCTTCACGGACACAGCCCCATTACGCGCGTTTGTCGCTTAATCGGCGACTGAATGCGGACGGTGCCGCCAAGGACACGCGGCAACTGGCGCTGACCCTTGAGGGCTCGGGGATCACCTATGAAGCCGGCGACGCCTTGGGGGTGTGGCCGCGCAATTGCCCCGAGCTGGTGAACGAGTGGCTCGAACTCACGGGCCTGAACGCCGAGCAACCGGTGCGCGGCGTGAAGGCGGTCAACGTGCCGCTACGTCAGGCGCTGACCGAGCAATTTGAAATCGCGCGACCGGGTGCAGACACCTTGGCGTTCATCGCCGATCGTAACGGCAGCAACGATCTGAAAACCCTGCTCACCGAACCCTTCAAGAGCGAGCTGAAGGACTGGCTGTGGGGTCGGCAGTTGGCCGATGTGTTGCGCGAGTTCCCCATCACCTGTTCTGCGGAGGAATGGCTGGACCATCTCAAGCCGCTTCAGCCGCGGCTTTATTCAATCGCCTCGAGCGCCAAGGCGCATCCCGATGAAGTCCACCTGACGGTTTCTGCCGTGCGCTACGGCCCCCGCAAAGGCGTGTCGTCGACCTTCCTGGCGGATCGTGCCGGTGAATGCGAGGTGCCGGTTTTCCTGCAACCGACGAAGCATTTTCGTCCACCAGTCGATGGTGATGTGCCGATGATCATGATCGGTCCGGGCACCGGCGTGGCGCCGTTTCGGGCGTTTCTCCAAGAGCGGTGCGCCCGGGGCGATCGGGGGCGTAACTGGCTGTTCTTTGGCGAGCAGCATCAGGCTACCGATTTTTATTACCGCGACGAGCTTCAAGGCATGCAGCAGGACGGTCTGCTGACCCGGCTGAGCCTGGCGTTCTCCCGGGATCAGACGGAGAAGATCTACGTTCAACAGCGCATACAGGAGCAGGGCGCCGAACTCTGGCGCTGGCTAGAGGCGGGTGCGCACCTGTATGTCTGCGGCGATGCCTCGCGGATGGCGCGGGATGTCGATCAGGCACTGCGCCGCGTGATCAGCGAACAGGGCGGCGTTAGCCTGGAAAAGGCGGCCGAGCAGTTGCGCTGGCTGACCGAGCAGAAGCGCTATATGCGGGACGTGTATTAATGCTGCTCGCTGCTCCGCGGCAGGCCGCTGAACCTCAACTGAACGAATTTCTCGATCAAACAAGAAAACCTTTGGATACCTGAACTTATCTGCCTTTTCTCCCTCTCATGCCGGTAGCCATTGATCGCGGCAGCCTGATAAGCTCGCGGCTTTACTCGTTTGCCCTATTGGCGCATGAACAAGGAAACAGAATGAAACAGCATCGGTTGGCAGCGGCGATTGCCCTGGTCGGTCTGGTACTCGCGGGCTGTGACAAGCAAGCCAGCACCGTTGAGCTGAAAACCCCCGCCCAGAAAGCCTCTTACGGCATCGGCCTGAACATGGGCAAAAGCCTGGCTCAGGAAGGCATGGACGATCTGGATTCCAAAGCGGTAGCGCTGGGTATCGAAGACGCCGTTGGCAAGAAAGAGCAGAAGCTCAAAGACGAAGAGTTGGTTGCAGCGTTTGGCGACCTGCAAAAGCGTGCTGAAGAGCGCATGGCCAAGATGAGCGAAGAGTCGGCAGCCGCCGGCAAGAAGTTCCTCGAAGAAAACGGCAAGCGTAAAGAAGTCACCACGACTGCTTCCGGCCTGCAGTACGAAATCATCAAGAAAGCCGACGGTCCAGTACCGAAGCCGACTGATGTCGTGACCGTTCACTACGAAGGCAAGCTGACTGACGGCAAAGTGTTCGACAGCTCCGTTGAACGCGGCAGCCCGATTGATCTGCCGGTGAGCGGCGTGATTCCGGGTTGGGTCGAAGGTCTGCAGCTGATGCACGTCGGCGAGAAGGTCAAGCTCTACATCCCTAGCGAACTGGCCTATGGCGCACAAAGCCCTAGCCCAATGATCCCGGCGAACTCGGTTCTGGTCTTCGACCTCGAACTGCTGGGCATCAAGGACCCTGCTGCTGCAGGCGCCAATGATGCTGCCGCCGGCGCTGATGAAGAAGAAGAGGCCGCTCCGGCAGCCGAACCGGCCAAGCCAGCCGCCAAGAAGTAATCGTTCGTCAGTCCGGTTACCGCTTGAAAGAAATGCCCCGTCTCGACGGGGCATTTTCATTTCCGCTTCTTTTTTAATCGAACCGGCCTGGAAGGGCAGAGTCCCATGTCGGACAGTCAACCGGCTTTAAGCCGGGATTTGTCGGAGGCTGCGTGGCGTTCGCGGGTGAGTTGATCAGTCCTTGGCTAGCGCCACAGGCTCGGTGAGTCAACGGTTTTCGCCGGTTTTTATGTGTGTAAAAAACGCGCGATCTAAGTCCGGACCCGGTAGAACGGGCGTTGCGGCCCCGAAAAACGGGTCTGTTCACAAGGTTATCCACAATTTGTGTGGATAACATTTGGGTGCGGAATCGTCGTACGAGTTGGTGGGCTGCCGCGACACACGCGGTAGGCCCGCAGGTCGATTTTTATCGGTAATCGTGGAGTGGATATGAAAGCACCCTGGAACCTCATTCGTTACCTGCCCATGGCCAGGCGCTTGATGGCGGCCGGTCGCTTGCCCGCGTTGCTGTTCGCCGTTGCAGGCAAAACGGCCAGTGAGGGCGGTCGGCTGGGCAAGATCAAAGACGATTTGAAACTGCTTCAAGCGTTGTGTCTGGCCTACTGGCGCGGCGAATATCGCGCCATCAGCGGTAAGGCGATTCTCTCGATCGTGGCCGGCCTGATGTATTTTCTCAGCCCCCTGGATGCAATTCCTGACTGGATTCCCGGCCTGGGGATGCTTGACGACATCGCTGTTCTCGCATGGGTGATGAAACACCTTGAAGCCGAGCTCAGCGCATTCCGTGCCTGGCGCGAATTGCAGAACCCGGAAAAGCTCGCGGTGGTTGAGCGTTTGCCGGCGACGCCTGTCTTGCTGGAGCACGAGAAAAAGATTTGAAGGCTCGTTTGTGCGACTTGTCGCTGACGTCACCACTGCTCTGGTGATTCCTCATACGCCAGTCGTCGACAACCGCTGTTAAGATGCCACCCATACTTAGAAAAAGACTACGTAAAGCGTGTTTTTGTCCTACAGGGGTGTTGGTATGGATCTTCAGGTTATTTCGCGCGATGGAGAGCCGGAATATGCGGTGCTGCCATGGGCGCAGTATCAGGCCCTGTTGCGCGCGGCGGGTGTTGCGCGTGGCCCGGAGTCCGGAGCGGCGATCCACCCCGAGGCCAAGTCTGAACAGTCCTCGTCTGCGGCCGCTGCAGACCTCCCTTCTTTATCTCAGCTGGGTGCATTGCGCGAGGCCAAAGGCCTGGAAGTGGCGCAACTGGCCCGCGCGGTCGGCATCAGCCCGTCTTATCTCGACCTGATTGAAAGCGGCGCCCGTGAGCCGGATGCGGCCATTCGCCGGAGTCTGGCGTGGGAACTGGGCGTTGCGGGCTGGCGGGGTGAAGCATGAGCGTGCGCATCAGTCGCCAGCACTGGGACGGGTTGCTCGCCGAACTGGACCTGGCCCGTCGCCAACGTCATCTGGTCACCTATCGCGCATTGCTTGAGCGGTTGCAGTTACCCACTCCCGCCATGCAAACCCTGACCGCCGCCCTTGAACACCTCGCCGCCCTCGACGCCCGCGCCGAGCAGCCATTGCGCAGTTCCTTGGTGATCAGTCAGGGCGCCAGCCGCCTGCCTCGCACCGGGTTTTTTGAATGCGTCGAACGCCTCGGCCGTTTCTCCGGCCCCTCGGACGGCATTGCTGCCGCCTCCTGGCACGCCTCGGAAGTGGCCCGGGTGTTTGAGTTCGAGTATGCGCAGCCGGTGAAGCCGGAGTAAGTTGCAGATCGGGTGGCTTACAGGCCAGATCCGAATTCGGGCGCACACCCAAACGTTACCTACGCTCATGCGGACCGTGTTAAACGATGCCGCCAATTCCTCGCCCACCGCGGATCAGACTGTAGGAGCGCGCTTGCTCGCGATCTGGCGCGAAGCGGCAGCAGACCCGTGCACGCGATGTGTCAGCGGTAACCGGGGCGTCAGGTTTCACGACTGCTGCGCAGCCGATCGCGGGCAAGCGCGCTCCTACACCGGTCGGGGTATGACGCCAAATCCGTGCACGTCTTTGCGTGATATGTGATCTGCCGCCCATTCCTCGCCGGCCGGGGATCAAACTGTAGGAGTGAGCTTGCTCGCGATCTGGCGCGAAGCGGCAGCAGACCCGTGCACGCGGTGTGTCAGCGGTAACCGGGGCGTCAGGTTTCACGACTGCTGCGCAGCCGATCGCGAGCAAGCTCACTCCTACACCGGATCTTCCCTGGCCGGGATTTCAGCGTCAGACGCAAAACCAAGGAGCCGGCTTGCTGGCGAAGGCGGTGGGTCAGTCGAAATGGATGGCACAGGCAGACCGCATTCGCGGGCAAGCGCGCTCCTACACTGGATTTCCGTGGACCGGGATTTCCGCGTCAGGCACAAAACCTGTGGAGCCGGCTTGCTGGCGAACCCCGTCGGTCACCCCAAAACCGCCTGATTCAACGTCGCCATGACCTCCGCCTCCAGCGTATTGATCACATGCACACTCGCACCCATCACCTCTTTGGCGTGGTGCTTGGCCTGGGACGCCAGCTCGGCAAGCTGGCTGGCGTCGAGGGTCGTGCAGACTTCCGGATGCAGATGCACAACGCCGATGGACAGCGACAGCAACGGAAATTCCTGGCGCTGGCCCTGGCGATTGAGGGCGACGAAGCAGCCGGCTTCCAGATGCTCGGCGCGGTAGAAGCGTCGGCACTGGTTCTGGAAGTCTTCCAGCAGCATGTTCAAGCGTTTGCGCCAGTCTTCCGAGCCCAGCACCAACAGAAAGTCATCGCCACCGATGTGGCCGACAAAGTCGCGGCTCGGGTCGATGCGGTCGTTCAGGCACTGCGCCAGACACAGCAGGACCTCGTCACCCCGGCCGTAGCCATAGATGTCGTTGAAGGGTTTGAAGCTGTCGATGTCCACATAGCAGATCATCGATTCACGTCCCTGTTGCAACAACCGGGTCAGGCATTGCTGGATCGGCACGTTACCCGGCAGCAGGGTCAGCGGATTGGCGTATCGCGCCTGCTGGATCTTCACCTCGGTAATCAGCTTCAGGACATCAATGACCCGGCCCAGCCCCAGGTAAGCGCCGTTCTGCATGATGATGAAATCTTCTTCGATGCGTTGCCGCGCGCGGCTGGTGATCAGCCGGCTGACCTGCTGCAGCGACTGACTCAGCTCGACGGCGAGGAAGTCGTCGCTCATCAGACGACTAATAGGCTTGCGCGCATACAGTTCGGTGGCGAAGGGCTTGAGCAGCACGTCCGACAGCGAGTGGCGGTGGACGATGCCGATCGGCTGATGCTGCTCATCCAGCACCGCCAGCGAGTTGAGATTGGCCTGCTTGCGAAACGCCTCCAGCACCGTGGCGGTGGGCGTAGTCTGCACCACCGCCGGCAGCTCGTTGAGCAGGGCACTGAGGTCGCTGGTTTCTTCGGTCAAGGTCGCGGCGGCAGGGTCGATTTTTGGCAGCAGCGCACGGGCGTCCCGGGGTGGAAACTCCTGCGGACGGCACAGCAAATAGCCCTGAACCAGCTCGACGCCCATGTCGATCAAGACGGCCAGCTCTTCCTGCAACTCGATGCCTTCAGCGATGACCAGCGCCCGCGACGCCTTGGCCATCTGCAGCATCGAGCCGACGAACTCGCGCTTGACCGCGTCCTGATGAATGCCGTCGATGAAATGCCGGTCGATCTTTACGTAATCCGGGCGCAACTCGGACCATAGCCGCAGGCTCGAATACCCTGCGCCCAGGTCATCGAGGGCGATGGAAAAGCCCATGTCCCGGTAGTGATAGAGCGCGTTGTAGAGCAGGCCGAAGTCATCGGTCGGGGTCTGCTCGGTCAGCTCGATGACCACGCGGCTCGGCGGTATCCCGTAGCGCTGCAACAGCTGCAAGGTGCGCCCCGGCGGGTGCGAGGCTTCCAGCAGGGACTCGGGCGAGATATTGAGGAAAAGCTTGCCCTCCAGCTTCTGCTGGCTGAAGCGACGGCAGGCCGACTCGCGGCAGGCGAGTTCCAGTTCGCTCAGGCGCCCGGCCTGGCGGGCCACGGCGAACAAGCTGAGAGGGGAATGCAGCGCGCTGTTGGAAGGACCGCGAGTCAGGGCTTCATAGCCGAGAATGCGCCGATCCGATAGCGACACAATCGGTTGGAACAGGCTGTGCAAGTCGCCGTGAGTCAGGATCGAACTCAGAGCGCCCAGCTGTTCAGTCACGGTCATGGCAATCTCGGGGCAAGAAAAAGGGGCTGGACGCTTGTGGCGTCGAGCCCCGCTATTTCACGACAGCTTTATGACTGTTTGATGACGATTTGCCATCATTTCGTCACGTTTCATGCTGTTTTACTTTTTCGCCACCGAACCGCTCAAGCCCAGGTAGTCCAGCAAGATACGCCCGGTTTCAGCCAGGTAGGCGTCGTCCTCGGGTTTGGTCTTGTCGTCTTCCGAAGGCAGCGCGTCTTCGTCTTCTTTCTTCAGCTCTTTCAGCGGCTCTTCGCCTTTGGCCTTGCGACGCACGTTCTCCATCGCCAGCTGTTTGCTCTCGATGTCGGCGTGTTCCTTGCGGCGCTCGGCTTCGTTGAGGCTGACGGTCTTTTCGCTCATCAGCTTCTTCGCCAGCGCGAGTTTTTCTTCGATAAAGACAAACTCGGCGTCCTTGGCAGAACGCACGTCATGACGCGATTGCAGCTGGGCGAGGAATGGTTTGAACGGATCCACCGCAGGCTTGATCGCCGGCTTGATGGTGTCGTAAGTCATCGCTTCAGGCAGGGCGCTTTCGCCGATTTCCTTGGTGTCGATGATCGACGGGTAGGCGATGTCCGGCAGTACGCCCTGGTGCTGGGTGCTCTGGCCGGACACCCGGTAGAACTTCGCCAGCGTCAGTTTCAGCTCACCATGGTTCAGCGGCTGGATGGTCTGCACGGTGCCTTTACCGAAGGTCTGGCCGCCGATGATCAGCGCGCGGTGATAATCCTGCATGGCACCGGCAAAAATCTCCGAAGCCGAAGCCGAGAGGCGGTTGACCAGCAACGCCATCGGGCCTTTGTAGAACGCACCGCTGTTTTCGTCTTCCAGCACATCGACCTTGCCGTCGGCATTACGCACCAGAACCGTCGGGCCTTTGTCGATGAACAGACTGGTCAGCTCGGTGGCTTCCTGCAGCGAACCACCGCCGTTGTTACGCAGGTCGATGACCACGCCGTCGACTTTCTCCGACTGCAATTCGGTCAGCAGCTTCTTGACGTCGCGGGTCGTGCTCTTGTACTCGGGATCGCCGGCGCGGTAGGCCTTGAAGTCCAGGTAGAAAGCAGGGATCTCGATGACGCCCAGCTTGTAATCCTTGCCGTCCTGATTCAGGTGAAGGATCGACTTCTTCGCCGCTTGCTCTTCGAGCTTCACGGCTTCGCGGGTGATCGAAACGATCTTGGTGGTCTGGTCGCTTGGCGCATTGCTGGCCGGGACGATTTCCAGACGCACGACCGAACCCTTCGGACCGCGAATCAGTTTGACCACTTCATCCAGACGCCAGCCGATCACGTCGACCATCTCTTTGTCGCCCTGGGCGACGCCGATGATCTTGTCGGCGGTCGCCACTTGCTTGGTCTTGGCGGCAGGGCCGGCCGGCACCAGGCGGACGATCTTGACGTTGTCGTTGTCGCTCTGCAGGACAGCGCCGATGCCTTCCAGGGAAAGGCTCATGTTGATGTCGAAGTTTTCCGCGCTGTCAGGTGACAGGTAGTTGGTGTGCGGATCGTAGGACATCGCGAAGGTGTTCAGGTACGCCTGGAACACGTCCTCGCTGCGGGTCTGGCCCAGACGCGCGAGTTGATTCTTGTAGCGCTTGGTCAGGGTTTCCTGAATCTTCGCCGGGTCTTTGCCCGCGATCTTCAAACGCAGAACCTCGTCCTTGACGCGCTTGCGCCAGAGGTCGTCGAGTTCGGCTTCGTTTTTGGCCCAAGGTGCATCCTTGCGATCAACCAGCAAGGTTTCCTGAGTGTTCAGGTCGATCTTGTCGACGCCCTTGCTCAGCTGCGCCAGGGCGAAATCCAGACGCGACTTAATGCGGTCCAGATAACGTTTGTAGATGGTGAAGCCTGGAGCCAGGTCGCCGCTCTTGAGGAAGTCGTCGAACTGGAAACGCCACTTGTCGAACTCGGCGATGTCGCTGGCGAGGAAGTAGCTGCGCGCAGGATCGAGGAGTTTGAGGTAGCTCTGATAGATGATTTCCGAACGCTTGTCGTCCAGCGGCGGCTTGCTGTAATGGTGGCGCTTGAGCAGCTCCACGACATTCAGACTGGCGATGACTTCATCGCGATCAGGTTGAAGATTATCCCAGCTATTGGCGGCGAACGAACTGGCCGACATTGGCAGGACAGTCAGGCCAACGAGTAATGCAAGGGTGGTGCTGGGTAAAAAATGCTTCATGCTGATTCGACGCGGGGACAATTGATAACGCATATTAGGCCGTCTTTGGAGGTCGCCGGTTCGGTCAGAACACGGTCGCATAATGCAAAAAGCCCAGTGGCCGTGAGGCACATCGGGCTCAGTCAAGACTCACTATGGAGGCACCGTGAAAGCATTGCAAGGCGTTGAAGGTCGTGTGGAATGGCTTGAAGAGCCATCGCCGACTCTGGATGTAGGACAAGTCCGCATCAAGGTCGCAGCGGCCGGACTCAATCGTGCCGATTTGCTGCAACGCTCGGGGCATTACCCGCCACCGCCGGGTGTCACGGAAATCCTCGGGATGGAATGTTCAGGGGTGATTGCCGAGGTCGGCCCGGGCTGCGCGTGGGAGATCGGCGACCGCGTGTGCGCGCTGGTTGCGGGCGGGGCGATGGCGGAAGAAGTCGTGGTCGACGCGCGGCATGTGCTGCCGGTGCCCGAGGGGATTTCGCTGCACGAAGCGGCGGCGATTCCCGAGGTCTACGCCACGGCCTGGCTGAATCTGTTCCAGCTGGCCGGTCTTCAGCCCGGCGAAAAAGTGTTGCTGCATGCCGGGGCAAGTGGAGTTGGTTCAGCTGCCATTCAGCTGTGCAAGGCCTTCGGCAACCCGGTATGGGTCACCGTGGGCTCGGCGGAGCGGCTGGCGTATTGCGAAGCGCTTGGCGCCCAGGGCGGCGTGCTGCGCAACGAGAACCTCGATGCGCTTAACGACTTCGCGCCGTTCAACGTCATCCTTGACCCGGTGGGCGCCAACTACGCGGCGCTGAATCTGAAAGTGCTCGGCGTGGATGGTCGTCTGGTGCTGATCGGTTTGATGGGCGGGCGCAAATCCGAGCTGGACTTCGCTCAGGTGCTGGGCAAGCGCATCCATATCCTCGGCTCGACCCTGCGCAGCCGCGACGATCAGTTCAAGGCCGACCTGCTCAGCGATCTGGGGCAGCACGTCATGCCGCTGTTCACCGAAGGCCGCCTCAAGCCACAACTGGCCCGCAGCTTTCCGATCAGTGAAGCGGAAGCGGCCTACGCGGAGCTGGCGACCAATCAGGTGTCGGGCAAGGTCGTGCTGGTGATCGACGACAGTCTGGTCTGATCCTGCTTTTGACCTGTTTCTGTTCTGTATAGCCGTGTTTCGTCAACCGACCGGCGGAGGCCCGGACTGTCATTTCTGACAGTAGCCGGCCTGAGTAAATCGGTTCTCAATAAAGTCTTGTTGCGTTGCTCAGCCAGCGGGTGCCGGCTGACAGCGCTTCATCGGACGAGGTGAGGACAGGATGGCCAGGGATCGGAAAGCGCAGTCGATCACACGACTGACAGGGGATGGATCGAAGGCACTGCTGCCAATGCCTGAAGTGCCGGCAATCATTGATCCAAACGATCCCGAAGGCCTGGTTTCCACTGGAACCCAAGGCAATGATCTAGAGGTGCGGGTGCCGCTTTGGCCGTGTCCGGCCGAGGCGGGAGATACCGACCGGCTGGACCTGTTCTGGAGTGGTGAGATCACTGATAAACCTGTGGCCACTGCGGATTTTATTGGACCGGTCGATACCACAACATTTCCTTTTTCTCTGAGGATGGATAAGAAGTTTCTGCAGGCGGACGGCCAGTACCAGCTCTGGTACACGGTCACTAGCGACGCGAATGACACTGCGCCTTCCGAGCGCCGTACCGTCACCCTCGACACCCGCGCGCCGAGCTATAACCAGCAATTGATGCCCTTGTTGTTACCAGATGATCTGGTGGGCGGGGTGATCAACGAAGCGTACCTGGCAAGTCATGGCGATAAGGTACAGCTGTGCCTGCCCCGCCTCTTGTATCTGGACGCCCAAGTCGGCGATGTCGTCGACCTTTACTGGTCGCAGAACAACCCGCCAACGGCTGCGGCCGTTAACAGTGTGACGGTGACAAAGGGGCAGGTCGGCCCCGACCCTCAAGATGTCTGCATCGATCTGCCTGGCACCGCCGTGCGCGGACCTGATCGGGATGGCATTTTCTACGCGACATACAAAGTACGGGACCGGGCCGGTAACGAGACCGACTCGTTCTCCCGCGAAACCCCTGCCACCGTCGCACTCAAGCCATTGCCCGGGGGCGATTTGCCCGAGCCGGAGTTCCCGGAGGCAGACATCTACGGCTACATCAATTGCGACGACGCGCCCTGGAACGGGATCGTGGTTCGCATCGCTTTCGTCCGTAATCTGTTCGAGTACCAGGACCAGATCACCCTGTACTGGCAGGGCTATCGCACGTTCAACGGCGTGGATCCGATTGCCGGTACCGAAGGCGTGTTTGCCCGGACGGTCAGCGCGCAGAACGTGACTGACGGTTATCTGGACGTCCTGGTCGAGCCCTTCATTCCCCATATCGAGCCCATCATTGAAGGATCGGCGTTGGCCTCTTACCGATTGACGAAAGTCAGCGGGCAGTCGGGCTCGTCCTACGAGGGGCTGGTGAAGATCAATCGCAAGTTGCCCAGTGGCGAGATTTGCGGGCCTGGGATGGAGGCCCTGCGGTCTGGGTCGTCCATCGCGGGCGGATGCAAGGCCTGTCGCAAATTCAGTCGATTCATCGCCCGCGTATTGCAGAGGCTCGGGCGTGGTGGCAAAGGGCAGTAACGCTGGAAACCCAGGACGCGCCAAGCGGGATAGGCGCGAGTCAATTCAAGGAGAAAAGACATGAGCAACTTATCAAGCAAACAGATCCGAGTGCTTGCCAGTGCATTGGCGCGAAATGTCAGCCAGCAGAAGCAAGCCATCAAAAAAGGCCGGTCTGGAAGGGCGAACTTGCTTGCGCCGATTGCGCCGGTCTGGTGGAACGGCGATCCTGCCTTCGCAGGCTTGGTGCCTCGTGATGAGCAGGAAGTGGACATGACTATCATGATCCCCCAGTGGTCCGGAAGCGCAGGATCGGGCGAGACCGACACGCTTCAATTCCAGTGGAAAGCGCTCTTCGCGGGTGACTGGCAGGATGCCCAAGCCGAGATAAAGATTCCAGGTCCGTTGGAGTCCGGCGACTTCCCGATGGCACTGATGCTGGATAAATCCAACTTTGCTGACGAAGGCACCTTCGAGTTGCGCTACATCGTGACAAACGATGCTTCCAACCCGTCAACATCGGAAACCACCAGCTTCATTATCGACAAGACGCCACCCAACAATAATCAGTCTCCAGCGGCGCCTACGTTCCTGGACGCTGCCATCGTCAATGACGGCATCACACAGGAATACTTGAGTCAACACACCGATGTGGTTCTGGTCATCCCCATTTATCAAGACGAGAAGCCGGGCGATACCCTGGAGATTTACATTCATGAAGTCGGGACGAGCCCGACCGCGCCGGCATTTTCCGGGCCGATTGATTCGAATCGGGAGATCAAGATCCCGGCTGCTGTCTTCTCGGGTCTGAGGGATGGCTTGATCTACGTATCCTTCCGACTGGTCGACAAGGTTGGAAACAAGGGCGGTCACTCGGATAACACGACAGTCGGCCTCTTTCTCAATCCACTTCCGGTTGTTCCACTGGACGCACCCCGCGTGCCCAGGATCGCGGATGACGGCGTTCTGCAACTTGTCGACATTGATCGAGCGAATACAGGGCTGGTTGAAATTGACCCGTACGCGAACGCGCTTGAAGGCGACCGTATAGTGCTCACTTGGGGTACTGCGCAGCTGCCGGTCACTCACAACATCACGGATCCATTTGCGACAAGCTTTCTGAGTGTTCCCTACGAAACCATATTGAAGCCTGCCTATGGCGCGGCGACCACGGTGCTGCCGACCCAGGTGAGCTACGTCGTCGAGCGTGGCGACAAGTCGTTCGCCTCGGACCCCGCCACCATCAATGTGGATTTCTTCGTCCCTGGGCCCGTGAACCCGGACCGGCCGGATCCGGTGAACAGCAACCTGCCAAGAGTAACGGTTCGTGGCTCGACCTCTGCAGTTGATAACGTGCTGACGCAAGACGACGTCGGCGACCCTGTTACGGTAAAGCTCAAGCTGTACGATCCTGTAGGCACGGGCGAGGAGATGGTCCTGTATTGGGGTAGCGTCGCGGCAGAGGTCGGCAGGCTCAGCCCTGTAACGGGGTCGGCGGGTGATGACTATGAGTTCACTCTGGACTGGGACACGATCAAAGACCTGCCAAGCGGCACAGCGCTGCCGGTGTTCTATACCGTTGGGCGCATCAATCCCCCTGGCAATGTCGAGTCCTGCGTGCCGACTCTGGTAGATGTCAGCGCAGCCCTACCGATCAAACTCGCCAATCCCGAATTTCCCGAAGCGGCCACGGCGTCGGACGGAAGTGACATTCTCAACTGCAGTACGCACGTGGGCCCTCAACAGTTGGTTAGCGTACGTATTCCTGGCAACGCCGGTATGTTGCAGGGCGGGGAGACTCTTGAGTTTACGTGGCAGTGCTACACCGACAAAGCGGGGACAGCCCCGGTAAACGCGCCGATCACATGGGAGAGAAAAATCATTGCAGCCGAGGCTTCCAACGGTTTCGAATTCCTGCAAGGGCCGTTTGAAGAGTGCATCCTGCCAACAGGCCTGAACGGGTCGATCAAGCTGACGTATGTGTCTGATACCACACCGCCGATGCAGGGTGAGACGCTGATCAGAGCAACGGGTGAAAACCCGGCGGGCGTGTGTCCGCCCAATAGTCGTCGACTCAGAACGGGTGGGTGCGGCTGTTAATCGAGCAGGCTCGACGACAGAATGAATAAGTAAAATTTCTGGTTGAGACGAAAAAAACAAGGCCGTACTAACCGGCCTTGTTTTTTTTTACCTATTGCCGCAGTTGGCGATAAGCGGCAGGACCGGGCGGCTGTAGGAAACTACGCTCAATACGTTAGGAAACGTCCTACATTGATAATGATTTGAAGAATGTAGTCTTCGCGCCTTTGTCCTGCGGAGCTTTTCTGTACTCCGTGGGAATGGCGATATTCCCAAGGAGCTGGACATGGCTAAGTCGCGTTACACACCCTCCCGTTATTTCAACCCCTCAACCTTTATTTCCCTCGCGCTGTGCATCAGCACCGCCGCCCAGGGGCGTGCGTTGGCCCCTGGAGAATCTGTTGTGGTTGACCAGGGCGCCACCCCGGAAGCCTGGTCGTTGGCGACCGGTTCCTCGCTGACGGTGAACAGCGGCGCCCAAGCCCTGAGGATCTCTGGAGGCGGCGCAGGCACCGTGGTCAATCTGAACGAGGGAAGCTCAGCGACAGCCATCAACTTCAGCGCGCCGGGCGCCGTGGCGAACGTCAATGGTGCCAGCGTCAATGCCAGCGGCACTTTAACCGCTTTGGTGCTCAGCGACGGCCAGGCGGTCCTGACGAACGCCACCATCAGCAGCGAGACCGGCCTGGGTCTCAACGGCGTACAGGAACAGGGCGGCTCTGGCAGCGCGTTCCAGATCAATGGCGGTGCCATCAGCGGTGGCGCGGGTGGCGCAACGCTTGCCTCTCGCAGCAGGCTGGACGCGACGGGCGCCGTCATCACCGGCACCGGCGCAAGCAGCTACGGGGTTCGCGGTTTCGGCTCGGACATTTCCCTGCGCGGCAGCACTGTCACCGGCGGCTTGAACGGCCTCGTCTATCGAGTGGATACGGCCAATGTGCGCCAGGGTACGGTCAATATCGAAGGCTCACATATAGAAGGCACCACGGGTGCGGCGATTCTGGTCAATGGCCAGGGCGGCGGTCTGGTCGCCAACCTGAATCTGCTCAATGGCACAACCCTCACGGGTGGCAACGGCAACGCGCTGGAAATTACCAACGCGGCGACGGCGAACGTGCTGCTGCAGAACAGCGAAGTGACCGGTAACTTCGCTATCTCCAACGGCAGCATCGCCAACCTGACCTTTGAGCAGGGCCGTTTGATCGGTGACGTTACGGCGGATGCCACCAGCAGCGGCACTCTGGCGCTGAACAATGGCTCGGCGCTGACCGGCAATGTCACCGGCATTGACACGGTCAGTCTGAATGCGAGTTCCATTACCGGGAACGTGACCTCGGCCAGCAACGCCGGTGTGGTTTCGCTGGCTAACGGCTCAGTGTTGGAAGGAAATGTGACCAGTGACACGGTCAGTCTGAATGCCAGTCAGATGAAGGGTGACATCACTTCGATGGGCAGCGCCGGCGTCGTCACCTTGGCCGGCGGCTCGTTGCTGGAGGGTGACATCAGCAGCGACAACGTGAGCCTGAGCAACAGTCAGATGAACGGCGACGTCACGTCAATGAGCAGCGCCGGCGTTGTATCGCTGGTGGAGGGTTCGGCGCTGGAGGGCAATATCAGCAGCGACAACGTCAGCCTCAACGGCAGTTCAATGAAGGGTGATATCACCTCAGCCAGCAACGCGGGCGTCGTATCCCTTGTCGCAGGTTCGACGGTAGAAGGTCAGGTCATCGGCGACAACGTCAGTCTCGACGCCAGCTCGATTACCGGCGATGTCACTTCGGCCAGCGGAGCAGGTGCCGTCAAACTGGTTCGCCGCTCTGCTGTGAGAGGCAATGTGAACAGCAACAACATCAGTCTCGACGCCAGCTCGATAACGGGCAATGTCACCTCGACCGGCAATGCAGGCGTGGTGTCCCTGGCGGCGGGCTCCGTGCTGGAAGGTAACGTCACCAGTGACAACGTCAGCCTCGATGTCAGCTCTATAGTCGGCAATGTCACGTCGACCGGCGGCGCAGGTGTGCTGAGATTGCTGGGCGGCTCAACGCTGAAAGGCGATGTGAGCAGCGGTAATGTCAGCCTGGATGCCAGCTCGATGTCCGGCGATATCACCTCCAGTGCCGGCGTGGTTTCGCTGACCAACAACTCGGTGTTCACCGGCAACCTGGTCAATGTCGATAGCGCCACCCTCGCAGGGTCTTCCACCTGGGACATGGTGGGCACCAATACCCTCAACTCCCTTTCGGTGAATGACAGCACGGTGAGGTTTGGTGCTCCCAGCGCGTTCTACCAGCTCAACGTCGGCACGCTGTCCGGCAACGGCACGTTCGTTATGGATGCCGACTACCTCACCAATGAGCACGACCTACTCAACGTCACCGGTTCTGCAACGGGCAGCCATACCTTGCTGATCGCAGGTTCCGGCGTCGACCCGACGTCACCGCAGCCCTTGACTGTCGTGCAAACCGGGGGCGGTAACGCGACCTTTGCCCTGGCAGGCGATCGGGCCGTTGACGTA
The DNA here is from genome assembly GCF_050268485.1 of Pseudomonas sp. NPDC078416. Classification (NCBI taxonomy): domain Bacteria; kingdom Pseudomonadati; phylum Pseudomonadota; class Gammaproteobacteria; order Pseudomonadales; family Pseudomonadaceae; genus Pseudomonas; species Pseudomonas sp. NPDC078416. The sequence goes on along the minus strand of NZ_JBNNGV010000002.1, from coordinate 81,012 downwards.
GGGACCTATTCCTATCAACTGGCGTCGACGAGCAACGACGCAGGTGGAACCGACTGGTTTCTGGATCCGAGTACAGCAACGATCAGTCCTGGCACGCGCTCGGTGCTGGCGCTGTTCAACACCGCGCCGACGGTCTGGTACGGCGAGCTGACCTCCCTGCGCAGCCGGATGGGCGAATTACGATTCAATGGTGGGAAAGCCGGTGGATGGGTCCGCACCTACGGCAATAAATACAACGTCGATGAAGCGTCGGGTGTCGGTTATCAGCAGACGCAGCAAGGTTTCTCGCTGGGCGCCGATGCACCGCTGCCGATCGGCGACGGGCAATGGCTGGTGGGTGTGCTGGCCGGGCACAGTAAATCCGACCTTGATCTCAGCCGCGGTACTTCGGGCACGGTCAACAGCTATTACGCAGGGATTTACACGACCTGGATGGACCAGGCCAGCGGCTACTATTTTGACGGCGTGTTGAAGTTCAACCGCTTCCGCAACGACTCCAAAGTCAGCATCAGCGATGGCACCCGTGCCAAGGGCGATTACGACAACTCAGGCGCAGGGGGCTCGGTTGAGTTTGGTCGACACATCAAGCTGAACGACGGCTATTTCATCGAACCGTACAGCCAGTTGTCCGCCGTGGTGATTCAGGGCAAGGATTACGAGCTGAACAACGACATGCGTGCCGAAGGTGATCGCACCCGTTCGTTGCTGGGCAAGGTCGGTGTCACGGCCGGGCGTAATTTCAGGATGGACAGCGGCAGCGTGGTTCAGCCGTATGTGCGGGTGGCGGGGGTGCACGAGTTCGCGAAAAACAACGAAGTCCAGGTCAACAACAACGTGTTCAACAACGATTTGTCCGGCTCGCGAGGCGAGTTGGGGGCGGGTATTGCCGTGGCGTTTTCCGACAGCCTGCAGCTGCACGCTGATTTCGATTATTCCAACGGTGACAACATCGAGCAGCCATTCGGGGCGAATGTGGGTTTGCGGTATAGCTGGTGATCCTGAGTATCGGGAGAGCCCCTTCAGGCCCTCCCGATTCCCCTCATATGGCCAGAACGCCGCAGTAACTGCCAGGTAACGTGACGATTCCCGTATCTTCCACACCCGTGACCATGTTTTTGGTGTAGTTCTGCAGGAATCCCGCTCCATTGGTTGACCAGTACGGCATGTCCCCCATGGGAAACCTGTTTCCGTACTGGCTGTAGATATTACGAAGCTGGTCCATATTCATCAGATGTAACCCACGCTCCGCAGCCCGCTTGTTCGCATCTTTGTAATCACGTTTACCAATTCCGGTCACCATGGTCACATTCGAAACCGTCACGGTGTAACTGCCTCGACGGCCTTGCTGGTCTTGCACATTGATCGTTGCCGTACCGTTTGATACCGATTTGATGAACCCGGTGCTATCAACCATCACTTTTGAAGAGTCGCTCGACGTGTAACTGTAAGGCGCCGCCCCGCTGGAAGGGTTCCTACGATAAGTAGTTCCAGCTGGCCAGCTCAAGGGAGCATGGCCTGGATAACTTGACAGCCCCCAAAGTGCTCCATTCAGCGACACAGGCGACGTATCCAGCACAAAATCCGGTATCGGCGATACCACCCTGAAGTCGCGAGTCTCCGATGAAGGATTGTCGGCATATTTCCCGACAGCCTTGATGCTGTGGGAACCGAGGGCCACTCCCACAGACAGGCTCCAGGCGCCGCCACCCCCCGCCGTTGTGGTGCCTTTGGACGCGTTGTTGTCGAAGACTTCTACCTGCGCGTTGGCCACTGCCGTGCCTGACGCCGTCACCGTGGTTTCCGTCGTGGTGCTCCCCTGACGGATCTCCCCCCGTGAGTCGCGCACACTGAGCGTGGGCGCCGTGGCAGCCTGGACGTTTAACGTCCACGGTGAGGACACCGGATTATTCGCGTACAACGCTCTGGTGGTCAGGCTATGGGCGCCGACCGACAGGCCACTCACTGACCGCAACCAGTCGCCGCTGGCGTTCACGCTGGCAGTGCCTTTGGACGAGGCGCCGTCGAACACCTCTACTGATTGACCGATTGAGGCCTTGCCCGAGGCGGTGACCGTATTGGCGTAGGTCGAGCCACCGTTGCTCACGGCGTTGCCCTGTGGATCCTCAACCCTGGTGATGGTGGGAGTGACCACTGCGGTCACGGTGAATTTTCGCACGGCGGATTCCGGATTGCTCCCGTAGTTGGCCCGGACTTTCATGTCATGCTGCGCCACGCTCAGGCCTGTAAGCGTCAGTGTCCATTGCCCGCCTGCGTCGGCCGTTACCTTTTGCCGAGACGCAGCGCCATCAAAGATCTCCACCTCAAGACCTGCACTGGCGGTGCCGGTCAGAGCCACACCGGTATCCACAGTGAAACCATCAGGCGGAATCTCAGCGCCTTGCATGTCTCGAATGTGAGTGATGGTCGGCGTCACGGCTGCAGCGATGATCACCGTCCAGATATCAGACTGAGGCTGCGTGCCATACAGGGCTTTGGCCTTGAACGCGTGCGACGCCACGCTCAGTGCTGAAACGGTCAGAGACCATTCGCCCGATCCATTCGTGTTGGCAGCGCCTTTTGATACGCCGTTGTCAAACAGTTCGACCTGCCGATCAGGGCTTGCCTTGCCCGATATCGTGAGGCTGGTGTCTACGGTCGTACCGCCATCGCTGACCGGTCCTCGAGAGTCCAGGACCTGGTTGATAACAGGCTTCACGTTGGCCAGCACTTCAAGGCGCCTTGGCGAAGAAACCAGGCCGCTGCCATCAAGCGCGTTGGCTGTAAGGCTGTAACTTTTCACTGTCAGCCCTTGCAGGCTCCCGCTCCAGGCGCCGCTGCCGTTGGATTTAACCGTCGTGAGCCGCGTGGTGCTGTCGAGAATTTCCAGCTCGGTTTCGAGGGTGGAGGTGCCGCTGATGCTTAAGTCGGTATCGAATGTGGTCCCTCCATCAGCCACTTCACCTTTGCCGTCCTTGATACTGACGATTTGCGGCTTGACCCAGTCATGGTGCAGCTTGAAGGCGTAGGCCACCCGTGGAAAAGGCACTGCGCCGCTTTCACTGGCGGTGCCGTCAAAGGCAACGTTGCAGATCACTGTCAGGCGAGTGTCCTGACCAAGCTTTTCCAGTTCAGTGCGCGGCAGGGTGACGGACAGGCCGTCAGAGGCTTGAGCGCTGGTGAGTACGGCGCCGTCCAGTAGCGTGATTGCGTACGGACCGCCGCTGCCGGTTTCTCCCTCAATCCGCAGCCAGACTCGCTGGCCCGAAGCGCTGAAGGGCCATTTGGCGACCGCGGTGGTGGCGTTGCCAGTGAACGTCGCCAGGTTTAGCGTCAACGTCTGGCTGTCGGCCTGGGTAATGGCCGGGTGCGGCAGGTCCTTGTCAGGGTTGCCGAAGGGCAGTATGGGCAATCGCAATACATCGGACTGCTTCTCGGCGGTGTAGCGTTTGACGCGATAGGACACGCTGACTTCACGGCCAATATTCGCTCCGACCACCGCTGCGGGTACCGAGAACTCGACCAGCCCGCTGGCGGCACCGGGCTTTGTCTCATCAGCAGGCGTGCCAGCGCCCGGGCTTCCCAGCCAGAGATGTGTGATGACGTCTTTATCCTCCTCCATGCTGGCGTAACGTACTTGTACGGTGGCGCCGTTCAGCGCGGCCATCGGGTCAAGTACGCCGTCTCTGGCCTCCACGACGGTGGGTGCCAGCAATTCGCCGATGAGCTTGCCGATCACCAGATTCAGCGTTGCCGAGTACTCAAACAGGCCGGTTGTGCCGCGCTTGAGTGTGTACAGCGCCCTCACTTCGTTATTGATATTGGGCTCGATCAGTGCCCTGGCAATGGGGAAGTCCAGCGGTTTGCCCGCAGTGCCTGTCGTGATGGGAAACGAATCCGTGCCGCTGCCTTCATCGGAGATGCCTTTCCAATACCAGGTGATAGTGTCCCCAGCCCGGGTTCCTTCATACGCGATGCGAAGGGTGGCGCTTTCGGGGTACTGTTCCGGGTCCAGCACTCCGTCAGGAGCTTCCACGACAGTGGGGGCCGGGAGCTGCGCAGAGTGCTGGCCGACCTTGACCAGCAGATGCTCGGAACGGCGTGTATCGGCGCTCAGCCAGCTGTCGTTGCTCACGGTATAGCTGACATCAAGGCTGCCATTATTGAGGATGCTGATGTGTTCGCCCATCACCGGGAAATATACCCGCTCGAGACCGCCGGCCTCATTGCCGGTAACGTTATGGGTGTCCTCATGCAGGTGGATCGAGCCGTTCGATTGGGTCCCCAGCCATTTCAACACGATGAAGTCGCCGATCTCCATCCCGTAATTCGGGATCTCGACATGGGCTCGCTCTTCATCAGGCGCCAGGGTGTCGCCAATCAGCTCGATAATGTTCGGCGCCGGCAGCGGTACATGGCCGACGATGCTGACGGTCGCTCGTTTCGAAGACAACCACGGCGCACCGTTGATTTTTTTCAACACGTAGGTAGCCCGCCCTTTACCGCCAAGGAGGGCGCGGATGTGCGCATTGGGCACGTCAACTTGATAGATCTGAGAGAGGTTGTCGATGGTGAACGAGTAGGTGAACGCCGGTTGCTCGTTTGCGGCATTGTCGTCGCGCCATGTCATTTCCACGACATCCTCCAGCGCGAAGTTCTCCTCGGTTACTTTGATGTAAACAGGCACGCTGTCGCTTCCCAGATCCTCCAGATCGATAGTGGGCGTGCCATTGCCGATGATCGGCGCTTCCAGCCGCCAGGCGCCGGCTTCTACCGAAACGATGGTCTGCATTGAACGAGGCGTAGCGAAGTTATAGACCTCGTCATACACCTCATAGTCAACGAGCAGGTTTTCGCTGTCACCGGCCGCCAGAATCGTCGCCTGGTCGACAGGAATTTCGATGGGGTCGTCACCGGCCGCTTCGCCTTCGCTGACCAGATGCGCGATGACGACGTCACCCCATGCCAGGCTAATAGTGTCCCGGGCCATGCGATCGGGGTAAGTCTCGATAACCAGCGGGAAGCCGCGTTGCGCCCACGCCGCATCCACGCCGTTTTCGACAATGTCAGCGGGTAGCACGGGCGCTTTGAGTTCAGAGTGTCCTGGCAATGCAGGATGACGGTCAAAACCGCCGGGCGCTTCGAGCTTGACCTTGACCCGCAGGGCGCCCGAATCGTCTGATCGGCCAGTGTCGGCGTGGGTCAGGCGATAAAACACTTTTTCGACCCAGCCATCCTTGATGTATTCGCCCGAGACCGTCAGAACGATGCGCTCATTTATGTCCTCTGGCAGTACGTCATAGATCGCGACAAGATCGGTGTCCCAGTAGACATCCAGGTGGTCGTTCTCACGCATTCCCTGCCAAGGGTCGATCGCGATCAGGACAAAGTCCTCACAGCCAATATCGGCGTTGATGCCACCGTCTCCGCCTTCTACCGGCGTGATCATCCCGCCGATCAATAGCGGCCGCAGCGCAGCTGCCTTGTAGCTCCGGTCAAGGGGTGGAAAGAGTGTGCGTAGTCTGCGTCTCATGACGAGCTCCTTGCTGAAATGATCCCTGTGTAACGTGTGGTTTTTTCAAGAACCGGTTGGAAGCTTTCAAACAGGCTGATCATCGCGACAGGCGGAGGACGGCACCTGCGCTGCCCGCCGCACTGTTCGTCCCCGGGGCCAGCCCGATTGCCGGCCGGCACGTTAATCGGACATCAATACCCATGCTGGCGCTGGTCAGCCTCACAGGCGTTCGATTGCTTCGCTGTCCCATCGACACCGCGAATCATCTGATCGATCAACTCTTCATTCTTCTGCGGCGGTACCGTTCAAGGTCACGCTGTCAGCGGCCGTGGATCCGCCGTTGGCGATGATGTTGCCTGCGGAGTCTTTGACGCTGATGATGGCCGGACTGGGTGAGATGGGACTGGCACCAAAGGTACCGTACAAGGTCACGCTGGTATCGGAAGTGGAGCCCCCATTGGGTATCAACTCGCCCTTGGAGTCCGTAACCCGGGTGATGACGGGGCGTGCTGTGTCGGCCACGGTGAAGTTATAAACCTCTGACGGCGGACTGGAGGTGTAGTTGGCGACCGCTTCGATTCTGTGCGCCGCCACTGCCAAGTCGTTGAGCGTCGTTTCCCATTCCCCGTCCGCGTTTATACCGACCTCAGCTACGATCTCCCCATCCAGGATCCGCAGCGTTTGATCTGCAGCGGCTGTACCCGTGAGGGTCACTGTCTTATCCGCGGTTGACCCGCCTTCCGGGATCTCGTTGCCTGCGGAATCCTTGACGCTGGTGAAGACGGGTGGGTCGAGAGCCACTGGCTCTCCCACGCTGAATTCAAGAACATCCGAGTAGCTTGTATCGCCATTCGCACGAACGACTTTGTACGAGGCGGCTACTTTGACCCCTTCGTTGTCTTTAACCAGATCGTCCTTGATGGGAAAGACAACCTCTTTGTCTTGGTTGAGACTGGTCACAGGGAGGTTATTGAGATATTTGCCCGTGATGCTGCCATCCCATGTGATGTGGATCTCATCGCGGATAGCCATCCCTCTGTACGGCACCACTTTTAGCGTTGTGTCTGAGTGATCAGGGGGGAGGGCGTTATCTACAATGCCCTCCACAATAGGCGCCCTCAATTCGGCGCGTGCCTCACCGACGTTCAGTGGCCCGGTATGGGCGGATTCACGTTCCAGCGTGACACCGTCCACGTCTTTGGCCAGAACGTAAAAAAGATCAACAGTCCCCCCTTCAATTTCCTTCAGATGCTTGCCTGGTACGGCGAAGATGATGGGCTCTTGGTCGGTCGTGTCGCCAGCAGAAACAAAGTGGGCGTCCAGTACCGGATCGTAGGGACCGTAGTCGGGGTAAGTGCCAATCCAGCGAAGGACAACCATGTCCCCTTTCTGGAAGGCATCGTCCCATGGCACTTTGACGTGTGCGGTCGCAAGCTCAGGGTCAAGAGCACCCCCTTGCTCTTCCTCGGCGATCGGCGCGGCAAGCCTTACCGGTTCGCCGATGATGCTGATGAATTCGCCTTTGGATCTCAGCCTTTCTTCGGCGCTCTGGTGCTCGACTTCATAGCTGAACACCGCCTGTGTCTTGGCAAGTAATCGAATGCGGTCATTGGGTACGGAGATTTCAAGGACTTGGGGCAGATTATCCACCACATCGGGCTCTGCGGCGGTCCAACTCAATTCAATTCCTTCTGTTGTAGTGCCGACCATCTTGGCCCAAATCCTGTCTCCGACCTCGAATTTTCCCCCAACGGGTACCCACAGCTGCAAAGTGGCGTCTTTGCCGTTTAGGGTCTCAAGATTCAGTTGTCTGTTGCGGGCCTCTTTGACGATGGGCGCGTCGAACCGGGCGTTTCCGGTGTCCACCGTGACGAGCGCTTCAGCGCTCCAGTCCGAGGAGGGGTTCTGGACGACGTCGTAGACCATAAACGCGACCGCAAGGCTGTTCGCCCCCGAATCGCCAGCTTTCAGGATGGTGTCCTTGTCAACGGTGATTTCCAGCGAGCTTCCAACTTCCTCCTCCGTAACGTAATGATCAACAAAGATGCCGCCCCATGACAATTTGATGTGGTCCAACAAGGCCATTTCGGGGTAGGGGTCGATTTTGACGATAACCCCTTCTTCCGCTTCTTCGGCGCCGACACCGTTCTGCAATATTTCTTCTGGCAGCGTAAGGACCAGCTCGGAGTGGCCTTGGTCGGTGCCGTCTTTATCGGGGCCACCCGGTGGCGTGAGTTTGACGTAAATGTTCATTTTGGCCGACGCCTCGGGCTGCTGACCGAAGCGCGTCACCTTGTAGGACACGGCCTGAGAGCCGGCAGCCAGACGCTCATCCGCGATGAACAGGCTGAGTCGTTCACCGACCTGGGCGTCTGATCTGATCGTGTCGGTAGCCACTGTCAGATCTTCCAGAAGAAGGTTTACGCTGTCGCCTTTATTCATATCTGACCAAGCCGGTACGTGCACCTTCAACCCCTGTTCGTGCGTGGTCACCGCAGCGCCTTCGTTGACGCCCCAGACTTCAAGGTCAGGTAATGCCGGAGGGCTTGGAATCGGCCCATTGACTGCGTCGATCTCCGGCGGGATCAGTAATGCGCTGGCAGCCCGGGCGTTGTCGAGGAAGATGGGGTCTGCCGCCAGTTTGGCGACGGTCTGTGAAATATGGGCAGGGATGGGGAAGTATTGCGAGCGGGCTTTAATGGCCATGGTGTTGACTCCTGTCGGTCTATGCGCAGGAGTCATTTGGCGCTGCGGTGACCTCTCTGGCTACTGTCACAATTGACAGGTTTGGCGCCCGCTGGTCGGATGCGGGAAGACTGGCATGGGTGACCTGCCGTAGGAGAGGCCTCAAGTCAGGGGCTCTGCGTCATCTCCACGCGTGAATCGGCCATCCAGCCTTTTCCGCCGCTTCCCGCAATACCGGATCCGGATTCACCACATGGGGGAAGTCTACCTTCTGCAGCAGCGGCAGATCGTTGCGCGAATCCGAATAGAAACTCGCCCCCTCAAGGTTCTCGCCTTCCTGATCCAGCCACGCCATCAGGCGGGTGATCTTGCCTTCGCGGTAGGTGAGCACGCCGCTGGTTTTACCTGTGTACACGCCATGGGCGAGTTCAAGATCAATGGCCAGCACTTCATCAACGCCGATGCGCTCGGCAATGGGCTTGACCAGGTGCACGCCCGATGCCGAGATGATCAGAATGCGATCCCCGGCGGCGCGGTGCTCGGCGATGGCCTTGGTGGCGTCGCTGAAAATGATCGGCTCGATGTAATCCTCGACCCACGGCCCCACCAGAAAATCCACTTCCTCCGGCGTGCGCCCGACCATCGGGTCCAGGCTGAACGCCATGTAATCTTCCATGGCCAGTTCACCCTTGCCGTAGGCTTCCATCAGTTCGTGGTCTTTCTTCATGAACCACTCGGGATCGACCCAGCCCAGCCGCCCCATCTGCTCGCTCCACAGGCTTGAACAGTCACCGTGGATCAGGGTTTCGTCCAGATCGAAAATTGCTAAAGCCATTAAAGCTGTCCTCTAAAATCATTTACACGCAGATCAACTGTAGGAGCGTGGCTTGTCCCGCGATCTGCCGGGAACCGGCAGCAACACAGGCCAATGCGGTGTGTCATTCTGAGCTCCATCGCAGGTTTCACGGCGGGTTCCCCGCCGATCGCGGGACAAGCCACGCTCCTACAGGGTTGGCGTCGAATTCATGCGACTTCACACAGCGCCGACGCTTCGATGTGCAGGGTGACGCGCTGGCCGTTCGGGTGCAAGTCGCTGGCCGAGCGGTTGAGCACGTCGACCACCAGTTCCACGCCCCGGGCCTCGACGCGGTAGCGGATCACGTTGCCCAGCAGGCTGTGGCTGCGCACTTCGCCTTCCAGCGAGCCGGTCAGGCTCAACTGGATCGCTTCCGGGCGAATCGCCACGCGACTGTTGATCGGGCGCTGCATCAGGCAGCTGGCTGCATCGGCTTCCAGCAGGTTGTAGTTGCCGATGAAGCCGGCGGCGAAGGCGTCGACCGGCGCGGTGTACAGGGTTTCGGCGTCGCCGCTCTGCACGATCCGGCCCTGATTCATCAGGAAAATCCGGTCGGACATGGTCAGCGCTTCTTCCTGATCGTGGGTCACGAAAATCGTCGTCAGGCCCAGTTCCTGTTGAATGGCGCGAATCTGCTCGCGCAGGTGTTTGCGGATTCGCGCATCGAGGGCTGAAAGCGGCTCATCGAGCAGCAGCAGGCGAGGGCGGGTCACCAAGGATCGCGCCAATGCCACACGCTGACATTGCCCGCCCGAGAGCTGATGCGGGTAGCGCGTGGCGAACTCGTTCAGCTCCACCAGCTTGAGCACCTCGGCCACCCGTTGCTTCATTTCGTCGGTACTGACCTTCTGCATGCGCAGGCCGAAGGCGACGTTCTGTTCCACGTTCATGTTGGGAAACAGCGCGTAGCTCTGGAACACCATGCCGATGCCGCGCTTCTGTGGCGACATCGGCACCAGGTCCTTGCCGTCGAGGAAGATCCGGCCGCTAGTCACCGACGTCAGCCCGGCGATGCAACGCAGCAGGGTGGATTTGCCGCATCCGGACGGGCCGAGCAGGGTGACGAATTCGCCCTTGTGGATTTCGCAATTGATGTCGCTGAAGACCGCTGTGCTGCCGTAGTTCTTCTGCAGGTTTTCGACACTGACGAAGCTCATATCAGTCTTTGTCCTTGTTCAGTCGGTTGGCCGCCCACGTCAGCAGCAGTACGAAAAAGAAGTAGGAAATCACCAGCGCGCTGTTGAAGTGACCGCTGCTGTTGCGCATGTTGTTGAGGTACACCTGCAGGGTTTCGTAGCGGGTGCCGACCAGCAGATTGGCGAAAACGAATTCGCCGAACAGGAACGAGAACGACAGCAGCAGGGCGATCATCAGGCCCTTGCGCAGGTTCGGCAGCACCACCAGAAACGCGGCCTGAAAAGTGTTGGCGCCGAGCAACTGCGCTGCGTCCATCAGGTCGACCAGATTGATCGCCTGCAGGTTGTTGGTGATCGCCCGGTACATGAACGGCAGTGCCACGGTGAAGTAGCAGCCGATCAGAATCCACGGCGTGCCGACCATCGCCAGCGGCCCCGAACCGTATAGCTGCAACAGGCCCACCGAGGACACCACCGGCGGCACCGCGAAGGGCAGCAGGATGAGGATGTTCATCAGCGCGTCGAGCTTGGGGAAGTGGTAATGCACGACGAACAGCAGCGGCAGAATCAGCACCACCGACAGCGCCAGGGCGCCGACGCACACCAGTAACGACTGACCGAACGCGCGCAGAAAACGCGGATCGCTCCACAGGGCGACGTACCATTTGTAGGTCAGGCCGTCGGGCAGAATCGTCGCCGACCAACTGGTGGCGATCGAATACACAAAGGTGCCCAGCAGCGGCGCCAGCAGAATCAAAAACAGCAGGTACACCACGACGCGGTGGTAAAGCCCCGGCGGGCGGCGTTCAGCGCGAGACATGGTAGCTCCTCTTCAACAACCACTGATGCACGACCGTGACCAGCGTCATCATCCCCACCAGAATCATCGCCAGGGCGCTGGCCATGTTGGGGTCCAGGGTGATGTCACCCGCGACCATTGCCGCGATGCGGATTGGCAGCACGTTGAAATTGCCGGTGGTCAGCGCATACACCGTGGCGTAGGCCCCCAGCGCGTTGGCCAGCAGGATCACGAAGGTGCCGAGCAGCGCAGGCGTCAGCACCGGAATCCCGATGTGCCGCCAGAAATCCCAGCCGCTGGCGCCCAACAGTGACGCCGACTCCCGCCAGTCCTCACGCAGTGCGTCGAAAGCGGGGTAGAGCAATAGCACGCCCAGGGGGATCTGAAAGTAGGTGTAGAGGATGATCAGGCCGGTTTTCGAGTACAGGTTGAAGTCATCGATGATCCCGGCCTGTTTCAGAATCAGCGTCAGCGCGCCGTTGAAACCGAGCAGGATGATGAAGGCAAACGCCAGCGGCACCCCGGAAAAGTTACTGGTCATGTTGGCGAAGGCGCTGACGAAATCCCGCAGGCGTGACGGCACTTTGCGCAGGGAATAACTGCCGAGGATCGCGATGACGATGCCGATCAGGCTCGACCAGAAACTGATCTCCAGGCTGTACTGCATGGCCTGGCGGTAGAACCGCGAGTTGAACGCTTTGATGAAGTTGTCGATGCCCCAGCCGGCGTCCGATTGCAGGCTGTTGATCGCCACCCAGGCCAGCGGCGCGATCTGAAAGGCGATGAAGAACACCGCAAACGGCACAAGGCACAACAGCGCCAGCCATTTGCCGCGGCTTTGTGAATTTACTTGAGCACCTCTCTGCACACGGGTTTGTCGTGGGGCACGCCGAGCAGCTCGCAGACGGTGCCGCAGATCTCGGTCTGTTTCGGTCGCGCTTCCGGGTCGAGGCTGAAGGCGTCACCGAGCACGAACAGCGGGACTTCACGTTCTTCCGGCAGCACGCCGTTGTGGGAGCGGTCGTTGTTCATCCCGTGATCGGCGGTCACCAGCACTTGATAGCCCGCATCCAGCCAGCGCTGCAGGTACTCGGCGAGGATGATGTCGGCGGAGCGTGCGCTGTTGCGGTACTGCGGGGTGTCGAGGCCGTGCTTGTGGCCGGCGTCATCGATGTTCATCGGGTGGACGAAGAGGAAGTTTGGTGTGTGGACCGTTCGAAGATGCTCGGCGTCGTCGAACAGGTGGGAATCGGGGTAGTGATCGACGTAGTAGAAGTGGCCGTGCTGGATCGGCAAGTCGGCGTCGTCGGTGTGGCGGTCGCGTGCGGCAATGAACGGGCTGCGGTTGTACAGCTCGCTGACCCAGTGATACGCCGCGGCGGCGGTGGTCAGTCCGGCGTCGGTGGCGTAATGGAACACGCTGCGCTGGTTGGAAAGCCGGGAAACCTGGTTGTGCACGATGCCGCTGTCGATGGGCGCAACGCCGGTCAGAATGCATTCATACAGCGGGCGGGACAGCGACGGCAGTTCGCATTCGAGTTTGTACAACGCCGCGCGGCCTGCATTTCGGTAGGCCAGCAAATGCCCCATCGCATGGTGCGCCACGCTGTAACTCAGGCCGTCCAGCAGGATGAGGATGACGTTGTGTTTCATGGCCTCTCCGGAGGGTGGATCGCCAAACATTACTGTGGGAGTGAGCTTGCTCGCGATTGCGGTATGCCTGCGACAGACAGGTTGACTGACACACCGAAATCGCGAGCAAGCTCACTCCTGCAAGGCTGGGGGTGACTGTGAAAACGGCGCCCCTTTTCTGAAGCGCCGTTCGCCTATTACTGCATCTCGACGATGACTTGCTCGTTCCATTGTTGTGGCAGGGCCTTCGAGGTTTTTTCCCACGCTGCAGCGTCTTTGATCGGTGTCACGTTCTTGTACTGCTCGTTAGGCAGTAGCTTGGCTTGCACCTCTGGCGGTAGCGTCAGGTGCTCGGCGCGGATCGGGCGCGCGTTGCCCTTGGCCAGGTTGATCTGGCCGGCGTCGCTGAAGATGTATTCACGGGCCAGCTTGGCGGCGTTCGGGTGCTTGGCGTATTTGTTGATGATCGTGGTGTAGCCCGAAATCACCGAACCGTCGGACGGGATCAGCACAACGTAGTCGTCAGGATTGGTCATCTTGGCCTTGTAGCTCAGGCCGTTGAAGTCCCAGACCACGCCCACTTCCACTTCGCCCTTTTCCATCGACTGGATCGTCGGGTTGTTGATGCCCAGGCGCTTCTGCTTGGCCAGTTCGGTGAACAGTTGCAGGCCCGGTGCGAGGTTGGTTTCATCGCCCTTCATGGAAATCGCAGCGGCGAGCACGCCGTTGGCAGCCTGAGCCGCGGTGCTGACATCACCGATGGTGACCTTGTACTTGCCGTTCTTCAGGTCAGCCCATTTGGTCGGTACGTCCGAGCCATGCAGCAGCTTTTTGTTGACGATGAAAGCGATGGTGCCGGTGTAGGCCAGCGCCCAGTGACCGTCTTTATCCTTGGCCCAGTCAGGCACTTGCGCCCAGGTGCTCGGCTTGTAGGGCTGAGTGACGCCCTTCGCGACAGCGATCGGGCCGAACGCTGCACCTACGTCGCCGATGTCGGCGCTGGCGTTGTCTTTTTCCGCATCGAACTTGGCCACTTCCTGGGCCGAGCTCATGTCGGTGTCCATGTGCACCAGACCGTACTTGGCGGTCAGGTCGGTCCAGGTGCCTTTCCAGTTCGCCCAGTCATCGGGCATGCCCACGCTGTTGATCGCGCCTTCGGCCTTGGCGGCGGCTTCGAGGGTTTTGAGATCGGTGTCGGCGGCCATGGCCGAAGTGCTCAGCGCGATGGCCGAACCCAGGAGTGATGCCAGCAAAAGGTGTTTCATTCGAAGCTCCTTTGTGCACTTCTCGACGGACTCATAGAAGTGTTCGTTGCGGATGGTTGGTCTAGGTCAGCAATACCTGAGCCAAGTTAGGCCAGTAACATGACGCTTTCGTGTCTGGACCGACTCTTGCTGAAGCAAGTCAGAGCCCCGGTGATCGCCGTGAAATGAGCGTAGACCATGCTCAAGCGCCTGATCTGAAAGGCCCGGATGATTTGCTAAGCGCTGGTGTTGCGCCCGTTCCTGGCTGGAATGTCACGCAACGGTCATCTACGCTGCCTAGGCTCTGGAGCACCGAAACGGGCCAGTCAGCGAGCGACACTGCCCTTAAATAGCGCTGGTCTAGTCCAGATAGGTAACGTAATGCGCGAAGAAATGCCCCGAGCGGTGACGACCATCTGCAACGCGCTGCAAGAACAGATCGAACACGGTCTGTTGCCGCCGGGCAGTAAGTTGCCGGCTGAACGCAAGTTGAGCGAGGTCTTCGATACCACACGCATTACGTTGCGCGAGGCGCTGGTGCAACTCGAGGCTCAGGGCCTGATCTACCGCGAGGAGCGCCGTGGCTGGTTCATCTCTCCGCCGCGGCTGGCCTATGACCTGATGCGCCGCAGCCACTTTCACGCGATGGTCCAGGCTCAGGGCCGAGTGCCCGCGACCCAGGTGATATCCGCGCGGCTGCAACCGGCTCCGGCGGTGATTTGCGGGTTGCTGCAATTGCCGGCGTTGTCCAGCGTGATCCAGATCTGCCGCGCCCGCCGGATTGATGAACGGCTGGTGCTCTACGTCGAACACTACCTCAATCCCGATTACTTTCCGCACATCCTCGAACTGGACCTGAACCAGTCGCTGACCGAGCTCTACGCCAGCCATTACGACATTCGCTACGGCCAGGTGCGTTTCGAGATGGTGCCCACGGCGTTGCCCGTGGAAGCGGCGGGTGCGCTGAAAGTCTCCATCGGCAGTCCGGGCCTGCGCATCGCCCGGGTCAACCACGACCAGCGCGGACGGCTGATCGATTGCGACCTGGAATACTGGCGCCATGACGCGATACATGTGAGCGCGGTGGTGGCAGATATCTAGTTCTGCTTACGCCGACGCGTCGTCCTTCTTCTCGCGCACTTTGCTCACACGCCCGCCACTGGTGCTGACCTGCACGTTCAGGCGCGGCGTCGCCAGGTCCATGCCGGCTTCGTCCAGATAACGCTTGAGCGACAGGTTGAACGCCCGCGACACTTCCCATTGCTTGATCGGCGCGGTCTTGAAGCGCGCCCGCAGAATGGCGTTGCCCGAGTCGAAACTCTCCACCCCCTGAATCTCCAGCGGCGACCAGATATTGCGCCGCTGCAACGGGTCGGTGCGCATTTTCTGACCGACGTCGCGGACCATCTTCAGTGCGTCGTCGATGTTCATGCTCGCCGGAATCGCGATGCGGAAAATCGCGTAACCGAACTCCCGGGAGTAGTTCTGGATGCTCTTGATCTCGCTGAACGGGATGGTGTGGACGATGCCGTCGATGTCGCGCAGGCGCACGGTGCGGATGGTCAGGCCTTCGACAGTGCCCAGGTGCCCGCCGACGTCCACGTAATCGTCGATGGCCAGCGAGTCTTCAATGATGATGAACAGCCCGGTGATCAGATCCGCCACCAGTGACTGCGCGCCGAAACCGATGGCGATACCGATCACACCGGCACCGGCCAGCAGCGGTGTCACATTCATGCCCATGTTCGCCAGGGCGACGATGAGCGCGATGACGAAAATGGTCACGAACAGCACGTTGCGGATCAGCGGCATCATGGTCTGCGCGCGGGTATTGGCCAGGCCTTTGCGCGAGCGGGTCAGGGCGTGGTGAATTGCCGTGTCGGCGAGAATCCAGATCAGCCAGGCAAACATCAGCGTCGCCGCCAGCCCGATCAGCCGCAGACTGATATCGCGGCCGTCGCCTTCGGCAAAGCGGATCAGCGAAAGCCCCCAGACCCGCAGGCCCAGTTCGATGAACACCAGCCAGATCAGCATGTGCGCAACGGTATAAAAGAAATTTTTCAGGCGGTCCGAGTACAGCGCGTGACGCTTGTGCGCATGGCTTGGCTTGAGTGAATGACGCCGCACCAGGCCGTTGATGACCATGCACAACACCAGCAGCACGGTGCAGATCAGCGCCTGACGCAATGCAGTGCTGGTGTCGCCCGCAGAGAAAAACGTGGCGAACAGGGACACGCCCACCAGCACCAGGGCCGGCAGATACCAGAACGAGCCGATGACCTCGATACTGTCGCTCAGGGCGCGACGGTTTAGGCGGCGCTCCAGCGCCTGGTTGCGGATCAAATGCGCGATCGGCCGACGGAAGCGGATGATGAACAGGCCGGTGGACAGCGCGGCCATGACGTTGGCCAGGGTCGCGGCGGTGTGCGCCAGGTGCACGCCAAGGCTGGCGACCAGACGCGGGTCGCTCAGCGCTTCGCCGAACGCGGCAAAGCTGCCGATCCACCACAGCGGCCGAAACGCCTGATGCCGCAGGATGTACAGCGCCTGATGGCGATGCGGCCCATCCAGCAGTGAGAACGCGATCACACAGACCGCGGAGAACAGCGTGCCGACCACCAGCGCGTAAGCGAGCACCATCGCCAGATCCCGGCCCAGCGACGGCGGCAGCGAGTAACTCAGGTAGATCGTGATGACCAGCGCCACCAGCCACGGGCCCAGCTTGCGGAGCGCGAAGCGCAGCATGTCCGACAGGCGCGGGTGCTGCGGAAGCTCGGCGGAGAGGCCGAAGCGCAAGCGCACCTTGTGGCCCAGCCAGATCAACGCCGCCGCCAGCAACCCCCATATCGCCAGCACCACGGCAAAGCCCCAAATGATCGGCCACCACTGGTTGGCCGGCAGCATCAGCGCCATCAACTCGTCCTGCGCCAGCGCCGCCTCGTCCGCCCAGCGACTGAGGGGGCTGTCTGCGCCGGTGAACTGTTTTTCCAGTTCGGCGAGCGAGCTGCCGATCAGGCCCAGCACGCCTTGCTCCACGGTCGGCTGCGCTTTCCTGGTGGCGTCCCGCAATTTCTTCAGGTCATCCAACAACTTGCTGCGCTGCTGATCGTTTTCCAGCGACGTAATGACCTCGTCCAGGGACTGCCCCAACGGCTCCTGGGCCTGGGGCTGCGTCTTGTCGCCGCCACTGAGCAGACTCGGCAGGCCGGCGGCGTGCGTCAACGCAAACGGGAACAGCGCCAGCAGGCATAGCAGGAACAGACGGGGGAGAACGGAAAGGCGGGTGGGAGCGATCACCTGGAAACAAACCTCGAATAGACAGGCGCTTGGGGTGGCGCGGTGTGGGAGCCGTGCCGGGGCAAGCAGAGGCGGATGAGTTTACGAGGGGATAGGGGGTGTGGCGAGGGGGAATTGTGAAGTCCGGACAGCGCGAGGTGCAGGCCGTTTCCATGACCCGTGAAGGACATGGATCGGCCTGCGCTCAAAGGGGGTTCGAGATCAAGGCAACTCGGCACTCGCATAGAACGCCGACAGCACCTTCACCAGATGCGCCAGATCCTGACTGCCCGCCAGTTCGCGGATCGAGTGCATGGCGAAGGTCGGCAGGCCGATATCGACGGTCCGCACGCCGAGGTGGCCCGCAGTGATCGGGCCGATCGTCGAGCCGCAGGCCATGTCGCTGCGCACGACGAAGCTCTGCACCGGCACTTCTTCGGCCATGCACAGGTGGCGGAAGAACCCGGCGGTTTCGCTGTTGGTGGCGTAGCGCTGGTTGCTGTTGACCTTGATCACCGGGCCGGCATTGAGTTTCGGGCCGTGGTTGGCGTCGTGCTTTTCAGCGTAGTTGGGGTGTATGCCGTGGGAATTGTCAGCGGAGATCAGCAGGGATTTCTGAATAGTGCGGACGTAATCGTCACCTTCCGGCAGTAGACGTTGCAGCACTTGCTCCAGCATCGGCCCGTCTGCACCGCAGGCGGACGTGGAGCCGACTTCTTCGTGGTCGGTGCAGATCAGCAGGCAGGTTTCGTCGCCGTCGGCATTGAGCAACGCTTGCAACCCGGCGAAGCAGGACAGCAGGTTGTCGAGCCGGGCGCCAGCGATGAAGTCACCGTTGAGGCCGATGACGGCGGCGCTTTGGGTGTCGTAGAAGCTGAGTTCGTAATCGAGGACGACGTCGGCGTTCAGACCGTGTTCGCGGGCCAGTTGATCGGTCAGCAGGGCGCGGAAGTCGGGGCGTTCGTCACCGGCGACCTGGGCCAGGATCGGCGGCAGTTCGGTCTGCGGGTTGATCGCCCAGCCTTCGTTGGCGGTGCGATTGAGGTGGATCGCGAGGTTGGGGATGATCGCGATGGGCAGCTTGAAGTCGATCAGTTGGCTTTCGACTTTGCCGTCCCGGCGGAAGGTGACGCGGCCGGCGAGGGAGAGGTCGCGGTCAAACCACGGGGCAAGGAGCGCGCCGCCGTAGACTTCGACGCCCAGTTGCCAGAAGCCCTGGCGTTGCAGTTCGGGTTGCGGTTTGACGCGCAGGCACGGGCTGTCGGTGTGGGCGCCGACGAGGCGAATGCCGCCGGTGAGGGGCGACAGGCGACCGAGTTTGAAGGCAACGATGGAGGAGTCGTTGCGGGTGACGTAGTAGCGGCCGCCTGCCTCGGTGTACCAGGGCTCGCGTTCGTCGAGGCGCTGGTAGCCGGCGCCTTCGAGGCGTTGGACGAGGCTGGCGGTGGCATGAAAGGGGGTGGGGGAGGCCTTCAGGAAATCGATAAGGCCCTGATTCAACTCTTCGCGCATAGGTTACTCCAGGCAGCAATGGGCGGGAGTTTACAGGCCAAAAGGGGTTTTGATCGAGATCAAGATCAAGATCCTTAAGATCAAGAGCGCCTGCCTGGGGGCAGGCTGTTTCGCCTTCGGCGAGTTACTTGGAAAAGTCGAAAGTCGCACCATCCCCAAGTAACCAAGGGTGCTTGCTCCTGGTTGGGCCCGACTTCGTCGGGTTCCTTCACTCCGGTCTCGCTCCGTGGGCCCGCGCCGAACGGACATCCATGTCCTGACGGCGCTCTCGCCGCATCCATGCGGCTCGGCCCACTGCGCGAGACCTGCGTTCAGCCTGCACCCAAGTCGCGATTGGCGGTGACTGGGCTTTTTGTGTACGGAGATCAAGATCAAAAGCTTCCCGGCTGAAGCCGGTCCCACTGACCGTACGCGGTGCTTTTTAGTGGGACCGGCTTCAGCCGGGAAGGGGCCAGTCTGGGCGCTGGCAGTTCTGCAGCCTGACTCCCTCCCTGTGGGAGCGAGCTTGCTCGCGAATGCTGTTGCTGTTGCTGTTGCTGTTGCTGTGCTTTTGATCTTCATACGCAAAAAGTCCAGACACCGCAAAACGCGACTTTGGTGCAGGCCGAGCGCAGACGATGTGGAGTGGGTCGAGCCGCATGGATGCGGCGAGAGCGCCGTCAGGACATGGATGTCCGTTCGGCGCGGGCCCACGGAGCATCGTCGGAGTGAGGGAACCCGACGAAGTCGGGCCCAACCAGGAGCAGGCACTTTTGCTTACTTTTGGTGCTTTTCAAAAGTAAGTCGCCGAAGGCGAAATGATCTGCCGTCAGGCAGATGTTCTTGATCTTCACCCTGTTCTGACTAACAAAATCAAAACGGCGCCGGACACTCGAACCGCAACCGCTCACCTGTCCCCGGATGGGTAAACGCCAGCATGCTCGCGTGCAGACACAACCGCGGGTACGCTGCCAGCGCCTCCGGATGCGCATACAAACCGTCGCCCAACAATGGATGCCCGATCGACAACATATGCACCCGCAACTGATGCGACCGCCCTGTGATCGGCGTCAGCTCAACCCGGCAATGGGTGTCATACCGCTCCAGCACCTTCCAGAACGTCAACGCATGCTTGCCGAACTCATGATCCACCACATGACGCGGCTTGGTCGGCGGATCGTAGCGCAACGGCAGATCGATACTGCCGCTGTCCAGGTCTGGCTGGCCCCAGGCCAGCGCCGTGTAGGCCTTCTCCGTCTCGCGGTCATGAAACTGCCGGGACAACTCACGGTGGGTGTCCGCGTCTCGGGCCAGCAAAATGATCCCCGACGTCTCCCAGTCCAGCCGATGGACGATGCGCGCCTCGGGGTAGCCGTTTTCCTGCAGCCGGGTAATCAGGCAGTCCTTGTTATCGTCAGCGCGACCAGGGACCGAAAGCAGCAGGGTGGGTTTGTTTACCACCAGGACAGCGTCGTCCTGATGGAGGATATGAACGTTGGACAGCGGCATGGAACGCCTCATCACTCAAACAGGCGCAGCACGATCAAGACAGCCATCGCGGCGCAGAAAACAGGTCTTCAGGAACGCCAACGGCGGCGCGCTTACCTGATTCCGCAAAGGGAGTCAGGCAACCGGGCCGCCGTGGCGACTGCCTTCTCGATCAACGATCAGGCAGGGTGATATTCAGTTCCAGAATCGAGCAGCTGCCGTCGTTTTCAAGGGCGACATGCACGTCATCGTTACCGATATTGACGTACTTGCGGATCACCTCGACCAACTCCTTTTGCAAGGCAGGCAGGTAATCCGGGGTGCTGCGTTGGCCGCGTTCATGCGCCACGATGATCTGTAGACGCTCTTTCGCTACCGACGCGGTGCTGGGCTTTTTGTTGGCACGAAAGAAGTCAAAAATGCTCATCAGTTACCCCCGAACAGGCGTTCGAAAAATCCTTTTTTCTGTACGTCCAGGAAGCGGTGCTCACGGTCTTTACCCAACAGACGGTCAACGGCATCGCTGTACGCCTGGCCAGCGTCGCTCTGATCATCAAGGATGACCGGCACGCCCTGGTTGGACGCCTTGAGTACGGCCTGGGACTCCGGAATCACGCCCAGCAGGGTCACGGCGAGGATTTCCTTGACGTCTTCAACGCCCAGCATCTCGCCCTTGCTCACGCGCTCAGGGTTGTAACGGGTCAGGAGCAAGTGCTCCTTGATCGGGTCTTCGCCACGCTCGGCGCGACGGGATTTGCTGGCCAGCAGGCCCAGCATGCGGTCCGAGTCACGAACCGAGGACACTTCCGGGTTGGTCACGACGATGGCTTCGTCGGCGAAATACATCGCCAGGTGAGCGCCCGTTTCGATACCGGCAGGGGAGTCGCAGACGACGTACTCGAAGGTTTCCTTGAGTTCCATCAGGACTTTTTCCACGCCTTCCTTGGTCAGCGCGTCTTTGTCACGGGTCTGGCTGGCGGCGAGGACGTAAAGACCTTCGATCTTCTTGTCCTTGATCAGCGCTTGCTGCAGGTTGGCTTCGCCGTTGACTACGTTGACGAAGTCATAAACGACGCGACGCTCGCAACCCATGATCAGGTCGAGGTTACGCAGGCCGACGTCGAAGTCGACGATGACCGTTTTGTGGCCGCGCAATGCGAGACCGGTACCGATGGCGGCGCTGGTGGTGGTCTTGCCCACACCACCCTTGCCGGATGTAACCACGAGAATCTTGGCCAAGGTGTATCACCCCTAGAGGAAAAGGACGTTGAGTCCCTGAAGAGCCCCTCGTGACGGCGCAACTAAAGCGGGCGAGGGCGGTGATCGGAACCCGTGAAAGGAATTCCTGTTCGGGAAAACAAAAAAATATCCCGAACGTCCCGGTGCCTTCGCGTCGTTTTCGCGACGAATCAGAGTGGCTTAAAAATGGCGCAGTATCCGTTAAAGACGGGTGATGTTCAACACGTCCCCGGACAGACTGATCTGCACACCGGCCCCCCACAGCGGATCCCGGCGCAGGTCTTCGGACACCTTGTACTGACCGGCGATGGAGATCAGTTCGGCGACCATTTGCTGGCAGAAAATTCGTGCCTTGGTATCGCCTTTGATCCCCGCCAGCGCTCGGCCGCGCATCGGGCCGTACACATGAATGTTACCGTCGGCGAGCAGTTCGGCGCCGGGGCTGACTGAGGAAATCACCACCAGATCCGAGCCCTGGGCGTAGATCTGCTGACCGCCGCGCACGGGGGCAGTGATGATCTTGGTCGGCTTTATCAGCGGCTCGGGCGGCTTTTCGATGATTTCAGGCTTCTTTTTGACTTCGCCTTCCGTCGGATCAAGCGGTCGCTCGCGCGCGCCTGAAGGCGGCAGCACCGGCAGGTCGATGGAAATGGCGGCGGCGATGTCTTCAATTCGGTTGGCACGGATGGCCAGGGTGCGCAGACCATGTTGACGGCAGATGCGCATCATCGCCGGCAGGTCGATGGCGCCTTCATCCGGCGGCAGTTTGTCGAGGGCCAGCACCAGCGGTGTATTGCTGAAGAAGTTCGGCGCCTGGGCGACTTTTGCCGCCAGTTGACGATCCAGCGCTTCGAGGTTGTTGCGGGCCAGTTCCAGCACAGTGATGGCCAGCATGCTGCCCTTCAACTGAAACACGGGGTCCTTGTCTTGCAATTCGATTTGGCTCATGTCGGCATACAGCGGCTTGTCGCTAAAAGTGCCGAGACTTATAACGATAACGCCCGCCAGCCGCAAGGGAGGCGCAACCGACGGCGGCACGATCCGCGCGAACCGATGTAGAATGCCCGCCTTTGTCCTGACGGAAGCTGTAATGGATCACCCGCGTTTTCGAGCTCACTTTCTTCATCCCCGCTTCTGGCTGCTGTGGCTGGGGCTGGGCTTGCTCTGGCTGATCGTGCAGTTGCCGTTTCGCGTGTTGCTGGTGGTTGGCCGTGCTTTGGGCTGGGTCATGTACTACCAGGCGACCGATCGACGGGTGATTGCCGCGCGCAACCTCGAGCTGTGTTTCCCCCAGTATTCAAAGGCCGAGCGCAAACGCCTGCTCAAGGAAAACTTCGCCTCCACCGGCATCGCCTTTTTCGAGATGGCCATGAGCTGGTGGTGGAGCAAACCCCGTCTTGCGAGGCTGGCCCACATCGAAGGTCTTCATCATTTAAAGCAGGCGCAGCTGGACGGCAAGGGCGTGATCCTCATGGCCCTGCACTTCACAACCCTTGAAATCGGCGCAGCCCTGCTCGGTCAGCAGCACACCATCGACGGCATGTACCGCGAGCACAAGAACGCGCTGTTCGATTACGTGCAGCGGCGTGGCCGAGAGCGGCACAACATGGATTCCATTGCCGTAGAGCGCGAAGACGTGCGCGGCATGATCAAGCAGCTGCGCAAAGGCCGGGCGATCTGGTATGCGCCGGATCAGGACTACGGCGCCAAGCAGAGCATCTTCGTGCCGCTGTTCGGCATTCAGGCGGCCACTGTGCCGGCCACCAGTAAATTTGCCAAGCTCGGCCACGCGCTGGTCGTGCCGTTCACTCAGGAGCGTCTGGCCGATGGCAGTGGCTACAGGCTGGTGATCCATCCGCCGCTGAGCGATTTTCCGGGGGAGAGCGACGAGGCGGACTGCATTCGCATCAATCAATGGGTCGAGCGCGCCGTCACCGCCTGCCCCGAGCAGTACCTATGGGCGCACCGGCGTTTCAAGAGCCGGCCGCCGGGTGAGCCGAAGCTGTACAAGAAGCGTGGCTGAACCAAGAGCTGAAAACCCATGACGACCAGCGCCATAGAACAACAATCGGTGCGCGACGCCTCAGCCCTACCTTCCGGCGTCGAGCCCGTCACCGGGCTGATCCTGTCCGGCGGCGGTGCCCGCGCGGCGTATCAGGTGGGCGTGCTCGCCGGCATCGCCGACCTGCTGCCCGTCGGCGCCAAAAACCCTTTTCCGGTCATCGTCGGCACCTCCGCCGGGGCGATCAACGCGGTGAAGCTGGCCAGCGGCGCCGCGCAATTTCGCACGGCGATCCACGAACTGACCGACTTCTGGCAGGGCTTTCGCAGCCATCAGGTATTGCGCAGCGACTGGGCCGGTGTCGTCCGGCAGGCCGCGCGGTTCTTCGGTCGCAGCCTGTTGGGCATCGGTCGGCAACAGGTGCCGGTGGCGCTGCTCAACAGTTCGCCGCTCAAGGATCTGCTGACCGCGCGGCTCAACCTGGACGGCATCCAGGAAGCCATCGAAGCAAAGCATCTGCGCGCGGTCGCGATCACAGCGTTTGGTTATGAGTCGGGGCAGGCGGTCACGTTTTATCAGGGCAAAGGCACAATCGAGTCCTGGCTGCGGCACCGCCGGATCGGCCTGCCGACGCGCTTGACGATCGACCATCTGCTGGCCAGTTCGGCGATTCCCTTGCTGTTCGCGCCAGTGAAGCTGGGGCAGGAATATTTCGGTGACGGCGCGGTGCGGCAGTCAGCGCCGATCAGTCCGGCGTTGCACTTGGGCGCTAACCGCGTGCTGGTGGTGGGCGTCAGCGGCAACCCCCGTGGCCCCGGCGCGAATCCGCCTGTGCCGCGCGCGGTCCGTGGCACGCAGCCGAGCCTTGCGCAGATCGGCGGGCACATGCTCAACAGCACGTTCATTGACAGCCTTGAGAGTGACATTGAGTTGCTGGAGCGGCTGAATCTGGTCAGCCGTATGTTGCCTGGGCCCGAAGTGCCCAGGCCGCAGTCGTCAGAATCGACGCCCATTCAGTCCCTGGCGCCGGTTGAAGTGCTGGTGATTTCGCCCAGCCAGCCCATCGACGAAATCGCCGCCCGCCATCGCCGCGAACTGCCCCCGGCGCTGCGCACGTTTCTGCGCGGCCCCGGTGCGACCAAGACCAGCGGGGCAGGGGTGCTGAGCTATCTGCTGTTCGAGTCGGGTTATTGCAGCGAGCTCATCGAACTGGGCCGCCGCGACGCGATGGCCCAGAAGGAAGAGTTGATGCGGTTCTTGCGGCTGGAGTGAATTGCCGCCCCGGGTGATGCAATGCGGCCGCAGCTCATCGTAGGCGCGCGCTTGCCCGCGATTTCAGCACCAGGCGCAAAACCTGTGGGAGCCGGCTTGCTGGCGAATGCGGTGTGTCAGGCGCCATTGTTGGCTCAGGCAGATCGCATTCGCGGGCAAGCGCGCTCCTACAACGGATTTGCTTAGGCTGGATTTCAGCGTCAGGCACAAAACCTGTGGGAGCCGGCTTGCTGGCGAATGCGGTGTGTCAGGCGCCATTGTTGGCTCAGGCAGATCGCATTCGCGGGCAAGCGCGCTCCTAC